>CALXTS010000001.1 GCA_944391465.1 uncultured Alphaproteobacteria bacterium
GATGGGTTGTGTCCGTGTAAAGCGGGTGATGATTATAAGTATACGTCATCAGATTGTGCTAATGCATCGTGCAGTTTAGGTTGTAATGATAAATATAAATTTAACAGCTGTAATGATGGATATAAAGAACAAGATACGACGGGAATTTGCCCAAGACCGGTATCAACAGATTGTGTTGAGCTGGGATATGTAGAGACATCATGCTCTGATGGGAAGATTACCATAAAATGTCCTTATGATTCATCTAAATGTTTTTGTATGTCTTAGTTATAAGTGAAGGAAGGTGTGTTATGTTGAATTTAAAACAAGTTCAAAAAATTTTGATATGTATATCCTTTGCTTATTTTATATGTGGGATATCTGATTTATCGGCGCAGTTATGTGTTAAAGCGGATTGTGCGGCTTTGGGATATACAAAGACGGCATCAAATTGTGAGAATCATTTTAATTTATTATATTGTCCTTTCGATACCTCAAAAGTTATTTGCGGAGGGGAAGTAAAATCTGCGGGAAGCGGTGTAGATATGTTTTATTACAATGGTAAACTTTATTATGTTACACAAGGAGGAATTGGAGGTAAAAACTATTCTTCGGCTTTAAGTTCTTGTGAAAATATCGGTTATCGTTTACCGACGAGTAGCGAGGCTTATAGGATATCAGGCTTGCGCTCGCAAATGTCTTTTACTGTTCATATCGATGTCTATGGCTCTAATGGGAGTGTAGGCATTTGGACCAGTACAACATGTTCAAATGGTCATAGTATCGCATATTTAGATGGACCTCGCTGTCAAGCTGATACGTTCAGTGTAAGAGCATCTATTTGCGTTAAAGAAATTTAAAAGCAGGAGGCAAAAATGAGATATTCGTATTCAAAATATTTATTAGTTTGTACATCTGCATTTATTTTTACAGGAAACGCAAAAGCTGCAGATTGTTTTGAATCTGATTGTTCAGCATTAGGTTTTGTGCAAACACAGAGTGAATGTTCCGGTTATAGTAGTTTGCGTTGTCCGTATGATTTGAGCAAATATTTCTGCTCAACCGATGTCTGTGCCGATGTTTTTAAATATGCATGTACAGGTACAGAGTATAAAAATGGCTACGGAACACCATGTAATGGTAAGTATGTACAATGTACATGTAATGATGGTTACACTTGGAATGGTTCTTCCTGTGTTAAAAAAGCTGATTCAGGTTCAACTAATAGTTGGAACTTTACATATCAAATTCAATACAGAGATGCGTATAACCCAGGCTATGATAAAGCTCCTCAAGCAAATACTTTTGTATATTTTAGCTTTGCTTTGTATAAGAAAGATGGAACACGTATTGATGGTGGAAGTTATTCTACCAGTATCAAAGATTCTTCAACATCTCAGACATATACATTAGCATCTGATTTAGAATATGGTGATTATAAGATTGCTTTGAATCTTTACAATATTCCTGAGGGGTATTCATGTCTTATTACACATGTAAGTTTTGATGGTACTTGTTATGCTAATCCGGGAGCATCTGGTTATTGTACGGGAAGCGGAAATGGTTCTATAGATGCTTATGGAAATATAAATGCAACGGTTATTAATGATGCAACAAAAGATCGCTTGATGATAGTTCATCTTAAGTGTGGTAGTAGGTCATAAACACTAGATGTTTGATAGAAGAGGGACTGTATATAACGAATATACAGTCTCTCTTTTTAATAATAAATTCTTGCAAAAAAATGGAGCGGAAAGTACTATAGGCAGAGATTAATATTAGGAGAAAATAAATGCCTTTTTTAACGATTCATACAAATGCTAAAATTAAAAATAAAGCTGAATTTATTGAAGATGCCGTTGATTTGGTAGCTAAGGTTTTGGGTAAACCTAAAACATATATTTGTGTTTTGCTTGATGAAAATCAAGATATGAGTATAGGAGGAAATCCGGAAAATAAAGGTGCTTTAATTGAGATGAAATCTATCGGCTTTTCAGGGAAAGAGGCTGAACTGGTAAAAGCTTTAACTCTTTTGATGGTTGATTTGAGTGATGCGGAAGCCCCATATGTTAATATTGAATTGATTAATATGCCTGCATCGATGGTTGCAAAAGGCGGAAACTTGTTTGGTTAGTTTTATGAATTATGAAAAAAAAAGCTCAAATTTATTTGAGCTTTTTTTCAATCTGAGAAACTTAAAAATCCAAAGGATTTCCATTCATATCTTGGCGGAGCTGATATGTGTCATAAATAATTGTTTCCTTGCTGATGAGATTTTGCTCATTAAACTCAAAAATATCGCAGACTTCAAAGGTGGTTTGGCGATCGTCTTTAACAGCCCAGTGGTAAGTAAAATGTTTAATCATGGTTGGTTTGTCTTCTGTGCTGATTAATGTGTTATGCGGAATTTGATAAGATTTTTCAACATCTGACAAGGTGCACATTTTTTCAAAAAAGGTTCTGGGTTCAATCCAACCGAGAAGCGGAGAGTAAACTTTGGCTTCAGGGGCAAAAAGTGAGCATAAACCGTCTAAATCATAAGATGCTAATGCGGTCATGTATTTTTTGATAATTTCTTCATAAATTTCTAATTTTTGCATGATGTATCTTCCAAAGTTTTATTAAAATATTGTGCCGATATCGGTCATGTTATCTCTTATATCAAACAGATATTTACTGATATAAAAAAAAGACCTCATTTTGAGGTCTTTTCTATTGGCTCCGGCTGCCTGATTCGAACAGGCGACCAATCGGTTAACAGCCGATTGCTCTACCGCTGAGCTAAGCCGGAATAATATGCGGTAGAAATGAATTTTGGAGGCCGGTACCGGAATTGAACCGATGTACAAGGATTTGCAGTCCTCTGCATGAGCCACTCTGCCAACCGGCCAACTGGTTACCATTCTCTCAATCGGTGCCTTTATATATACAATAATTTTTGTTCTCGTCAATAACTTTTTTTATTTTTTTTTCAAAAAATTTATTATATGTGCAAAATTCAGTTTTTCGTGGTTATTTTGTAGATTAATGTTAGGATTTAAGCAAAATTTTTGGGAGATATATTATGAAAATAGCTATCGGTTCTGATCATGGCGGTTTTGAATTAAAAGAAGTTTTGAAAAAACATTTTACCGATATGATTGATTTAGGAACATATAATACGGAATCTTGCGATTATCCTGATATTGCCGCAAAAATGAGCAAAGAGATATTATCCGGGAATGTGGATTTGGGAATCTTGATTTGCGGAACGGGAATCGGAATCTCAATTGCCGCAAATCGCTATCATGGTATTCGTGCTGCCGTTTTATATGATGATTTTGTGGCTGAAATGGCTAAAAAGCATAATAACGCAAATGTTTTGGTTTTTGGCGGAAGGACTATGAAGCAAGAAGATGTTATTAAAAGAATCGATATTTTCTTGAATTCTGAATTTGAAGGCGGGCGCCATAACAAACGTTTGGAAAAAATTGAAGAAGGATGCTAGAATGGATTTTGTTAAATCATTAAAAGATGAAGATGCTGAAATTTTTGCAGCTATAGAAAAGGAACTTGAACGGCAACGTTATCAGATAGAACTTATTGCTTCTGAAAATATTGTTTCTAAGGCTGTGTTAGAGGCTCAAGGTTCTATTTTAACCAATAAATATGCCGAAGGGTATCCCGGAAGACGTTATTATAATGGTTGTTCATTTGTTGATGAAGTTGAAAATTTGGCAATAGAACGTGCTAAAAAACTTTTTGGGGCAAAATTTGCTAATGTTCAACCTCATTCTGGGAGTCAGGCTAATACGGCGGTTTATGTAGCTTTGTTGCAGCCGAATGATACAATTATGGGTATGTCTCTTGATGCGGGTGGGCATTTGACGCATGGTTCAAAAGTCTCAATATCCGGTAAATGGCTTAATGCGGTTCCTTATGGGGTTCGGAAAGACAATTGTTTAATTGATTTTGATGAAGTCGAACGTTTGGCTTTGGAAAATAAGCCAAAACTTATTATTGCCGGAGGTTCTGCATATCCGAGACAAATTGATTTTGCTCGGTTTAGAGAAATTGCGGATAAAGTCGGGGCTTATTTAATGGTTGATATGGCTCATTTTGCCGGTTTGGTTGCCGGAGGTGTTCATCCGAATCCATTGGAATTTGCCGACGTGGTTACAACGACTACGCATAAAACCCTCAGAGGACCGCGCGGTGGTATGATTTTGACTAATAATGAAGATATTGCAAAGAAAATTAATTCTGCCGTTTTTCCCGGAACGCAGGGCGGTCCGCTTATGCATGTGATTGCCGGAAAAGCGGTTTGTTTTGCCGAGGATGCAACCACCGAATTTAAACTTTATGCGGATCAGGTTGTTAAAAATGCAAAAGCTATGGGTGAGAGACTGAAAAAACGCGGTTTAGATTTGGTTTCCGGCGGAACGGATACTCATTTGTTATTGGTTGACTTGCGTCCGAAAGGGTTGACCGGCGATGTTGTTACTCAGGCTCTGGAAGATGCTCATATTACCTGTAACAAGAATGCTATTCCGTTTGACCCGATGCCTCCTAAAGTAACGTCAGGTATTCGCGTTGGGACACCGGCCGGAACGACTCGAGGATTTAAAGAACAGGAATTTGAACAAGTCGCAGATTGGATAGGTGATATTGTTGATGCTTTAGCTTCAAAAAATGCTGAAGAAACAATAAAAAGAGTAAGAGATGAGGCAATAGCTCTTTGCAAGCGTTTTCCAATCTATGATTAATTTTTCTATAATTAAACCTCCGTATTAAAAAATACGGAGGTTTTTTTGATACCATCGGCTTTAGAAAGCCTTGATGTTGGGTACTTCTCCTGAGATAACAAGTCTGTTCAGGAGAAAATCTTTTTTGATTTTTTTCTGAAGTTGTGTCCAGCTCCATTGAGACAGCTTCTTAACTTCTTTTCCGGAAGCATCATACAAGACAGCCTTTTTCCCGTTCGGAACAGCAAAAAAGTACGTGTTGCTCTTTTGGTCTTTTATCAGATAAATTTCAGTCTGTTCAGACATGATTATTCCTGATTTGTTTGCTACTCCGGCTCCTTTTTCAGTTTGATAGAAGATAAAGTTTTCCATCTTAACGGAAAATTTGTGCGGACCGAAGGTTTTCTCTGTCTCAGGATAGTACAAAAATTCTCCTTTGCTATTGGTGGCGCGGAAGTGATCTGTTATCCATTCACAGGTCAGCAAGTTTTCATCTATGGCCTTGTTTCCGTCTTGCAGAAAGAGGTTGTAGAGCTTTTGTCCGGCAACTTCGTATTGAGCGATAAGGCAGCCGCTTTGCAGAGTTATTGCACTGTAAGCGGGAGGAATAAGGCGGACACCGGCAGAGTTCATGACACCCATGACAATCTTTTCATCTTGGGTTTGGACCGTAAACGTCGAAAGGTCTGTTCCTGGAATCGGCGTTATTTCACTTTTGTAACCACAACTTGTTGCAAAGGCAACCATTGCCAGAATCATGGCAATCTTAAGAAAATTTTTCATAAGGCTTAAATTTTAGAGTAAAACAAAAAATTTATTTTTTGAATTAGCAAGATTTATGAAAAACTTTGTTTTATCATAATAAAATCTATACTAATTCTTTGTCGGCGTCATTATAGCATCTGATTTATAATATGCAACCTTAAAAATTGACAAAATATTGAAAATGAATTAAGCAAATTTTAGCAAAATTTAGCTACCTTTTTAATAGGTGCGACTCTAATGAAAATAAAAGGATAGGCATGTTAAAAATTCATTCTTCAAAACTGGCTGAAATTGTAAATTCATCATCGTTGGTTATTGATTGTGATATTGACAATATTTGTACGGACAGTCGTAAACTCCAAAAAGGAGATTTATTTATTGCCATTAAAGGTGAGAAATTCAATGCTCATGATTTTGTGCCTCAAGTGATAGAGCAGGGAGCTGCATTGGCAATAGTGGAACATTTGGTTGATGGTGTTCCTGAAAATAAGCAGTTGGTTGTTCAAAACAGTTTGCATGCTTATGGGCTTATCGGTGCGTATGTTCGCTCTTTGTTTAAAGGGGTTGTTATCGGATTAACGGGGAGTGCCGGTAAAACTACAACTAAAGAAGAGCTTAAGTTTGTTTTGTCTTTATTTGGAAAAACTTATGCAACGACCGGAAATCATAATAATCAGGTCGGCGTTCCTATTACTCTTTGCAATATGGATATGGAGGCTGATTATGCGATTATTGAAATGGGTATGAGTGCCAAAGGGGAAATTGAAGAATTGGTTTCTTTTGTTAAGCCGGATATGGCGATTATTACCAATGTTTATCCAATGCATATAGAGTTCTTTGCTAACTTTGAAGGAATCGCCGAGGCAAAAGCGGAAATTTTTAAATCCTTAAAAAAAGGTGGTTTGGCTTTTATTAATGAAGATACCAATTTTGCATCTTTGTTAGAAAAAAGAGCTATTGAAAACGGTGCCGAGATTATAAAATTTGGAAAGACGCATCATCCTGGAGTTGATTTTAAACTTTCAAACGAAGGCGAACACTATCTTTATAATGCTTGGTGTGTTTTGAGTGTAGTTAAGGCTTTAGGGCTTGATGTTTGTAAAGCTGCCGCCAGTTTAAAAGATTTTGGAGCTTTAGAGGGGCGAGGAAAAGAACATCTTCTTAGCCTTGAGAACGGCGGACACTATACTTTGATTGATGATAGTTATTCCGGACAGCCGGAGGCTATGAAATTGGCTATTGAAACTTTAGATAAGAAAAAAATTTCTAAAGGGCGTAAAATTGTTGTTTTGGGAAAAATGGCCGAACTTGGAGAGACTTCACAACTTCGGCATATTGAGATTGGCAAACTTTTAGCCCAAACTTCCGTAGATATCGTTATCGGGGTTTGTCCGGAGATGAAAGATATGTTGGCTCAGCTTCCGGCATCAAAACAGCAATATTATTTTGAAAATAAAGAAGGTTTGGATGAATTCTTGTTAAATAAGTGCTTGCAAAATAATGATATTGTTCTTATAAAGGGAGCCAGATATTCTTCAAAACTCTATCAGGTTACTGAAAGTTTATTGAAAAAAGGAGCTTGAGTTTTATGAAATGCCCGTTTTGCGGTTGTGAGGATACGCAGGTTAAAGATTCCAGAGAGACTGATGACGGGACGGCTATCCGTCGTCGGCGAGAATGCAGTGAATGTGGTTCTCGTTTTACGACTTTTGAACGTGTGCAACTGCGCGAGTTAGTTGTTGTCAAAAAAAATGGAGACAAAACCATGTTTGACAGAGATAAACTCGCTCGCTCAATTGAGATTGCGGTTCGGAAACGTCCGATTACTCCGGAAAGAGTGGAAAAAATCGTCAGTTCAATTCAGCGGAGACTTGAAAGTTCCGGAGAAACCGAGATTTCTTCAAAAACTATCGGAGAATATGTAATGGAAGCGCTTGCCGCTTTGGATCATATTGCATATATTCGTTTTGCTTCGGTTTATCGGGATTTCAGAGAAGTTAAAGATTTTGAGGATTTTGTTGATACTATTGATAAGTTGGCTAAGCCGCAGGGAGAAAATTAATGGGTAATTTTGTATCAGAAAAAATTAAAAAGAAATCTGCAGCTCGTTTGGCTGCTGTTCAAGCAACTTATATGATTGAGTATGGACAGCTGTCGGTTGATGAAGTTATAAAAGATTTTATTAGCGGCGAGGTCGGACATTATCTGATTGATGATGACGGATATGATCATGAGGAGCTTGTTGAGGCTGCCGATATGGATACCGCCTATTTCTCATCTTTAACACGCGGTGTACATGAGAAAAAAGAAGATATGGAAAAGTCTATTGCTCATTTTTTGAGAGAAGGTTGGGTGTTTGACCGTTTTGACGGTACTTTGCGGGCATTGTTGCTTTGTGCAACTTATGAACTTGCTAATACAACCGATGTTGATGTGAAGGTTTTGATTCAAGAATATGTTGATTTGGCTTATGCATTCTTTTCTAAAAATGAGCCCAAAATGGTTAATGCTTTATTGGATACCATTGCGAAAGAAATAAGATAGTTTCATTTGAAATGATTGAATGTTTTTAAGAGGTAAAATGGCAAAGTTAAAGTTGTATGAATATCCGCATCCGATATTAAAACAAAAGACCGAAAAGTTTGTTGCCGTTGATGATGATGTTCGTAAGTTTTTAGATGATATGTTGGAGACTATGTATGCGGAGGCCGGTGTTGGTTTGGCGGCTCCTCAAGTCGGCGTGTCTAAACGAGCAGTCGTTATTGATATTGCCCATGAGGGGGAAGAGCCTGCTCCTTTATATATGGTAAATCCTGAAATTATTTGGCGTTCGGAAGAAACGGAAATTTGCGAGGAAGGTTGTTTATCTTTACCGGAGCAGAGAGCAGAAGTTGAACGTCCGGCCAGTGTTAAGATTAAATATTTGGATTATAACGGCAAAAGTTGTGAATTGTTGGCTGAAGGCTTTTTGGCAGTGGCGGTTCAACATGAATTAGACCATTTAGATGGTATTTTATATATTGACCATTTGAGCCGTTTGAAACGCCAGATGTTGGTAAAAAAATTATCCAAGTATCAAAAAACTCGTCAAAAAGAAGCATAATTTTTAATAAAGCAAAGGGGCAAAATGAAAGTTGTATTTATGGGAACGCCGGATTTTTCTGTTCCGGTCTTGGAGGCTTTGGTTAAACATCATGAGGTCGTTTGTGTTTATACTCGCGCGCCAAAAGAAGCCGGACGCGGACATAAAGAAACCAAAACGCCCGTTCATTTGTTTGCCGAGCAACATGGTATAGAAGTGCGTACCCCTAAGACATTGCGTTTGGAAGACGAACAAGTTGCTTTTAGAGCTTTAAATGCCGATGTGGCGATTGTGGCCGCGTATGGTTTAATTTTGCCGCAACCGATTTTAGAGGCTTTCCCTTATGGCTGTATTAATGTTCATGCTTCTTTGTTGCCGCGTTGGCGCGGAGCTGCTCCTATTCAAAGAGCTATTGAAGCCGGCGATGAGAAATCCGGTGTTACGATTATGCAGATGGATGTCGGGTTGGATACGGGGGATATGTTGCTCAAAGGTGAGGTTGATATTACACCGGAAACAACAGGGGAGATTTTACACGATGCTTTGTCTGCTATCGGTGCCGGATTGATTATTGAGGTTTTAGATAATATTGATAAAATTAAGCCTGAAAAACAAGATGATGCTTTAAGTTGTTATGCCGCTAAAATTGAAAAGTCTGAAAGTAAATTGGACTTTTCTTGTCCGGCAGAAGAGATAGAACGTAAGGTTAGGGCTTTTAATCCATATCCGGCGACTTATTTTGAGTATGAGGGGGAGCGTTTTAAGGTTTTGGAAGTTGAGGCTTTGGACGCTGATTCAGGAATGGAATGCGGTGCGATTGTGCCTAATGATACCGGTCTTTTGATTCAGTGCGGGCAGGGTATGATTTTGGTTTTGAAAATTCAGCGGCAAGGTAAAAAAGTTATGGATACAGATGAGCTCTTGCGGGGGTTTTCTTTTGCCGAAGGAACGATTTTGGAATAAAGATTAAAAATCTTTGGTTTAAAATGGCAAAGCCGAATTGATGTGAAGTCAATTCGGCTTTTGTTTACGATTCTTTTCTTTTTTTCATTGCCGTTCCGTAGAAGCCTTCTATGGAAAGGACATTCTTGTCAAGAACGGTAATGTTTTCTTTTTTTCTGATTTCTTCCGCCATTTTATGAAACGGCGTGTAAATCAGGACGGCCTGGTCAGCGTTGATGATGTTGGCGCTGATCTCTCTGTCCATGTACAGGTTGAGGGTTTCTTCGCTCGCCCATTCGTCGGCTTTGGTATATTCAACCAACGTGGGGTGAATTGATTTCATCGTTAAAACGTAGTCCCGAATGTATCGGTAACATATGTTTTTGATGATGGGATAATTCTGCGCTTTATCTTTGTAGGTCTGATAGACCAACAAAACTTGTAATTCACGCGTTTTATTATCTTTAATCCCCTCTTTATCTAATGCCTGTTCCATGAGAAGAGGCGCAACTTCCCCTCCGTAACTCAGCAGCTTTTGGCAATGATGCACGCACTGGATACGCCAGAGGCGGTGTTCATTGGAGATTTGCTCTTCACGGTCTTTTTCCGCTGCGACCTGAGCTATCTCTTTCAGGTTTTTTCCTTCAGACAGCATTTTATAGCCATATGAATTGAAATTTTTTACCTTTTTGAGATATCTCTCTAAGATTTTAATAAATACCTGAAGTTCTCGGCTTTTAGGCTTTCCTAGTGTAGCCAGTTCTTTCAGGTGTTTATTGGCACGAGCCAAAACTTTTTCCGGCGTGGCAGCATTGTCTTCTAGCAACTTTTGCAGCTCATAAGTGGTGCCGTCAAAACGTTGATCCATCATTTCACGGATCATGTTGCGGAACCAGTTTTTTTTGATTTCAATCTCTTTTTTGGCGACACTCTGGCAAGCCATTATGACTTCTTCCAGTTTGCTGCCGGAGAGCATTAAATCATGAGCGTATCTTTTTGTTGCCGGAGCATTGCTGTATGTTCCGAGTATTGTTGCCTGTTCAGGCGATAATTTTTTTTGTTCCATAATTGTTTTTTTTTAATTGTTATACTAATATTTATTTCCAACTAGAAATTATAGACAAAAAACGGTAACAGGGCAATAGATAATTTAAATTTTTTGATGACAGTTTTGTTACAATAGGCTGATGTATTTATTTGATAAAAGTCTTGAAAAAAACGGAGAATAAAAAAGCCCTCGTAACAGAATGACTGTTACACAGGGCTTTGAGTGGAATCACGCTTTTTTATTCATAAAGCGCGATGAGACCTTTTGGCACATCTTTTCCGTCATTCTCCAACTCGTGGAGGCGGGCGGAAATTTTTTCTTTCAGTTCTTTTGATGCCAGATTACTGTAGCGAATCAAGGCATCTTGGAACTCCTCACGGAGTTCATACCCACTATCCGTAAAGCGTTTGAGGTATATAGGCAAATAAGCCTTTATTACCTTTATTAAACGCTCTTTTTTTTCTTTCTTGAGCGGAACAAATTTTCTCCGCTTTACATCAAACTGTCCGTCTTCTTTTATGGTTTCGTCCAGTTTGATGAAGATATGTTTACCGATTTCATGGGCGGCAAACATGTCTTTGAAATCCAGCAGAATTTCGCAAACTTTTGCCGAAATATAACCGCCGGAAAGAGTCGAAATAATCGTGAACGGCTCAAAGATGTTGTTTTCCAATTGCTCTCGCAGAAATTGGCAACAAACTTCTTTGATTTTTTCCCCTTCAAAATCCATTCCTAGGGGGACGATTTTACAATAGTCGTCACGATGGACGTGGTAATCTGTTACGCTTAACAGATTTTTTATCTTTTCGACCTCGCTCTTTTCCGGTTTGTTTCCGGTATAAGAGCAACTGTTTAAATAAAAGATTGCCCAAGCGAGGTTTTTCTTCTTTTCTATTAAGGCTTCTTTCCTTTCGGCTTCAGCCTTTTTTCTCAGAGAGGTTATTTCTTTGTTTTGTTCTCCCTGTAATTTCTTTTTAGCTCGCTCTTCCCTTTTGGATTCTCCGGCTGCAATCAGTGCGGCTTTTTGCTCCGGTGTCAGAACTTTGTTTCTTTTTTGTTGATGTTCCATTGTTTAAAATAATTAGAGTTTATTATTTCGGGATTTTTTTAATGCCCAAGAGGTTTCCCGTTTACCTCATAATTTTGATAATCTTTTTCAAGGATTATTTTGACCGCTCCATTGGGCTTGAGCAGGGCTAATCCTTTACTTGTACAGTTCTGACACCAAGAGGTCCAGAATGTTTCTGTACATGATGAACCAATTTCTCTAACGGTTTTTTGCACCGCTTTTTTATTGGTTGTTTTGTACTCTTTCGGCAGTCCGGCTTGAATCATCTCAAGTTTCATGGTTGCCAAAATTTGATTGTCGGCATTTTTTTTGGTTTTTGCCATATTTTTTAATTTTATGTCAGCTAAGCCGCATGCATATATGGGTGCGGGATAGGATTGACGATTATATAATAATTTATTTGATTTATATATGCACTTTTCAATATAGACAAAAAACACTTTGTTTACAAGCAAAAATTTTAAGAATATTTTAATTTTATCGTTTATAATAAATTCAGTTTTTATTTTTTTGGGTGCTAAATCAATGAAAAAGGTATGGAAATATGCTGTTTTGGCCGTGGTTGCCGGATGCGGTGTTTTGTTGTTTGGTTTTGACAGCGGAAAGGAAAATTCTTTTATTACAAAAAAAGCCGTTCGGGGAAAAATTGTTGAAAAAGTTACAGCTTCTGGCGTAATTAATCCGATTTCTACCGTTAATATCGGTACGCAGGTTTCCGGTACTATTTCTGAAATATATGTTGATTATAATTCAAAAGTTGAAAAAAATCAGTTGTTGGCTCAGATTGATCCTGCTTTGTTTGAGGCTACGGTTGCTCAGAGAAAGGCGGCTTTGGATATTGCCAAAGCTCAGGTTGAAGTGGTTAAAAACGATATCGTTTATTACCAAAAACACTTGGAAAGAATAAAAAAACTTAATAAATCTCAATATTCTACAGATAAAGAATTAGAATCGGCTCAGCGTGATTATGATAATGCCGTGGCTCAGCTCGCTCTAAATGAGGCACAGGTTACCCAAGCTCAGGCCTCGCTCTTGGCTGCGGAAATTGATTTGCGTTATACAAAAATTATTTCTCCGGTTGATGGAATCGTTGTTTCTAAAGAAGTTGAGGTGGGACAGACTGTTGCGGCTAGTTTCCAAACGCCGACTCTGTTTAATGTGGCTGAAGATTTAACCAAAATGCAAATTGAGGCTTCTGTTGTGGAGGCGGATATTGCTAAGGTTAAAGACGGACAAACCGTCGAGTTTAGTGTTGACAGTTTTCCCGATGAAATTTTTTACGGCGTGGTTACTCAGGTACGCAACGAGGCCATAACGACTTCTAATGTTGTTACTTATGAAGTTATTATTGAAATTGATAATAAAGATTTGCGTCTTAAACCAGGTATGACCGCAAATGTTGAAGTCATTACGGCTCAAAGTGACAATGCTCTTTTGGTTCCAAATAAAGCTATGCGCTTTTATATAACGGATGAAAACGGAGAAACTAAACGTTATCAAGATAAGGGTGTGTGGGTGCTTAGCGGCGGAAAACCCGTGCGTTTGACCGTAAAAACCGGCGTTTCTGATGACGATAATACCGAAATTACCGAAGGTAAACTGAAAGAGGGAGATGAGGTTATTATTGAAGACAGAAGTGAAGAAGCAAAAGTGCGCGCTATGAGAATGAGGATGCCCCGATAATGGCACTGATTGAATTAAATAATATTCGAAAGAGTTATCCTCTCGACGGGTTTAATCTTGAAATACTTAAAGGTATAACTTTACAAATAGAGCAGGGTGAGTTCGTCGCCATTATGGGACCTTCAGGTTCCGGAAAATCAACTTTGATGAATATTCTGGGGTGTTTGGACAAACCTACAAAAGGCTCTTATACATTAGACGGACGGCGTGTGGAAAAATTATCTGCCGATGAGCTTGCTGAAATTCGAAATCAGAAAATCGGTTTCGTTTTTCAAGGCTTTAACCTCTTATCCAGAACATCGGCCATTGAAAATGTTGAGTTACCAATGGTGTATTCTAAAGTTCCCGAAGCTGAAAGAGTTAAACGCGCTACGGAGGCTTTAGAAAAAGTCGGTTTGAAAAATAGAATGTATCATCAACCGAATCAGCTTTCCGGTGGTCAGCAACAACGTGTTGCTATTGCTCGTGCCGTTGTCAATGAAGCTCCGATTATTTTTGCCGATGAACCTACCGGAAATCTTGATACGAAAATGAGTGTGGAAATTATGGATTTGTTTACCCGTCTTAATAAAGAACTGGGCAGAACAATTATCTTGGTTACGCATGAAGAAGATATTGCTAAGTATGCTGATAGAATTATTAAAATTGTCGATGGGGAAATCAGTTCAGATGAAAGGAACTGCAAATGATTGATTTAAAGACAATCTTTTCAATTGCCGTTCGAGCCATTAAGGCTAATAAGATGCGCTCAATTTTAACCAGTCTCGGTATTATTATCGGTGTGGCTGCGGTTATTGTGATGCTTGCTATCGGTAACGGGGCTCAGATATCAATTCAAAATGAAATGAAAAGCATGGGCTCAAATTTGATGATTATTCGTTCCGGCGTTGCAACCTCAAGCGGAGCCCGCGGCGGACATGGTTCTCAACCGACAATGAAAAAATCAGACGGAGATGCCATTCAAGAAAAAATTCCTTCTATTCGTCTGGTGGCTCCGGTTTTGGAAGAAACTGCCCAAATTGTTTATGGTAATGCCAACTGGTCAACCGGTATTACGGGGACGGATAATCGGATGTTTGATATCAAAGACTGGGATTTAGCTTATGGTCGGCGTTTTAATGAGGCTGATGTTAAAAATGCCGGAAAAGTTGCTATCTTAGGACAAACGGTTGTTTTTGAGCTTTTTGGCGATGTTGATCCCTTAGGAAAAACTATCCGAATTAAGGGTATTCCTTTTCAGGTCATCGGCGTTTTGGCTAAAAGGGGTGAAAGCGGTATGGGGCAAGACCAAGATGACAGTGTTTATATTCCGATTACGACCGCTCAGAAAAAAGTTATGGGAATAAGTTTTCCTGACCAGGTTAAGATGATTATGCTGCAAGCGGTTGATGCCGATAGTACTTATACCTCGCAAGAAGAAATAACCCAATTGTTGAGGCAGCGTCATAATTTGGGAGCTAACAAAGAAGATGATTTTGTTATCAGAAACCTTACCCAAATGATGGAGATGATGGAAAGCTCAACTAAGGTTATGACTATTTTGCTCGGTTCAATTGCTGGAATTTCTTTATTGGTCGGGGGAATCGGAATTATGAATATTATGCTTGTATCGGTTACCGAAAGAACCAGAGAGATTGGTATCAGAATGGCTATCGGTGCAAAATCTTGGGATATTCGTTGGCAATTTTTGATGGAGGCTTTGGTTTTATCTTTAATCGGAGGCTTGGTCGGGATTGTTTGCGGGCTTGTTGGGGTGCAGTTGGTTTCGATTTTTAGCTCACTTAAGGCGGTTGTTTCTCCCATATATATTGTTATTCCGTTTACTTTTGCCGGTCTTGTCGGGTTGTTTTTTGGGTTTTATCCGGCTTATAAAGCCTCTTTGCTTAACCCGATTAATGCTTTGCGTTATGAATAGTTTTATTTATTTTCGGTAAGGTAACGTTCAGCTTCCAATGCTGCGATGCAGCCGCTTCCCGCGGCAACGACGGCTTGACGGAATTTGGGATTTTGGACATCTCCGGCGGCAAATATTCCATCTATGTTTGTTTGGCAGCTTCCGGCTTTGGTTATAATATAACCATCGTTATCAAGCTCTAGTTGGTTTTTAAAAAGTTCCGTATTAGGATGGTGTCCGATAGCTATGAAAATACCATCTACTTTTATAATTTTGCTTTTATCGCTTTTGACGTTTTTTATTTTTAATCCGTTTACACTAAGCGGATTTTCCGTGCCGATAACTTCTTCCACAACACTGTTCCACTCAACATGAATCTTAGGGTTTTCTTGTAAACGTTCTTGAAGTTTTTGATCGGCGCGGAGCGAATCTCTTCTGTGAATCAAGGTGACAGAATGTGCAAAACTTGATAAATAGATAGCTTCATCAACGGCTGTATTTCCGCCTCCGATAACCGCAACATCACGGTTTCTGTAGAAAAAGCCGTCACAAGTGGCGCAGGCAGATACACCAAAACCGCGGAATTTGGTTTCACTTTCAAGTCCAAGCCAACGGGCAGAGGCTCCAGTTGCTATGATAACACTTTCTCCGCAATAGAGATTATTGTTTTCTGAGTTGCATTCAAAAGGTTTATGTTTGAAATCAACCTCGGTAATCATATCATCGATGATTTGTACTCCAACGTTTAAGGCTTGGTTTCTCATCCGTTCCATAAGTTCTAATCCGGAAACGGGCGTTTCAAATCCGGGGAAGTTTTCAATGTCGTTTGTCATGGTTAGTTGTCCGCCGATTTGTTGTCCCGAAACGAGTATCGGTTTTAATCCGGCGCGGGCTGCGTAAATACCAGCAGTGTATCCTGCCGGTCCGGAGCCAATGATTAAAACTTTAGTTTTGTATTCTGCCATGACGGTGTTACTCCCTAAGTTAATGCAGGCTCATATTATCTTTTTTTCTTATATTTAGCAAGAACGGATTATTTATTTTGAAACTCTTGAGTTTTGTCTGAGCAATCACAGCCTTTGGGGCCGCAAGTGCAGATATGTTTGTTTTTGATTTTGTAATTGGTTAAGCCGTCTGATTGAGGTTCTTTTTTATTTAATTTGGCGCGAAAATCATCGCTAATGTTGTTAGGGTAGGTACAGCCGCAAGTGTTATCTTCTCGGCAGTCGCAGGCTTTGATTCCACAGATAAAGGCATCATCATAATTTCGCGTATCCATGTATTTTTCTCCTTTAAAATTATTAAAGCCGCTGAGTGTTTCAGTCGGCTTTAATATAGTCATTTTATGATGTTTTTTAAATGTATTTAACATCAATAATTTCAAAGGATTTTTTACCTCCGGGCGCCATATATTCGGCAATATCTCCGATTTCTTTACCGATTAAGGCTTTTGCCAACGGGGAAGATACGGAGATTTTGTTTTTTTCGATATCTGCTTCATAATCTCCGACGATTTGGTAGCTTTTTTCTTCATCAGTATCATCGTCTGCTACGCATACCGTTGCTCCAAAACGAATGACATCTGTTTTAATTGTTGCAACGTCAATAACCTGAGCTCGGCTTAAAACGGCTTCAAGATCCTGAATGCGCCCTTCTATAAAACTCTGTTTTTCTTTGGCTGCGGAGTATTCTGCGTTTTCAGATAAATCTCCGTGAGAGCGTGCCTCTGCAATAGCGGCAATAATATTCGGCCTCTCAACGCCTTTTAAATTTTTTAATTCCTGCTCAAGAGCAAGGAACCCTTCTTTGGTTAAGGGGAACTTTTCCATTTTATCACCTTTTTATGTTATTTTAGTTAGAAAAAACGGACTGCGATGAAGTCACCCTCATCACAGCCCTTTTGTTGCGTTGTTTTATGGCATTATAATAACATTTATTTTTTATAAATCAAGGCTTTTATTTTGTTTGTTCAAAAAGGTATGTAAAACTGGCTTTTTAGGATATACTTTTACCATATTTGTGATATTGATAATTGTATTATTAATGTTTCGGAGTTTTTTTTATGAAAATAATGCTGGTCAGAGACCGGAATGTTTTGAATACAAACTGGTTGGTCTATTTTGTGAATTTATTGGCTGAGAAAGGTTATGAAATCGTTCTGGCTTGTGATACATACAACAAACTCGGCAGTGGTAATGTCTTAAGCGACAAAGTTAAATTGGTAAATCTGAATGAGAAAACATCTAATCCTCTGGTTAATCTTTGGCGACAAGTCAGAGGAAAGTTGTTTCCGGCGTGTTTTCGTTTTAAAAAACTTATTGAAACTGAAAAACCTGATTTGATTATTTGTTATTTTCCGGTTGATTTGTTCAATGTCACTCGTTTTCAGAATCATAATATCCCCATTGTTTTAATGGTTCATAATTATCCGCCCGTTGTGTTGGATAAATACAGAAAAAAGCCTTTCCTTACTCGATGGTTTTATAAACGTAGTTTTAAAAAAGTTGATGTGTTCCATGTGTTGCTTAATTCTTATGTGCAGGCCGTTCACAATTTTTTTGAGCCAAAACGGATTGAGAGTATTGCTAACGTGGTTTATCAGTTTCCTGATGATGAAAAAGTTGACTTAAATCATGAGAAAAAACGAATTATCTATGTAACGAGAGTGGAGAAAAAAATTAAACGCCCGCATTTGTTGATAGAGGCTTTTGGACGTCTTGCAAAAGATTTTCCTGATTGGACCGTAGAAATCTGGGGCTTGCAGAAATATCCGGACTATGATCGTGAATTGGAAAATTTGATTAAAAAATATCATATTGAAAAGAATGTTTTTCTTAAAGGGTACAATAAAGATGTTCAAGCTCTTTATCGAACCGCAGATATTCATGCTTTTCCAAGTTTGGTCGAAGGTTTCAGTTTGGCGCTTGCCGACGGAATGGCTTGCGGTTTGCCCAGTTTGGGTTTTAAAGAGGCATTGTCTGTTAACGAGGTAATTGTTGACGGACATAACGGATTTTTGGCTGATGACTTAGACGATTTTACAGCTAAACTCAGAAAACTTATGGAAGATAAATCTTTGCGAATCAAACTTGGTAAAAATGCTGTCGAAGATATGAAAAATTATACGCCGGAAGTGATTATCGGCAAATGGGAAAATTTGATAAATTCTTTGGTAAAGAAAGATAAAAATGCCTAAAGTATCTGTTTTAATGCCGGTCTATAAGACACCCGAGAAATATTTGAGAGAAGCTATCGAAAGTATTTTGAACCAGTCTTTTGATGATTTTGAATTGTTGCTTTTGGATGATTGTCCCGAAGATACGAGAGTTGAAGAAATTGTCGAATCTTATGAGGATAAACGAATCAAATATTCTCGTAATGATAAAAATTTGGGTATTTCTCCAACGAGAAACAAACTTATTGATTTGGCGCAAGGCGAATATCTTGCGGTAATGGATCATGATGACATTTCTGCTCCTAATCGGTTTGAAAAGCAAGTGGCTTATTTAGACACCCATCCCGAAGTCGGCGTGGTCGGAAGTTATCGTTATGATTTATTAAAAGGGACGGTCAGAGCTTTTCCAATCGAAAATGATGATATTTGTGAACAGATGATGTTTCGGTGTCCAGTTATGCATCCCGCCGCGATGATACGCAAATCTGTTTTGGAAGAGAATAATTTAAGATATGAGGAGGCTTTTTCTCCCGCTGAGGATTATGCCTTATGGTGTCGGCTATTGGGAAAAACCAAATTCTATAATATCCCCGAAGTTTTGTTTAAGTACCGAAATCATAAAAACAATACGTCTCATCGTCAGAAGAAAAAAATGGAAGAAGTTTCTCTGGCTATTTGGGGATTTGTCAGAAGCCAAAATCTTTCACTGTGGGAGCAGGCAAAAGCTAAATGTACGGTTATTAAGCGTATAAAGCTGTTTGGGTTTTTACCGTTGTTGGAGGTTAAGGAACACGGAAAAGATTGTGAATGTCGGTTGTTTGGATTTTTGCCGCTTTGGTCTTCAAGAACAAAAATTAAAGAGCCTTAATCTTGGCTTATGGTGTGGAAAAAGTTTTTTTTAATTTATACTTTTCAATTATTTATGTTAGCTTTATGGCGTTAAACTTTATTAGGAGACTGTAATGAAAAAAGTTTATTTTGCTTCAATATTGGCAGGAACAGTTATGATGATGTCTGCTCCGGCGAATGCAATTGATAGTACCGGTTGCGGTTTGGGCTCAATGGCTTGGCGTGGACAGAGCGGTATCGGTCCTCAGGTTTTGGCTGCAACAACTAACGGAAGTTTTGGTACTCAGACTTTTGGTATTACCTTTGGTACTTCCGGATGCGATCCGAACGGCAGAATTACCGGCGGAACCGGCAGAATGACATTGGCTTTCTTGGAAAATAATCTGGAGCAATATGCTATGGATGCGGCTGCCGGTCATGGCGAGACAATTGATACTCTTGCCGGTATTTTGAATATGGATAGTAAAAGACTCGGCGAGATTTCTAAACAAAATTTTGCTTATTTGTTTGCTAACGAAAATGCCGATGCTTTGGATGTAACACTGAAATTGTTTACGGTTGTTCAGGCTTAAACCGTTAGAATTATTTTCTTACCCGCAGTTCGGAGTATGGTCTGATGTTTCCGGATTGCGGGTTTTTTATTTTGTATCTGAATGTGAAAGTTGATGAGAACTATTGTTAAAGTTATCTTTTTTCTTGTGATTGTTTTAGGTTTTGCCTCGGGAGCAAAGGCTAATGAATTTGCTTTTAGCGATAAATGGTTGGCTATTGGGCATTATCAGCCTAAGTTCTTTGGCGGCTATGAAAGCACTATTGATTCTCCAAACTTTTTTTTAAGTGCGGACGGTAAAAAAAATCCTCAAGCTGAACTTGAGGCTACCGTTAATCTTTTTTTATCTGATGATGATACAAAAAAATGTTTGTTTCCGGCTCGTTATAAGTTATTGAAGAAAAACGGACTTACGATTCAATCTTTTCCAAAATGTGAGGAGTTGGAAAAATTTTATGAAGATTTGCGTCCGAACGGCGTAACTTTTCTTTTTACCGACGCTTATATGAATAATCCGTCTTCTTTGTTCGGGCATACGCTGCTTCGGATAGATACGGCTCGTAAGGGAACGCAGTTGTTGGCTCATGGCGCTAATTACGGGGCTTTTACAGAAGGTAAAGAAAACAGTGCATTATTTGCCATTTTAGGCTTAACCGGTGGGTATTTCGGTGGTTTTACGGTTAAACCTTATTATGATATTATAAATACTTATAATAACATTGAAAACAGGGATATTTGGGAATTTAATCTGGATTTTGCGCCTGAAGAGTTGGATTTTTTTGTCGCTCATTTATGGGAAGTCGGGCATGCGCAATCCCGATATTACTTTTTTACAAGAAATTGCTCTTATATGTTGATGGAAACTCTTGATGCCGTTCGTCCTTCTCTTAAATTGGCAAAGAAGTTTCCGGTTCAGACCATTCCTTTAGATACGATGAAAGCTGTTCATCAGAGTAAAGGGCTTATTAAAAATGTGCGGTATCGTCCCTCACGGCAACGAAAAATACTGTATCGGGTTAGTGAAATGGGGAAGCCGGAGCTTGTGGCTTATTATAAAGCAATTGAAGATAAAGATTATGATATGCCGGATTTGTCAGATGCTAAAAAAGCCAATGTTATTGAAACGGCTTATCAGTTTGTGCAGTACCAATATGTGGCGCATAATTTAGAACTTGCGGATTATCGGAAACAGAGTTTTCAGGCACTTATGGCGCGCAATAAACTTAAAGAAAGTTCTCAGATTCCGGAACTTAAAGACGGAAAATCACCACTCGAATCGCATGATGCCATGAGAGCAACGGTTGGTTTTGGTGTTAAAAACGGTGAGGCTTTTCAGGAAATTTCTTATCGTCCGGCTTATCATTCTTTAACCGATGACAATTATGGATTGTTAAAAGGGGCTGAAATTAATTTTTTAAATACAACCCTACGCCATTATGATAACGATGATAAGTATGTATTGGAGCGTTTTGATTTGTTGGGTATTCGCTCGGTTTCTCCGATTGACAGAATGTTCACACCGATTTCTTTTCAAATTTTGAGTGGTGTTAAACGGACGCTGAATCCTCAAACGCTTGAAGAAGGGTATGTTGCTGATTTGGTTGTCGGAGGAGGGGCGACTTATGCTCTTTCGGATAATGTTTGGATGTTCTTTATGGCAAATACCAAAGCGGCTTACGGAGGTTTTTTGCCGCGTAATCAATATGAGGCTTTGGGTGGTAACGGCGGAATTTTTATGGATTTTGAAAAATGGCGGGTTTTGGCGGAAATTGAAAAATATTATGCCAGCTCCAAAATCGGTAGTTATCAAGAATATAAAGTTGAAGCGTCTTATACTCTTAATCGTAATAATGCGTTGGCTTTTAATTATAAATATCAGAAAAATTACGGTAAAGATATTGAAGAAACCATGTTTTCTTGGCGAAAGTTTTTCTGAATTTGAATTTATGGCTTGATTTTCTTTGTCTTATGTTTTAGCATTTCTTTAGTCTGATTTTTGTACATCAGATGAGAACCGTGAGGTTCGGAGCCGTGAGAAGCTCTATATCACAGCGGTGTCAGGATATACATCGTTATTTTGTTACATGAATTTTGTGTAGCGAAAGAATATATCCCCGATTATGGAATTTTAGATTTCATGGTCGGGGAGTTCTAGTGTATGTTCAGAGAGTTTTGCTCTTAAAGGCTAGAAGATCATTCTGTGATATGATTTCTCAACTCTCCGACCACCTCCTTAAAAGGTGGTTTTGTTTTAACTAAATTTTAAGAAGAGAGAAATCTATGAAAAAAACTTTATTACTTGCCGGTGTAGCCGGTCTTTTAGCATCAAATGTGTATGCTTCCGAAGTTAAGCCGTATGTCGGGCTTGATTATATTTATTCAGGGATTGATTTTGAAGATTCTTCGGATGAAAGTGTTTTTGAAGATAATTTAAGCTCGCTTGCTCTCAGTGCCGGAGCCAGATTGCATAAGAATTTTGGTATGGAGGCTTTTTATCAGCAGTCAGAATCTGCGGATAAAAATATTTTGGGTGTGGCGGATTCTAAAATCAAATTTAAGGCGTATGGTATTGATGCCATTGGTTATTTGCCGCTTGATAATCAATTGGAATTGTTAGGAACAATCGGTCTTGCGCAATATGATGCCGATGTTACCGCTTCTGTTCCGGCTGCCGGTATATATGGTTCCGAAAGCGAAGATGGTTTGGGTGTGCGTATCGGTGCCGGTGTTCAATATAATATTAATGAACAAGTCGCTTTACGAGCAACAGGACGCTATGTATTTACAGATATTGACGGAGTTGATGGTTTGACGGAATTTTCTGCCGGTATCAGATACTCTTTTTAGTCTGACGCTTATTTTGTTTATGGGAGAATCCCCGATGGTTTTGTCGGGGATTTTTTATGTTTTTTTAAGAACTATGCTTTATGTTTTTATCAGGTTTAATTTTACTGGAAGATGAAAATGAAAAAAGTTTTTCTTTTGGCTAGTGTGGCATGTTTAATGAGTTTGAATGCAGAAGCCGGAATGTTATCTCCTTATATCGGAGCTGATTATATTAATGTTAACGCTGATTACGGAAATGAAAATGACAGCAAGTACGCCGATAATTTTAATTCTTATGGTGTTTCGGCGGGTATCAGATTAACAAACAGCGTCGCGTTAGAAGGCTTTTATCAGCAGTCTGAAAATAAAGAAAAAAATTCTGACGGAGGTTATGCCGGTGCTGATTTCAAAAGTAGTTTAAAACTTAAATCTTATGGAATTGATTTGGTCAGTGATGTTGTTAATTTGGGAAAAGTTGAGATACTGACCTCAGTTGGTTATATACGCTATGAAACAGAAACTGAAAGCAGACTAGTCATGGGCGGAACATCTGCGTATGCTCATGACACAGAAGAAGCCGATGGTGTGCGTTTTGGTATTGGCGGACAATTTAATTTAACTCAGAATCTCAGTGTTCGCGGAATGTTTAGATACGCCGTTACAGATTTGGAATCCGTAAAAAACTATAAAGAATTTTCTGTCGGTTTGAGATATTATTTTTGGTAGTTTTGCTTTAGCCCGATAAAATATCGGGCTTTTTTGTGTTTGACATCAAGTGTTTTTCTTATTAATAATATTTTCTGGTTTATCATAATTTTATATAAGAGGAAAAAATGACTGTCAGAACATTACCCGGATTTATGGAACTTCTTCCGCAAGAACAAATTGTTATGGAAAATATGAAGTCCGTAATTCGACATACTTATGAACTGTTTGGTTTTGCTCCTCTGGATACGCCGGTTTTGGAAACTGCGGAAGTGTTGCTTTCTAAGTCAGGAGGCGATACCGAAAAGCAGATTTATGAGTTTAAAAAAGGGGATACCGATTTGGCTATGCGTTTTGATTTGACCGTTCCTTTAGCCAAATATGTCGCCCTTTATAATAATGATTTAACGTTTCCTTTTAAACGCTATCAGATAGGAAAAGTATATCGCGGAGAACGCCCGCAAAAGGGACGTTTCAGAGAGTTTTATCAATGTGATATTGATATTATTGACCGTGACGAGCTCAATATTGTTTATGATGCCGAAGTCTTAGCCGTTATCTATACCATTTTCAAAAAACTTGAATTGCCTTCTTTTAAAATCTATCTGAATAATCGAAAATTGTTATCCGGTTTTTTGGAGAGTTTGAAAATTGATGACAAAACCGTAGAAGTTTTGCGTTTGGTTGATAAAATCAAAAAAATTCCCGAAGAGGCTTTTCTCGGCGAATTGGCTGATTTAGGCTTGCCTGACGAATTAAATAAAAAGTTGCTTACTTTTATTAAAATTAAAGGTTCTAATCAACAGATTATCAGTCAGTTGGAAAATCTTGCCGTGCAAAATGATAATTTTAAAAATGGGTTAGAAGAACTGAAAACAGTTATTTCTCAAGCTCATAATTTAAATATAAGTCCGGAAAATATTCAAATTGATTTGAGTATTACTCGTGGTTTGGATTATTATACGGGAACCGTATATGAAACCTTTTTTGATGAATATCCTGAATTTGGTTCCGTTTGTTCCGGTGGACGATATGATAATCTTTCCAGCGTGTTTATGGATAAAAAGTTTCCGGGGGTTGGAATTTCTATCGGTTTAACACGTTTGTTTGATCAATTGCGTCAAAACGGGCTTCTAAAGATTGAAGGGCCGACACCGAACAAGGCTCTTATTATCGTGCAAAGTCCCGAATATCAGAATTTAGCTATCCAATTAGTCGGAAAATTGCGTCAAGACGATGTTTCGGCGGATATTTATTTGCGCGATTGTAAGTTTAAAAAGAAAATGGAATATGCCAATAAAATTAAAGTTCCTTATTTGGTTATCATCGGAGAAGAAGAAGCTAAAAACGGAACTTACAGTCTGAAAGATATGATTGGCGGAACACAAGAACAGCTTGCTTATGATGAGTTGCTCAAAAGAATTAAATAGTAAAAAACCGGAGTTCAACTCCGGTTTTTTGTTGCTCTATTTTAAGTAATTTTGTTTTAAGTTACGGAGAAAACTTTGAGCACGGGCATATGAATCTATGCCGGTGGTTTGCAATTTAATATTTATAATCTTATTGTAGTTCCCAAGAGCAAAAGTTCCAATTGTATCATTACTATATATCAGGAAGTTTTGTCCGTCTATATTCTCAATCTTGAATTCTGACAAGGGCAATGAGTGTCCGTTAAAGTCTTTAATATTTATAATCTCATCATTGTTTTGGGGTGAGGCTTTTTTATCTAAAAGTGTAGCCGTTTCTTTAATTGAATCTTTATTTTGAGAGATTATGAATTCAAGAGATTTACCGTTTTCGGTTTTGCTTCCCGTGAGAAGAAAATTCTCTTTTATGTTAAATGTTTCAGAGTTCGTTGTTTCTTTTTGAGCGGGAGCGGTTAACGAGGCACTGCCGACTTCTTGTTCTATATTGTTGAGGGCGCTTTTGAGGTCTTGATTCATTTGAGCGCTGGTTTTAGAAAAGACTTTATTTTCTTCTAAAGATGACAACAGCGGAGTAAAGCTGGCAAAAATACCGTTAATTGTTTCAGACATGCTGCGCGCGATTTCCGGCATGACTTTTTGCATTGCCGCATCCATCTCCGCTACGGATTTTTCAATTTCAACTTGTGTTTGTGCTAAAGATTTTTGGACGTCTTTATTTATGATATCTTCAGCAGAAAAGGCGTTTTCCGCATATATCAGACAAGCGAGAAGCAATATAAATTTTTTCAATATTTTTCTCCTTTGTAAAATTTTAATTTTCTACATTAAGATACGGCTTATCGCTTCAGAAAACAATTAAAAAATTTTTTTAGCGTTGATTTTTGCGGTCAATGACTGTATCTTGGTGGAAAAGTTTTTATTAAGGAGAAAAAAACAATGTTGAGAGATGATTTGCAAAATACACTCAAAGAATCTATGAAAAATCATGATACGGAAACAACCAGTGCGGTTCGTTTGATTATTGCCGGTTTGAAAGAAAAAGACGTTGATGCTCGCGGTCGTGGTCAGGAAAAAGCCACCGATGCCGAATTGCTTTCCATGATGCAAACAATGATTAAACAACGTAATGACTCCATTAAAATGTATATTGACGGTAATCGTCCGGAATTGGCTGAAAAAGAGAAAAAAGAAATTGCCGTAATTGAGCGCTTCTTGCCGAAACAGATGAATGAAGAAGAAATGCTGAATGCGATTAAATCAATTATTGCCGAGACCGGTGCAACTTCCATGAAAGACATGGGTAAAGTTATGGGCGCTTTGAAAGGTAAATATGCCGGACAGATGGATATGGGAAAAGCTAATTCTCTTTTGAAATCTTGTTTGGGATAGGCCGTTTGGTTTTGTATAAAATACTAGAAAATGTCTGATTTACAAAAATTTTGCGATGAACTGCGAGCTAAAATCTCAATAGCAGATGTTGTCGGTGCTAAAGTTAAACTAACGAGAAAAGGGCGTGAGTACACAGGCTTATGCCCTTTTCATAATGAAAAAACGCCTTCCTTTACCGTTAATGAAGCTAAAGGTTTTTATCATTGTTTCGGTTGCGGAGCTCATGGCGATATCATTAAGTTTGAGATGGACGCAAACGGTTTGACGTTTATTGATGCCGTTGAGAAACTTGCACATAAAGTCGGGATGGAATTGCCGAAACTTACACCGGAAAGTCAGGCTCAGGTGGAAAAGCGTAATTCTTTGTACGATATTATGGAATTTGCCGCAAAATTTTTTGAAAAAAGTTTAAAAATGCCGGAAGGGCGCTGCGGTTTAGAGTATTTGTATAATCGTGGCTTTGATGATGACATTATCAGTAAGTTTCGTTTGGGATATGCTCCGAATAATAACGGTCTTAAGGCTCAGTTATCTTCTAAAGGTGTTTCTGAAAAAGAAATGGCTGAGCTTGGGTTGATTGCTATTCCGGAAGATAAAAGCCGTAAGCCTCATGATTTTTTCAGAGAGCGCGTTATGATTCCGATTATGGATAAAAGGGGGCGCGTTATTGCTTTTGGCGGACGGTTGATGGTTGATGGTCAGCCTAAATATCTTAATTCTCCGGAAACACCGATTTTTAATAAACGTCGTGTGCTTTATAATTTAAATTATGCTCGCGATAAAGGTTATGAAAATAAGTCTTTGATTATTTGTGAAGGTTATATGGATGTTATTGCCATGGATAAGTTCGGTATCGGATATGCCGTGGCGCCTTTGGGAACGGCTTTGACGGAAGATCAGATCCAAGAGGCTTGGAAAGTCGTTAATGAACCGACATGTTGTTTTGACGGAGATAGTGCCGGTGTCAGGGCTGCGGTTCGGTCGGTTGACAGAGTCTTACCGATTTTGAAACCGGGATATTCTTTAAAATATGCTTTTTTGCCAGATAAACAGGACCCTGATGAGTTTTTAAAAGCGCACGGACAAGAGGAATTTCTTAAAGTTGTAAATGATACAACGCCTCTTAATGATTTGTTGTGGAAGAAAAATGTTGATTTGATGCAGAGTTTGGATACTCCTGAACAAAAAGCGCTTTTTGAAAAAAATATTAAAGAAGAAGTGGCTAAAATTACTGATAAAACCGTCAGAAACTATTATGCCCAAAATATGCATGAACGTGTTTATAATGAATTGGGGAAGGGTGCTTGGCAACGAAAACTCTCCCAGAAATCGAATTCATATAAAAATTTCAGACAAGCAGGGGGGGGCGAGAATAAAAAATATCCTCAAGTTTCTGCTGCCGGTATGCTAAAAACTGATTTGGATGATTTGGGTGCGCAGTATATCGTTTCGGCTTTGTATTGTTATCCGAATTTATTAGATGAATATGAAGAACGCTTGCTTGGTTTTGAAATCAAAAATAAAAATCTTAAAACGATGCTGGATTTGATGTTTGAAGCCTCTCATGAAAGTGAAAAAACTTTAGATAATGCTCAAATTCAAAAGTATTTGGAAGATAAAAGTCAGAGCGAAAATGTTAAAAAGTTTTTGGAAGTTAAGATGATGCTTAAATTAAATCACGATGTAATTACCATGCGTAAGAATCTTGATTTAAAAATTACGGAATTTCAATTGAAACAAATTGATTCTGAAATTAAAGACTGTCTTGCTAAATTAGAGGGCGACTCGTTTTCAGATGAACTTTATAAACGATACGAATCGTTGAAAAAAGAGCGAGAAACATTAATAAGTAATGAATATCCCGAATAAAATGTATGTTTTTTTATTTTAATTGTCGGTATCTTGATTTTTTTGTGTCGAATCGGTGTGATTTTTATCTTCTTGCCCTTGACAATAGAGTAAAAAATAATTAAAAGTTTACCAGCTTGAAGTTTATTTAAATAAAATAAAACCGGTTTTTAAGGAATTTAAATGTCAGATATTGAGAATCAGGACTTGTATGACGGAGCGTCTGCCGATGCGCCGTTAATTGACTCTTTGGGTACGGCTGTTAAACGGTTGATTGATAGAGGTAAAGTCCGCGGTTATATTACAATTGAAGAATTAAATAAAGCTCTCCCAATGGAGCGCGAATCGTCTGAAAATATTGAAGATATTATGGCTGGTATTTCTGATATGGGTATCAGTATTATTGCCGAGTCGGATGTCGATAATTTTGAGGCGGATTCCGTTGAAGATGAAATCGTTGATGATGATGACGATGAAGGCGGAAATTTTGATGAAAAAGAACTCGGCCGCAGTGATGATCCCGTCAGAATGTATTTGAAAGAAATGGGTACGGTGGAATTGCTCTCCAGAGAAGGGGAAATTGCAATTGCAAAACGTATTGAAGCCGGTAAAACCGTTATGATTGACGGTTTGTGCGAAAGCCCGATGACTATTAAAGCTATTGCCGATTGGCGAGATGAGTTGCTTAACGGAACTATGCAACTGCGTGATATCGTCGATTTGGAAATGATGTATGGCGCTGATGTCGATGATATGGCTTTTGAAGAAGATGATAATTCAAATGTCGATGATTTGGATAAGGTGGCCGAAGAATTAGAGACCAAAGAAAGTCTTGATGATATTGATGATGATTTAGATGATGATATGGAGCTTGATAGCGCTGTTGATGAAGAAGATGATGATGAAATGGACAGCGATGATATGGAAGGCTCTGATGCCGAAGGTGATGATGCTTCCGGTGATGAAGATGATATGGATGGTAACGGTGGAAGAACTTCTGCATCCGTAGCTGCTATGGAAGAAGCTCTTAAAGAACCAGTACTTGATATCTTAAATAAAATCTCAAGCTATTATGATGATTTGAAAAAAATTCAAAATCAGCGCGTGGCTGCAATTATTGCCGGCAAAAATTTGACTCCGACTGTTGAGAAAAAATATCTTCAAGTTAAAAGAGAATTGGTTGAATTAATGAGTTCTATTCATCTGAATTCTACTCGTATTGAGCAACTTGTAGAACAACTTAATTCTTTGAATAAACGCTTGATGGGGTTGGAAGGAAAATTGCTTCGTTATGCTTTATCTTGCAAAATTAAACGTGAGGATTTTCTTGCCGCATACCAAAAATCAGAGTTGGATCCAAATTGGCTTGAGAATATATCTCATAAAAAAGATAAGCATTGGCAAGCCTTTGTTGAAAAATATGGTTCCGAAATTCAAGAGTTGAGAGATTCCGTTGCTCAGATGGCTCAAGAATGCGGGTTGCCGATTTCTGAATATCGCCGTATGGTCGATACAATTAAGAAAGGTGAGCGTGAAGCCGAATTTGCTAAAAAAGAAATGATTGAAGCAAACTTGCGTTTGGTTATTTCTATTGCTAAAAAATACACAAATCGCGGATTACAGTTTTTGGATTTAATCCAAGAAGGAAATATTGGTTTGATGAAAGCCGTTGATAAATTTGAGTATCGTCGCGGTTATAAATTTTCAACTTATGCTACTTGGTGGATACGTCAGGCGATTACTCGCTCAATAGCTGATCAGGCTCGTACCATTCGTATTCCTGTTCATATGATTGAGACGATTAATAAATTAGTACGTACTTCTCGGCAGATGTTGGCTGAAATGGGAAGAGAACCTGTTCCCGAGGAGTTGGCGCAAAGGTTGTCTATGCCGCTTGAAAAAGTACGAAAAGTTATGAAAATTGCTAAAGAGCCGGTTTCTTTAGAGGCTCCGGTCGGAGATGAAGAAGATTCTTCTTTGGGTGATTTTATTGCTGATGATACTGCTTTGCAGCCGTTGGATTCTGCAATTCATTCAAATTTAAAAGAGACTTGTACCAGAATTTTATCTTCTTTGACACCAAGAGAAGAGCGTGTTTTAAGAATGCGTTTTGGTATCGGAATGAATACGGATCACACTTTGGAAGAAGTAGGACAACAATTTAATGTTACTCGCGAACGTATTCGTCAGATTGAAGCAAAAGCGCTTCGTAAATTAAAACATCCGAGTCGTTCAAGAAAATTACGGTCATTTTTGGATCAGTAATTATATTTTACATTGTACAAAGCGCCGAAAATCGGCGCTTTTCTTTTAAAGATTTATTGACAAAATCATGCTTAAGGGATAGTTTTACAAGAATGCATATTTACTATTAAAAAACAATTGTGAAATGGAACATTTTGGAAATTTGAAAAAGTTCATGTTGGAAGCAGGAAGGCTTTCACTTGAAAAGAGAAACGCTAAACATGACCAGACTTTTAAAGGCCATGATGGTAAAGCAAATTTTTTGGTTACAGAAGTTGATTTGGAAATCAGCCGGAAATTTAAAGAATTTTTGGCGGAAAATTATTCTCATCTTAACTATATGATTATTGATGAAGAAACAATCGGTAGTTTGGAAGGGACGGTTTTTGAAAAAGTAAAAGAAACCGAGTATCAATTTGTTATTGATCCGATAGATGGTACGGTCAACTATGCCGCGGGTATTCCTTTGTTTGGGATTTCCATTGCGGTTATGAAGGACGGAAAAATGCTTGAGGGCTATTTATATGCTCCGGCTTTGGATGAACTTGTTTATACCAATGGTAAAAACGTTTATCTGGAAAAAGATAACAAGATGCAGATACTGCCAAAAAATCTAAAATCAGACTCTCGTGTTTTGATGGGGCATTCGTGGTTCATTGAGGGGCAAAAACCTGATGTATTTATTTGGGAGGATTATTTCTCCGCGGTTATTTACTTTTTGTTTATTGCTCAACGTCGTCTTCGTGGTGCTGTCTTGAGAGCTAATTTATGGGATATTGCCGGTGGAATGGCTATTGTAAAAGTTTTGGGTATGGGACTTTATGATTGTGAAACTGCTGAAGAGATTGATGAATTCTCTGAAAAATGGTTTAATTCACAATGTAAAGTTAAAAAGCCTTATCTTATTTGTTTCAAAGATGATTTCGAGATTATTATGAATGCAGCCGGAAAAGTTAAGTATTAAATTTAAGGTTGTAAAGTTTAATTTCTAAAAATATTCAATTATGAAAAGAGATTTAAAAGTCGCTTCAGATGAGCAAGCTGTTAAGTTGATGTTGTCATTTCTGGTGGCAAATATGTTGGACAATGAGTTGCAGGTTGAGGATCCGAAAGCAGAGCAGCCAAAGTATGTTGTTAAATATGGTTGGTTGTCTCAAGCTAAGGATACAAAACAAAAGGTAGGTTGTCCGTGTTATGTGGCAGAATATGAAGGATATATTCCCGGTCATACTAAAGCGGTTAGAGCAATCCTCTATGTTAAGTCATTCGCTCAGAGGAATCCGACGATGACTAAGATGCGCATTGTTCCTGATGGAAACTATGATTTTGTTGAAATTGCCGATGGTGATATCTTCAAGATGGATGATGGTCGCAAATACTTGCGAAAAGATGGCAAGGTTTCAGTAGTTGAATGATTTTTGAGCCTGGAAAAGATTGGTTTTGTTCTGTTTAGAACAAAACCAATCTTTGTTTATATGAAGATTTAAATTTAGGGCTTGACTATCGTAATTAATTATCTTATTTTCACATCTGTCAGTGAGCAGGAAATGTTTTCTGACTATTTGTGGGCCCTTAGCTCAGTTGGTTAGAGCAGGCCGCTCATAACGGTCTGGTCGTTGGTTCGAGTCCATCAGGGCCCACCATAAAATCCCTTCCCAAAGCGGAAGGGATTTTTTTTTGTACTCGACTTAATTATTAAATTTATTCAGAAATATCTGTGTCCGATAAATCTATAGGCTCATTAATGTAGCTTTCGTATTCTTCTGCTGTTAAGCAATTCGGATCTTTTTTGCTAATTGTGTCATATATTTCTAAAAAATCAGTGTGTGAAATTAAGGGTTCTGTGTTTTCATAATTTTTCATCATTTGAACATTGTAATCAGCAAATTCTTCTTTGCTGATGCAGTTATCTGCATTTTTATCCATTTGGTAAATATTTTCGGCTGTTTGCTCAACTTTGATGTTTTCTATTAAATTATCGACAAATTCTTGAGGGTCTATATTTTTTAATTGTTCGGTAGTTTCTTCCAGTCTATGCTTCATTTCGTCCAGTTTGGCAAGGCTTTCTTCCATACTCGGAATATCTTGTTCGTTGTATATGCCGTCTTTATTGCGATCCATCTGGCGAAAACGTTCTTTTATCATCCATTCTTGAATATCGTTCCAGAAATTAAGAAATTCTTGTTCTGATAATTTATTATCATTTGAGGTATCGGCTTTTTTAAAAAATTCCATAATTGTTTTTTGATTAGTTTGTTTTTGTTCATCGGTAAGTAGTTTGTTGTAATTTAATCCTTCAATGAATTTTGATGTTTCTCTGTCGGAGATATAGTGGTCATTATTTATATCTAGCAATTGCATTGAGGATTGTAAAACTTCTTGATATTGCGGAGAATTTTTCATTGTATCTTTGAGGTTCTTTACCATTGTTTGTTCATCGAAAGAAAAAGTTGTTTGAGTAAAAGCAGTGTTTGTGTTTACGATGCTTATTATTCCAAGACAAAGTCCAAAATAAATTTTTTTCATAATTACTATCCTGTTTAGAAATGTTTTTTATGTATCTGATTGTAATAGCAAATAATATTAATCTCAAGAATAGGGTGATAAAATTTGTGTGTAAAAAAGATATGCCGTTGTAATATGTTTTTTTTATAAGCTACACTGTCTGTAGAGAGTGTATTGTTTGAGTTATGAGGAAAAGATGAAAGTTGTTGTTATAGGCGGAGGTGCCGGAGGTTCAAGTTTTGCAGCCAGAATGCGTCGCTTGGATGATAAGGCGCAAATTACGGTATTGGAAAAAAGTGCGGAAACTTCAATTGCCAGTTGCGGATTGCCTTATTTTATCGGTAATGTGATTACTGAACGGAGTAAAATGCAGGTAACTACTCCCGATGTTATGAAAAAGGTCTTTAATATTGATGTCAGACTGAATTCTGAGGCTGTAAAAATAGACGTCGTCAATAAAAAAGTTCTGACTAAGAATAACGAAGTTTTTGAGTATGATAAGTTGGTTCTTTCAACCGGGGCTAAGGCGTTTGTTCCTTCTATAGACGGTCTTGAAAATTTACCTTATTTTACGGTAAAAAGTTTGGCAGATGCAGATAAAATTAAAGCATATATTTCTTCTTATAAACCCCAGACGGCTGTTGTTATCGGCGGAGGATTCATTGGTGTTGAAGTTGCTGAAAATCTTTGTCATTTGGGGCTAAAAACTTCTCTTGTTGAAGCAGTTCCTCAAGTGCTTTCTCCTTTAGATGAGGAAATGGCAGCGCCAATTCAACTTGAAATGAGAGAAAAAGGTGTACGGCTTTATTTGAATGACGGAGTACAAAAAGTTGAAAAAAATGTGCTCGTTCTTAATTCAGGTAAAAAGATTTCTGCTGAAATGTTGGTTTTGGCAATAGGTGTCAGGCCAGAAACGGAATTGGCAAAAGATGCCGGAATTAGGTTAACAGAAAAAGGCGCCATTGTTACAAACGAATATATGCAAACTAATATTGCTGATATTTATGCTTGTGGTGACAGTGTTGCCGTAACGGATTTTGTATCCGGGCAATCAGCCATGATTGCTTTAGCTGGTCCCGCTAATCGGCAAGGGCGTTTGATTGCTGACCATATTGCTCAAAATCATCCGTATCCTTATAAGGGAACCTTAGGAACCGGTATTGTTAAAGTTTTTGATTTGACAGCGGCTTTTACCGGTAATAATGAAAAACAACTTCAGCGGGCAGGGGTTGCTTATCAAAAAATGATTATAACCTGTAGTTCTCATGCCGGATATTATCCGAAATCAGAAAATCTGATTCTAAAAGTTTTGTTTGATGAAACCGGAAAAATCTTGGGTGCTCAGGCTGTTGGTAAAGATGGTGTCGATAAAAGAATAGATGTAATTGCTACTGTTATTCGACTAAATGGAACAGTCTCTGATTTAAGAGATGCCGAACTTTGTTATGCTCCTCCTTATTCGGGTGCTAAAGATCCTATAAATATAATCGGAATGGCTATTGAAAATATGCAAAATGGTTTGAATAATCCTTATTTGGGAACGGATTTTTCCGATATGGCAATTGTAGATGTTCGCCCGCCTGAGGTCTATGCTCAAGGGCATATTGAAGGTGCGGTTAATATTCCGGCGGCACAAATCAGAGCTCGATATCAAGAACTCCCTAAAAATAAACCAATAATGGTCTATTGTGTAAAGGGATATACAAGCTATGTTGTTTCAAGATTTTTGGCTCAAAATGGTTTTGATAATGTCTTGAGTTATTCGGGAGGTTGGACGTTTTATAAAATTTTAAAAGATAATTTTGATAAAAGTACAGACTAATCGCTCGGCAAAAGAGGATTGTTTTGCATGTTTTTTCAAAATGTGTTATAAATGAAAATATGAAAGAACTTCAAGAGAGGCGTAAATGTCTAATCCATATGCTCGTATTTTTTACAATGATTTTAAAGAACGTTTTTTGAAACCGGAAAATAAGTCCGATGATTTTGTCGTACCTGCTAAATTTCAGCGTTTTTTAGATAATATGAATAAGATTTTTCAAAAATCAGAAGATGACAAACAATTTAATATTAATCCTAAAGGGTATAAAATAGAGGCTAAGGATTTTGCTGATTTTGTGCTTAGCTTAGGAGCAACAATGTTTGCAAGCGCCGGAAAGATTCCGAATTTAAATGAAAAAGACAGTCGCTCTCCAGAAATAATAGAGTTTTTTGAAAGTGTGAAGAATTTTTGCATTCAGAATTCTACCAAGTTAAGCGAAGATTTTGATTATGAATTTTTTAAATTAAATTCTTCAACGGGAAAACTTGAATTGATGGAAGATTTGCCGAATGTTCAGAAAAAAGGAATTTTTTTCTTTGGCGTAAATCGTAGTAGTTTTAATAATATGGATGATGTGAATTGTTTTTTTAAGAAAGCAACCAAAGATATTTTTGATAATGAGGCTTTTTTGGGTTCGGATATTTATTCTGTGGCTTTGCCAAAGTGCTTTCCTGAAGAAATTGCAATGTCAACTATTCTTAAAACAATTGAAAATTCTGAATATATTAACAGTTATGACCGATTTTTTGTTGAGGAATATTGGAGCTCGTATATCGGTAAAGATTTGGAATTTGATGAAAATGGCTTGGTTATTGGCGGAAAGCCTTATTCTCAGGAAGTTTTGCAAGAAAATTTAAAAAATTTAAAAGTTTTTGGTTATTGTGCTGGGGCGGCTAATGCTCATAGATGTCTTAAGGCTCTTAAAAATATTGCGGGACAATTGTATGATGAAAAGTTTTTGGCAAAGGCTTGGAAAAATATTAAAGTTGTTAGCTATGCATTTCCTCTTGAGCAAGAAAAAATTGATTATAACTGCGTTTCCGTTATGAGTAATGACAAAAATCCCGATAATCCAGAAACTGTTATTTTAACGCTTTTTCCGAGCCAGTATCATAAATTGTGCATTAAAGATGAAAATGCTGTTAAAATTACTGATGAAGAAAACTGTAAGTATGTTGCTTTAGAATTACCTAAGGAAATTTCAAAGATTGATACGCAAGGCAGGCGCTTTTCTTGTGCGATTGATAACAGGAATGGTCATCGTTTGCAAAATGCAACAGCTAAAAATGATACTTCACATAACTTTGAGGCGGTTTGCTATATTTTAAAATGTTGCATGAATAATGAGCCCGTAAATAATGGAAAATTATGTAGAATTGCTCAGAATTTGTCTGCTGCGGATTTATGCAGTTATAAATTGGGAAATCAGAAGTCATCGTAAAAAGATTCTTATAAAAGCTGTTTTGATAAAAAAACGGCTTTTGTTTTTTTGATATTGACAAAAACATAAAAAAGTTTAGCTTCTGATTAAAATAAGCTACTATTTATATCTTATTGTTTAATCTTAAAATTTATTGTTATGTCTTTGTTTATGCTTCTTATTGTTGTTGTTTATATAATAACGGCAATAATACTGTATCGTTCAGTGACTTCAGGTTTTTTTTATTGTGACAGCGCGGCCATATATAATGGTATTCTTTCGGTTATCTTTTTTATCAAATTGATTTTGAAAGGTTTTGATGAAAATATTTTATGGATTTCTTTGATTATCGGAAGTATGTTTTGTGTTGTGGTTTATACGCTGATGCGTTTAAATGTCGGTTATAAAGTAACTTCTCATTCCGGGCATTGTTGTAATAGCGGAGATGACAATGTTTCTGATTATTTGAGCTATCGGGAAGAGGAGTTGCTTAAGACAAATGCTGATTTGATTGAACGATTGGAGCGTTCAACCGGTGGAGTTAACACGCCTCATGATATCTATGATTCTGACGGGCAGGTTGACTTTAACAAGGTTGAGCAAAATAATGCGGATATGCAGACAGAGTTAGATATGTCTCGAGATTAAGTATCCGTATCGTATATGCAAAAAAGGTGTTCATTTGAACACCTTTTTGTTTTTTTACTTTTCATTGCTTTGTTTTTTGAGTTTCATTAAATCTTTGAGATTATTAATGTGTTTCTTTTGTAAGTGTTTGGGCGCATGATTAAATTTACTGAAAGTAGATAATTTGCCATGATTCTTTTTCAAAGCCATTTGTTTGGCACCTTCACCTTTATTACCAACGGCTTTAATATCTTTTATCAGCTTTTGTTGTGCGGCCTCACTTAGTTTTTCAGAACTGTTTAAGGCTTTGCTCAGTGAAGAGGAAAGACCGTATTCTTTATATATTACATAACTGTACGCCATTTTTTCTTTGCTAATATCTTGGGGAAGGCTGAAGATGCCTTTGGCTATTTGTTGCTCAATTTGCTGATAGAGTTTTTCTTTTTTTGTTTTTGAACTCAGAATTTCTATCGTATTGTCATAATAACGGTTCCAGATACTTTGTTTGGAAATTTCTTGTTCAGATGTTTTTGAGCTCGAAAGATTGCTGACTTTTTGCCAGTGAACTTCAGGAGCATATGTCTGAACAGTGTCTTGTTTTTGTTCTGAAATATTTTCTTGATGGTTGCTTGTGGTGTTTTCAGAAGAACAACCCGATTTTATACCAAACACACTTCCCAAAAGCGTTAATGTTGTTAAAGCGGCTATTTTAACTTTGTTTCCAAATCGAAAACGATTTGATTGTGTTTTTGATGGTTGAGGTTGGTTTTGTATAGATGTGTTTTCTTTAATTAAGGTGCGAATTTTTTGTTTTGCCTCTTCTTCAGTTTCTTCTGCCGGATGACAGATAACGCTGATATAATTCATTGTTGCTTGATAGTCTTCCGGTTTTAAAATAATTTTATCTTTAACTATAGCGTCGGCATAGGCAGAAGCCTCGTTTTTTAATCTTTTAATTTCTTTTTTGCGTGATTGTCTGAAAAACATCGTCAGCCATATCTTTTTATGTAAAGAACGGTATCTTTCTGATTTTTTACGGAGTTTGTTTGAGGATAAATATTTTACGTCTTTTGATTTTGGATTAATTTTTTCCCAAAAAGTTTTGTTTGCTTCTTCCAGGTATTGTTTTATATCAAAATCGGCTTTTTTTTGCAGACGGTTTAAAAGTTCATCTTTTTGAAAATTTCCGAATATATTAACATAATCTGCCCATATTTTAATATCTTCTGCGGAAATCAGAATTTTATTTTTGGCAAGTTTATCAAGCAACTCATCTGCTCGATTATTAATTTCTTCCATTTTTGCGTATGTTTTAATTGAGAAACTTTTACTTCTAAGTTTTTTATATTTAGAAATATCCTGACGTAATGATTTTATTAATTTTGTTTTATCCATTGTTTTGCCGTAATTTGTTTTAATTTTTTAATGTCATAGGGGGCTTGTTATAAATGCTTGAAAACTTTTTGTCAAGCGCTTTGTTGTTTGCGAGAAGCCTTGCGGAAATTACAAGGCTTCTCTATTTTTTATTTTTTGGGATATTGTTTTTTTATTGAGCTAATAAAATCTTTCCATACCGTTGTATGATTAACCATATCATGGTATATCATATCTAATTGTTCGGCGAGAGGAGGGTACGCTAATTCTCTGTTTTGCCGATATCCTAGCGTATCTTCTCGCGGAGAGACCATGCAGATATCATGGTTTTCCAATTCGCTAAGTTCTAAGCTCATCTTGGTTGCTTTGGCTGCAAAAGATGCGTATTGTTGTGCCGTGTAAGGGTATTTTAAAAGATTATCCATTTTTTATTCCTTTCATGCTTGTTCCGCTCCATATCCATAGGCTCGCCAGATAATGCCCCATTCGCCTTCTTCTGTTGAAACGCTGCGAGTGCGAAAGCCCGTTGTTGTTTGTAGAAATGTATTACCATAGTAGTCTAGTTGGTTTGTGTAACATCTTAATGTTGTTTGAATGTGGTAATTGGTATCTCGGTAAGGTTGTAGCAAATTTACCGGAAATTTACTTAATGAATTGTCTGTCCAAAAAGCATAACCACCTTGTTCAAGCCAACCACTTTTATATCTGCGGTACCAGCTCTCTCCTTCGCTCCAACTTTCAACAACAAAATCTATTCCGGGCATGACGTTGCTCAAGTCTGTTTTTACGGCTTCTCCAACTTTTTGGTCTATCAAATTTTGAATGCTGGCAAATTGAGCTTCACTGACATTTTCAAATTTGTTGGCAATGACAATATAAAAATATAAACCATTGTTTTCTTTATTGCCAAAATATGGAAGTCTTACACTTTTGTTTTCTTCATCTACTACATAAAAACGACAGTAACTATTGCCACTTTCATCAGTGTTGGCTAAAAGTTCTGCGGTGTATTCTTCTTGCGTTTTGGCGTATTGAGCATATTCTTCATTATTAATTGATAAGGCCCTTAGCCGTAACATTTCTGTCCAGAAATCAGGATAGCCGCTATCACATCCACTTATTAAATATCCTTCAGCGTAATTTGGATCATTTAACGGAAGTAGGCCTGCGTATGATGCCGGATGATCAAAACTAATTATACTGCCAATATGTAAAAAACGACTTTCTCTAGAGGCTTGTTGAGCCAGTTGAGCTTCTTCTTTAGCTTTTTCAAATGCATTTTGAGATTCCGTTGCCGAGGTTTGCGCTGATGTTGCGCTTGCTTGGGCATTTTGAGCTGCATTGAGTGTTTCACTGTGGTATGTGGTCATCAAATCATTAAATTCATCAATTTGAATTTTTGAATTGGTTAATCCGGTTCCATCATTATTCCAGATAATGGCTTTATTTGGAGAAGGTTGCGGAAATTCTTTTTTAAGTCCGGAATTATTTGAATAGACCGGAAGCAAAAAAGAGCGATTAAGTGCTTCGGCAATTTGTTGGGTGCAAGCTATTTGATAATTAAATTCATAATTGAGTGCTTTACTTCTTATTTCTCCGCCTTCTTGAAAGTCACTGACGCGTTTGATGCTTAGTTCTCTGACAATTGAAATGACGGTATCTTTAGCCGGAGGAGTTCCAAATATAACACTGCCTCCGGTTTCTGATGTTGAAAACTCAATGCTGAATCCTTCATTGGTTTTTATATTGTCAATATAAACGCAAATATTACCGCTTTCAAAGATTAAAAACGGAAAGACAAACGTGGTTTGAAGACCATCTGCGATATAGTTGATGTGCGGAATGGTCTCATCAATTGTAATATTTTTTTCCATGAGTGTTCCTTGTATTAAATTGCAAAAAAAAACTCTTTTCTGTGCAGAAAAGAGTTTTAAAATGGCAAAATTATCCCTTTGCCGAAATAATCTATAACAAATTAAATTGATAAAGTCAAGGAAAATATTCCTATTTTTGCTTTTTCTCTTTGGTTAAAGCCGTCTTTACGGCTCGTCTTGCCGAAAGGATAGCCGCCTCAATGGAACATGGGAAATCTTTCATTGTCCAGTCTCCGGCAATAAACATATTTCCATATTTTGTTTGTGCGTTTTCAGGGCGGAGAATATTGTTATATACATCTTGTGCGATGGTTGCGTTTTGGTGAATAATAACTTTATGTGGAGGTAAAAAAGCTGAATTTACTCCACGAAGGATATCTAGTTGTTTCCAAAGTCTTTCGGGGAGGGCTTTTATTTCTTCAACTGTCATGCGAGCATCAGAAATTGTGAATGAAACAATATCTTCATTAATAAATACCCAATCGGCTAATCCGTTTATTATTCCCATATAGCCGGCTAATTTAGGTAAATTTATTTCTTGTGACGTGCGAAAATGAACGTTGATTATGCTGTTAAAAGTAAAATCGCGACTTTGAAATATTTTTGAATAAGCAGCTGCGTCTAAAGCAACAATAACAATATCATTTTTATCTAACTCCAATATTCCTTTATTGAAGTGTAAGGTTGCTATTTTTCCAAATTCTACACCTACACTTTCTAAGCGATGTCCGTATTTTATTTCATCTGCGTAGATAAGCATTGGATTAATTAATCTTTGTGTTAAATCATTTTTTGAAAAATAGACGCCGAGTTGGTGTTTGCTCCACGGAAAAAGTTTCCAGCAGATATTTTTTATCATTTTGCGGGGAATATCTTCGGCTTGAGTGTTGCACATTGATTTGAGTATTTGTCGATGGTATTTGAAAATTTTGCTGGTAATGGTGTCTTTTTCTGCATCCCAAAAGTAGGTTTGGGACGGCCAGCGATGAACTCCGGTCAGAGCTGAAGCCATTCTGTTTCCTCGCAAAATTACATGTGTCGCATTATCTAAGCGGCACCCCATTTCTTTGTCATCATATGAATAACAGCGTCCTCCGGGACGATTGTTTGCTTCATAGATAATAATTTTGCTTTGCGGGCGTTGTTTTCTTAGAAAACGTGAACACATCAATCCGGCAATTCCGGCTCCTATAATATGATATGTCGGTTGGTTTGGCATTATTATTTTTCCATATAGGCTTTGAGTGTCAAACAGAGTTTTAAAAATTTACTGACTTTTGGTTTGGGCGATATTATCTCCCATCCACGATTTTGCATGATATCAAAATATCTTTTATAAACATATGCAATAGCTTTTACCGGACGGGCTATTTTTTTATCAAGTTTCTTTATTTGTCTGAAAGCCTCTTGATAATATTCATCGGCAAGTTGAGCAAGATCCTCTCGAGCAATAGCTAAGTTTTTATCGACAACAACAGTCATCGGGTCCCTGGATATTATTCCCGCTTTTCGCAAGCATTCTTCAGGGATGTAGAGCCGTTGCGCCATGGCGTCTTCTTTTACGTCACGTAAAATATTGGTAATTTGCAAAGCTGTTCCCAGCGAGGTGGACAAGTTTTCGATTTGTTTTTCGTCTTTGCATCCAAAAATTCTTAAAGATAAATTTCCGGGAACGCCGGCAACTCCTCGGCAATAACGTTTAAAATCTTCCATTGACGGGGCTTGAATAGGAAAGGGGAGATCCATGGCTATACTATCTATCATACGGATAAACTCTTCTTTGGGAAGACCAAATCTCATACAGTTTTTGTAAATGCGACGGCCAATATCCGTGCTGGGCTGTTTTTTATCAAAAATATTGTCCATCTCTTCTCGCCAGTCGTTGATTATTTCCAGTTTTTCTTCAACACTGTCATTGCCGTCAACAATGTCATCTAAATGCCGAAACAAGGCGTATATGGTAAACATGGCATTGCGACGGGCGCGAGGCAAGAAACGCATGCTCCAAAAAAAAGATGTTCCTGATTTTTTTACCATGTTTTTGATGTTATTCATTTTATTGTTCCGACAGTTCTTTTTCTGGTAAATAACCCTCTCATTCCTCCGATTATGGATGATTTTATCCAATCAGTACGGGATAGTTTAATTTCTTGTGAGAGAATATCATTCTTTTGTAGTTTTTTTATCATACAATTAGTTAAAGAAAGTATAATTCCGAGTTCTATTTTCAAACGTTTGTTTTTTACAATTGAGGGAAGAAGCTCGGCATCTTTGAGCATGGATTGTTGGCGGGCGAGAATTTCATTTTTGAGTTCTGTAAGCCCTGGTGTACTGTATGTCAGGTACAAATCACTATCTTGGACATCATAATGTTTACACATATCTTCAGGTAGATATATGCGTCGTAGCATCATCGCGTCATATTTTATATCTTGGATGTGGTTGACGATTTGTAGGACGGTACATAGTGTTGCGGCCGGAAGATAGGTTGATGGATTTTCATTGTGAATGGCCAACATAAAACGTCCGACCGGTACTGCTGAATAGTTGCAATAATCTATGAGTTCATCCCAAATCCGAGGTCTGATATTCTCAGCATCTCGACGGAAGGCTTTTAATAAATCCGTATAAAGTGAGGCGTCTAAATTTTCAGATTTAAATAACTGTCCGAGGGCACTGGCTTCGGTACTTGCTTTATTTTTTTGGGGATTTAAAAATGCTGTTTCATATTGGTTTAGAAGGTGTAATTTTTCGTCCGGACTTAATTCATTATTATCCGCAATATCATCGGCACTGCGCGCTGCTTTGTAATATGCCATGACTAAAGGGCGCAGTTTTTTATTTATAAATTTACCGACGGTAAAATTTTCATCAGGTGCATTTTTTTTGCGTATTTTGTTCATATTGCCTCCAGCCATTTTTGTAAATCAGCCAAAGCTCTTTGCGTATAGGCTTTTTTACGATCCATTCCTTTGATTTTATGAAATTTTCCGTTTGCTGTCGTTTCGCCGCTGATGGTCGGAAATATCCCAAAATTTATATTCATCGGTTGGAAGTTTTCAATATTTGTATCATCTCTTAAATGTTTTAACATTGCTCCAAACGCAGTTGTCTCCGGCGGAAGAATTGCTTCTTGTTTTAAAACTTCACAAGCTGTAAAATAACCAGCAAGCCATCCGATTGATGCACTTTCAATATATCCTTCACAGCCGGTGATTTGTCCGGCAAATCTGATGTGAGGTTTGCTTTTTAATCTCAGATAATTATCTAGTACTATCGGGCTTTTTATAAAAGTGTTTTTGTGTATTCCTCCCAAGCGAGCAAATTCGGCATTTTCAAGCCCCGGAATCATTCTGAAAATACGTTGTTGTTCTCCATATTTTAATTTGGTTTGGAAACCGACGATATTTCTTAAAGTATCTTCCTTGTTATCTTGGCGGAGCTGTACAACGGCATGTGCTTTTATGTTGGGGCTGTGCGGATTGGTTAGTCCGACCGGTTTCATCGGACCATAGAGCAGGGTGTCGCGTCCTCTTTCTGCCATTACCTCAATCGGAAGGCAACCGTCAAAATATTCAGCTTTTTCAAAGTCATGGAATTCGACTTTATCTGCTTTGAGCAATTCCTCAATAAATTTTTCATATTGTTCTTTATTCATGGGGCAGTTGATATAATCAAATTTATCCCCTTTATCATATCGAGATTGATACCAGGCTTTTGTAAAGTCAATGCTATCTTTGTAAACAACAGGAGCGATGGCATCGTAAAAATTAAGATACTGATTGTTGGTTTCCTTGAGTATGGCTTTGATTAAGTTTTCAGATGTCAGTGGTCCGCTGGCTATAATGTATTTTTCATTGTTGTTTTCTGGTAGCTCGGTTACTTCTTCATTAATAAAACTTATGTATGGGTGTGCGTGCAGTTTCTCTGTTACCATATGGGCAAAGCCTTCTCTGTCAACGGCTAAGGCTCCTCCGGCGGGGACTTTACAGGCATCAGCGCATTGCATTATTAAAGAATCGGCACGACGCATTTCTTCATGCATTAGTCCGACGGCATTGTGTTCGAAATCATCTGAACGAAGTGAATTGGAACAAACAAGTTCTGCACACCATTCACTTTTATGTGCAGGAGAGAATTTTTTTGGGCGCATTTCATGAATGATGACCTCTATCCCTCTTTTGGCGAGTTGCCAAGCTGCTTCCGAGCCGGCTAATCCTGCTCCTACAATGTGAACTTTCTCTGCCATTTTTATTACCTTCTTTATTTATGTTGGGTTTTTTATAAATTTATTCTTATCAAATGTAAATAAAAACTTCTTATGATAAGTTGTGCTTAATGTTTGCTATATTGAATTAAACTTAGTATATTTTATAAAAAATTGGCTGATTTTAATGATGAATAAAAAGTTTTGTTTATATATATCAGGAGCATTGTGCTTTGCTTTTTTCTCTTCAATGGCTTTTGCCAGTGAAGACAGCGTGCCGTATATGTATGGCGGTGCGGTTAATTATGAGCAACTTGAAATGGTAAATGCTCAGATGAGCAAAACTAAACCGGAATTTGAACAAGGCGATATTTTTGGTGCGGATACGTTTGATATCGGTGATGAAACACCTGTTTTGCCTCCTGAAAATAAACAAGAAGATATAACATCCGGTACGGAGTTGCCTTCACCAAATGCGACTCCTGAAGTTCCTATGCTTCAAGCTGATTCAGATTCTCAAAAAGAACAGAAACTGCCGGAAAAAGAACTTAATCAGGAAAGTTTGAGTGAGAATTTTTCTGATACGGATGTTGCAGAAGAAAATGCTTTTGCCGGAGAGGAAGATTTCCTTTTATCCGAAGAAACAGCTGATGCCGGAAACAAGCAAACCTGGATTGATAAGATTTCAAGTGAGAAAGCTCTTTCTAAGTTTAAGGATTTATCATCAGGAGAAGATAGTTTGGAGGATTTGGTTGATAAGGCGCGTTCCGGAACTAATAAACGTTCAAATGCTTCGGTTTTTGATATTTCCGGTTTGATGTTACGTATGACTCTCAAGCAAGTTGATGGTATTATGCAAAACAGAGGGTTTAAAAAGGTTATGGAACGTCTTGAAATCCCTAATTTTATAAAATGGAGAAATGAAGAAAAATGCCGAAACAGCGGTGTTGTCGGTTATGAAAGGTTGGAGGCCTGTGTGATACAAAAAGCTAAAGAAGACAAACATCAATATGTGCAACATACAAAGTATGCCAAATATGATACAAAAGAAGAGATTGAGGTTTTCTTTACCAGTAATTTTACGGATAATAAGGCTTATAAAATTATGTATCAGAGTATGGCTTCGGCTCTTACCGGAAACAGTCCTAAGGCTATGTATCTTTACAATATAAAAGTTTATGATTTTTGGAGGCGAATTAATCGTAAATATGGGGTTCCCGATAATAAACAGATGGTTACATGGGGCTTGGGTAACGGAAAAGCCTATCTTAAAGCAAAAACCGGAGAATTGGTTTTGGAAGATCCTATGTTTAGGGAGCTTGATTATACGAGAATGTCACGCGAAGATCAGCGATATTTGGCAACGGATTTGTATAGTTTTTAATATTGAAAGAGTTTAGTAAAATGAGTAATGAATTGTCATCTGTTGAAATTGCCGAATTGATTTGTACCCGTATAAGTCATGATCTTGTCGGAAATGTCGGAGTTATTGCAAATGGTGTGGAATTGTTGGAAGAGGGTGATGTCGAGTTTTTAGATGATATTCGCTCTATTTTTAAAACGGGTTCCGGAGTTTTAGCGTCTCGTCTTAAATTTTTTCGGCTTGCTTTCGGACTAAATAACACTAATCTTGAAGATTTTGATTTTGTAAAGGAAATTGTAAATAACTATCTTCAGACACTTGGAAATAAAAATTATCCGATAATGCTTGATTGGAAATTGGAAAATTCAACCTATACTAAAGCTGTTTTGGTTATGATTATGATTATGTCCGATATTTTTATTAGAGGTGGAAAAATTAACGTTGTTTCTGAAAATGGACGGGTTAGGGTATTTCCGATTTCTGATTATTCAATGTCAGATGAGAAAATAAAAACAGTAAAAAATATTTTAAATGGTGAAGAGACTGAACCTTCGGCGCAATATGCTCCGGTTTATTTTTTAATTTCTTTATTAAGGAAACAAAAAATTAATCTTTATGTTATAAATTCCCCGAACTTGGAATTGGTAGTGGAGTAAAAAACTGATATGCCCAGATGTGTTATTGCTGATGACTCTAAAGTAATAAGGATGCTTTTAAGCCGAATTATGACGAATTTCGGTTTCGAGGTTTCTGAGGTTGAAGATGGTGAAGAATTATTGGAGAATTGCCTTACTACTCAGCCCGAATTGATTATCAGCGACTGGGAGTTGCCAGCAATGGATGGTATTGATGTTTTGTATAAAATTCGTGGGTATTCTCGTTTAAAACAGCCGAAATTTGTTTTTTGTTCTTCTTTTAATGATATTTCAAAGGCTCAAGAAGCTGTTGATGGTGGTGCGGATGATTATATCTTTCGCCCCTTTGATGAGGAAATTATTGCGACGAAATTAACTATTTTAGGGTTGTTGTAGGAGGGGAAATATGAGAAAAAGTGATTTTGAATTTTTGACCTCACTCCTGCGTCAGTATGCCGGTTGGGATTTTAATGAAGAACAGTATTTTGTTGTTGATAGAAAAATCTCTAATTTTATTCGAGAAAAAAATTACCCCGATGTTGAAGATTTAATTGATGAACTTAAATTGGGTGCAAGAGCTTTGATTTCTCAAGTTGTTGAGAGTTTGGCGTTGTCTGATACTTCTTTTTATAGAGATTTTGACGTATTTCAGCGTTTTGAGACTATTTTGTTGCCAAATTTACGTGAAAACAACCGTTCCAGTAAAAAAATCCGTTTTTGGAGTTTGGGGTGTGCTACCGGTCAAGAAGCATATTCAATCGCGATGGCTGTAAAAAATACCGTTTTGGGGTTGGATGATTGGAATATTGAAATTTTGGGTAGTGATTTATCTGCGGAAGCTATCAATAAAGCTCAGAAAGGTATCTATAATAATTTTGAAGTTCAAACAGGTTTAAATGTGAAATCTATTCTGAAGTTTTTTCATCAGGAAGGTGCTAATTGGGTAATTAATGATGATATTAGAGGTATGGTAGATTTTCGTCGTTATAATCTTTTAGAGGATATTACTTTTTCAAATAAATTTGATGTTATCTTTTGTCGGAATGTTTTGCGTTTCTTTTCTCCGGAATATCAACAATTGCTTTTAGCAAAAATAAGTTCTTATCAGGCACAAGGCGGAATCCTCTATTTAGGGAAAAATGAGCATATTGAAGGTATTGAGGATTATTATAATAAATTACCCGGATTTAATTGTGTGTATGTTTCTAAGATTACAACCGTACAGCAAGATATGTCTTTACAGAAGGTTTCTGGGAGTGAAACGGTAGAAGTTATGCCTAGTTTTGTCCGCCCTACAGGATTGTTGTAAAATGTATTAGTGTTTTTGCATTTATTAAAATCCGTCGGAACGTTAATTCCGACGGATTTTTACTTGCTGCAATAAATTTTGTCCTTAGGATAAAATTATTTGTTGACTCTGTGTTTTTGATGGGATATACTGAAGGAGTAATATGCTGGCGGATATTTTTAATGTTTAAGGATATTCGCATACTATGAACATATAAATAACTCTGATAATATAAATATATTTTGGCGCCACCGAAATATAAATCTCCGTCCGTATATTACCTCAGTTTATTATTGAGGAGAACGGACATGCAGAAGCATATACATCTTATTTCAGTATTCATCCTTAGTCTTTTTTTATTTATCTGCAAAGCCCAAGCGGCAGTTTTGTTTCTTCCTCATGCAAATTACGGATATGCGGAAACTTGTCTTCGTTTAGGTATGACCGATACGATGCGCAGCGGTTATGTCTGCGAGCAAAAAAGCGTTATTGATGAAATGAACAAAGAAAAGATAACGGTATGTTATAAGAACTGTCGTGCGCAAAGCTGTAAAATCATCAATTCAAGTTACAAAACAAGTTCCGAGAAAAGTTCATATGAGATGAAAGGTTATAACTGTACGGAGAGTTCTGAGAAAAGTATCAGCGGCTCATGTTACAAGTGTGATTGTGATAACGGAAACGTTAAGAACGGTTATTGTTTATGTAGCTCAGGATATAGTCGCAAACAAGTTGACGGGGCATGGAGTTGTGTTTGTGAGGCGGTTGACCATAAAGAACTGATAAATGGCGCGTGTCGGTGTTCATCTGGTTATGTTATGGACGACAAGAACAACTGTATTTGTGACGGAAGCGTCAATAAAGAAATTAAAGCCGACGGAAGTTGCGGCTGTATAGCCGGCACGGCGGAACAATCGGACGGAAGTTGTAAGAAGGTTGAATGTTTATCGGGTTATTATTTAGATAATTCGACCTGTATGGCGTGTCCGGAAGGGAGTTACAGTGAGGCTGGTTCGATTGGTATAGACAGTTGTGAATACTGTCCGGAAGGTTACACGTTAGGATTAGGCAATTGCGAAAAAGAAGAGCATCCGGAAGGATTTGAATACAGTAACGCGGTAGATTCCAACAATATGCCGATATATTTGGGAAATCGGATATGCGGGAAGTGTGAAGAAAAGAAATGTACGGAACCGTACGGAAAGATAGACAGTTGTTCCGATGACACGAAAGCGCTTTTTTATAACGGAGAATATGCAGGAAACACGGCGTGCGGAGCATGTATCCAAATCAAGTGTGCGGAAGGCAAGATAGATTATGAGGCGTGTTATGAGGAAAGCGGCATAAACTACGGTGCGATTTCTGCGTGGGTATCCATGGGCAGTTTGGTTGAATAGTAACAAGGACGGAGAAAGGCGATGAAAGATTACAGAAAGTATGCGTTATGGTATGGGGTTGGTTGTTTGATATTACCGCAAATAAGCTATGCGATGACTTGTGAAGAAGCTCCGGATTGTACGGCGCTCGGGTTTAAGGTTTCCGGCTCGGAGGTTAAGAGTAAGTGCAACGGATTGAGCCGAATGAAGTGTCCTTTCGGGGATTATTACTTCTGCTCCGAGAAAAAATGCGAAGAAGATGATTATCCTTATACCAAAAGCAACTGCAGCTATACTCTTGCCGGAAGTACCTGTGAAGATGCACAAGGAACTCATTATAAGGAATGTATTCAGTCTTGTGATACATCAAAATATCCTTATACGTCATCAAACTGTGAAGGTTCAGTTTCAGGAACGACGTGTAGAGACAGCAGCGGAACGCACTACAGTGCTTGTGTTTGTGGTTATACATATACCACCAGCAATTGCACTTCTCCTAAAGAACCAAGCGGAAAATCTTGTTATGACGGAACACAGTATAAACATGAATATTGTACATGTCCGAGCGATTATAAATATTATAGCTATACTTGTAGTGGTACCTTAGGCGGCGGTTCTTGTTGTAAAAGCGAAGATTATAGTGGGAAATGTATTAGTGAATCTTATAAATCTTGTGATTGCGGCGATGAATACAAATATACTATAGACAATTGTTCTGGTAATATCAGTGGCTCTATTTGTGTAAGTAGGTACGTTGATAACAGAATATCTAGTTATCCAGGAACCGATTATGCAACGGAGTGTTGCACAAGCGGATGTTGTATCGGATATTTTTACTATAGTGATGATACTTGCGGAAAAGAAGAAACAAAATCAGGGACAAAAACTTTAGGAGTAGTGGTCGCTTCCGGAAAAGTATTAAATGTGGAAAAAAATGCAGTATCTCAAATTAGTGCTATTGAAGATTTTACTTTGGCTTGCAGCATTTATAATGAAGGAGGAAAATCTTGGTATGCACCTTCCATCAGCGATTTACAATCAATCAGAATTGATATTTTGAATGCGGATGGAACTTATGATAATAATTTTAGAGAAACCGATTATTATATTTCTGCAACAGGAACTGCTTCTCAAATATACATGTATAAAGCAGCAAACACTTATACACACAAAGGTGGTGTATCTGCTACGAAAGGAATGGTGACGACAAAATCTTTACCTATAGAAGAAACTGGATATCAGCCAGATATGAGTGATTATGTTGCAATACATGCATATGCCAGTTGTATGTTCAACTTTTGAGATGTTTTATAATCAAAAAGCCCCTCAAACGAGGGGCTTTGGAGTTAGTTAGTCCGAGGTTAGTCCTCATCTACCGATGTTTCTTCATTATCTCCGATTAATTCACTGCTTAAGTGTCCGGCATCGGCTTTGATTTTGTTCTCAATTTCTTGAGCTACGTCCGGATGATCTTTAAGGAATTGTTTGGCATTTTCTCTGCCTTGGCCGAGCTTTTCTCCATTGTAGGCAAACCATGAGCCTGATTTTTCAACAACGTTGGCTTTAATTCCTAAATCTAACAACTCTCCCGTTTTGGAAATTCCTTCACCGTACATGATATCAAAATCAATAACTTTGAACGGAGGAGCTACTTTATTTTTAACAATCTTTACACGCGTTTGGCTACCAATAATATCTTCTTTGTCTTTAAGTTTGCCGATACTGCGAATGTCTATACGAACAGAGGCATAAAATTTAAGAGCGTTACCTCCGGTAGTGGTTTCCGGATTACCAAACATAACGCCGATTTTCATGCGAATCTGATTAATGAAAATGATAAGTGTATTGGAGCGGGCTACTGTTGAAGTTAATTTTCGGAGTGCCTGACTCATCAAACGAGCTTGCAGTCCCATATGAGAATCGCCCATTTCTCCTTCAAGCTCCGCTTTGGGAACCAAGGCGGCAACCGAATCGACAACCAGAACATCTATTGCTCCGGAGCGAACCAGAGTATCTGTGATTTCCAATGCTTGTTCTCCTGCATCCGGTTGAGATATCAGCAGATTTTCAATATCAACGCCGATTTTTTTAGCATAAGAGGGGTCCAGAGCATGCTCAGCATCAATAAAAGCGCAAGTGCCGCCTTTTTTTTGGGCTTGAGCAATAACACTGAGGGCTAAGGTTGTTTTTCCGGAACTTTCCGGACCATAAATTTCAACAATTCGTCCGCGGGGCATTCCACCGATACCGAGAGCTAAATCCAATCCTAAAGAGCCGGTGGAGATTGCCTCAATATCTACATGTGCATTATCTTGTCCGAGTCTCATGATTGAGCCTTTGCCGAAGGCTTTTTCAATTTGGCTTAATGCCGCGTCAAGAGCTTTATCTTTATCCATATTATTCTACCTTATAATAAAGTTTATATTATATTTCCGTTATATCCGAGTTGTTGAAAAATACAATTTCAGACTCTCAGTTATCCCTTGTTAAAAGTAATATGTTCTATTTTTGTTCTTTTGGCAAGGGTTTTTTTATATGATAATACTTTTTTTTACGCGGATAGAGGTTTTCTCCGGTTTTGGCTGCTTCTTGAAATGTTTTGAAATCTTTGAATTCCGATAATGATGCTGTAATGATAGCTCCGAAGATTACGACAATCCAAGTACAATAAATCCAAATTAACAGTACCGGTATTGCGGCCATGGTACCGTATAATGTTTTGTATAAAGCTCCGGCTGACATAACAGAACCAAAAAATTTGCGCAGTATCAAAAACATTATGAGGGCGGCTAAAGCTCCCAGGCATCCGTGCCAAAAAGGAACTTTTTTATTGGGAACTAAAACATATAAAAGAATTAGAGCCAATAAAGTGAAAATGCTCGGAATTACAGAACTTAGATAAAATTCTGAACTGATTATGTATTCAGGCATGAATTTTTGCAGTGTATAAACGTATCCACGCAAGGAAAAAGCTGTTCCCAATAACAAAGGTCCTAATGTAATGACGGTCCAGTAAAGAGTAATCTTTGTTTTTATATTACGCGCTTTGTGTACTTTGAATATAAAATTAAGGCTGTTTTCTATCGTCGAAAGCATTAAAATCGCCGTTATGGCTATTCCGATAACGCCGATTGTCGTTAATTGTGCTGTCGCATTCACAAAATCAGCAAAGTATTGGCTCAATTCTTGTTCTATATCCGGTACAAAATTACGGAGAATAATTTCTTGCATTTGTTCTTTGGCGCCTCTGAATACCGGAAAAGCCGAAAATATTGCCAATCCGATTGCAAGCAACGGTACTATTGCAATTAATGAAGTATAACTTAATGAGGCGGCTACCCGAAATATTGTATCATCTTTGGTTCTGATAAAAAGGTATCTGATGTATTCTTTTAATGTTTTTTGCAGATTTGAAAACTTTATTTTCAATGGTTGAGTTGAGTTTTTAATATACATTCGACACCCTTAAAAAAAGTTATTTACAAATTGCTTTTAATTCTATAAAAATCTGGATAGAATTCAAGATATATTTAATTAATAGTAAAGGAAAAAGATATGACTGCGACTACAGCTTTGATGGCTGGTAAAAAAGGCCTGATTATGGGTCTGGCAAATGACAAGTCTATTGCTTGGGGAATTGCTCAGGCTTTGAACAGTCAGGGTGCTCAATTGGCAATTTCTTACCAAAATGAGGCTTTGGAGAAAAGAGTTCAACCTTTGGCAGCTCAGTTGGATAAAGAGGCTTTGCTGATTAAATGTGATGTCTCCGATTCAGCAAGTGTTGAAAACTGCTTTAAAGAATTGGGTGAAAAATGGGGAAAAATTGATTTTGTTGTACATGCAATTGCTTTCTCTGATAAAAATCAGCTTAAAGGTCGCACAATCGATACAACTCGCGATAACTTCAAAATGACCATGGAGATTTCTTGCTTCTCTTTCCTTGAGGCTTGCAAATATGCTTCTCCGATTATGAATGAAGGTGGTTCTATCGTTACTTTGACTTATATGGGTAGTGAGAGAGTTTTGCCTAACTACAATATTATGGGTGTGGCTAAAGCCGCATTAGAGGCTTCTGTCAGATATGCCGCTATGGATATGGGAAAACAAGGTGTGCGTGTTAATGCCATTTCTGCCGGCCCGATTAAAACTTTGGCTGCTTCGGGAATCGGCGATTTTCGTAAAATCTTGCATTGGAATGAATTAAACGCTCCGTTGTTGCGTAATGTTACTCAAGAAGAAGTCGGAATGGCTGCATTAGGTCTTCTTTCTGCTTGCGGAACAGGTATTACCGGTGAAGTTATTCATGTTGACTGCGGTTATCACATTCAGGGGATGTTGAATCTGGATAATATTCCGGCAACTGCAGCAATGCTCAGCGAATAAGTATTTCGAAATCTTTGAAAGCCTTCTTCCTTGTTTGGGAGAAGGCTTTTTGTTTTATAGAATTTTTTGGGAGTGTAACTCTTAAAATGTGCTTGTGAATGAATGATATTTTATTAAAATAACTGCAAAGCTGTTTTATAATGAGGAAAATATGGTTGAGGTTAGTACTCCGTTTCCGGAAAGGAAATTACGCAGAAAAAAAGTCATTAATACCAAAATATTAATTAAATCTTTGGTTTATGCTTTTGCTATTTTCGGATTGTTATTTATTATCTTTTTGCTTTCTATTATCGGCTTGTTGCGGCAAGAAACGGGGGCTCCTGCGGCTGTTCCGTCTTCTGCAATATTAACAATTGATTTTGATGATGATTATAGTGAAGTTCGTAAAGACAATTTATTAACCGAAATCAGCGAAACGCGGAGTATTGCTTTTTATGATTTAATTAAAGCCATTAATGTTGCGGCGATTGATAAAAGAATTAAAGTCTTGGTGGCAAATATCGGCATATCTAATCTTGGGATTGCTCAGATTCAGGATTTGAGAAAGGCAATTAAAGGTTTTAGAAAAACCGGAAAAAAAGCATATATGTTTTCTAACGGCTTTGGTCCTTTAGGGCAGGGAACTTCAGAATACTATCTTGCCGGAAGTTTTGATAAGATTTATATGCAACCAAACAGTGAGGTCGGAATTACCGGAATTGCCATTGAAGTTCCTTTTGCGCGGCAATTTTTAAATAAAATCGGTGTGTTTCCTGAGTTTTATTCTCGTTATGAATATAAAACAGCGGCGGCAAGTTTGACGGATGCTCAAATGTCTGTTCCGTTCAGACGTCAGCTTGAAGATTTGGGAAAAAGTATTTTTAATCAATTTATCAGTGATATCAGTTCTGATAGAAATATTGAGGAAAGCGTTCTCAGAAATTTGGTTAATCAAGCACCGTTATCCGCAGAAACTGCTTTGAAAAATAAATTGATTGACGATGTCATTTATCGGCAGGATTTATTTAATCAGCTAGCTAAAGAGTATCATGCCGAAGAAATCAGTGTGGGGGATTATATTTCAAATTTCAGTCGCGCCAAGGCATCAAAACAAATTGCTTTTTTGGTAATTGACGGAACTATTAATGATGGAAAGAGTATTGATAATCCTGTAAACGGGGAAACAGTAGTCGGTTCGGAAACTGTTGTCTCTCAATTGGAGGAAATTGGCAAAAATTCAAAAATCAAGGCCTTGGTTGTCAGAGTTAATTCTCCGGGAGGAAGCTATATTGCCTCTAAGGAAATATGGCATGCTTTGAATAAATTAAAATCCGATAAAAAAATACCAATTATCGTCTCAATGGGAGATTATGCCGCAAGTGGCGGGTATTTTGTGGCTTTGGCCGGAGATAAAATCGTGGCGGCTCCGTCAACCGTAACAGGTTCTATCGGTGTTTTGGGCGGAAAATTGGTTTTTAAGGATTTATGGAAAAAGTTAGATATTAATTGGAGCGAGGTAGATTTTGGTAGCAATGCCGGAATTTTGAGCGTAAATAGAACTTTTTCAAATCAAGAAAAAAGTATATTTAACAAATCATTAGATTCTATATATGAAGATTTTACTTTAACAGTTTCTCAGGAGAGAAATATTCCTCTTGATCGTGTTAAAAATTTGGCTAAAGGACGAGTTTGGAGTGGCGAAGATGCTTATAAGTTTAAATTGATTGATGATATCGGTGGTATTGATAAATCTTTGGAATTAGCTAAAGAATTGGCAGCTATCGCTTCTGATGAGAAATACAGCATCGTTTATTATCCGAAACCTAAAACTCTTCAAGAAAAAATTATGGAAGTTATAAAATCTTCACCTTCGGTCTCAATTAATCAGCTTAAAGCGCAATTAGGTCTTGAAAATGACGCTTTTTCTGTGCTACAAAGACTGAAATATAATTTGGCGTTGCCGCCGTTTATTATGAATATCTGAAAAGGAATAAGTTATGGCTATTGATACGGAAACCGTAAAAAGAATCGCGTTCTTGTCTCGTTTGAGAGTGGATGATGATAAAATTGAAGTGACCGAAAATGAGTTTAATAAAATTTTGCAATGGGTTGAGCAACTTAATGAAGTTGATGTTTCCGATGTTGAACCTCTGATTTCTGTTAACGAAAATACTTTATCTTTGAGAGATGATGAAGTTACCGAAGGAAATCAAAGTCAGGCCGTTTTAGCGAATGCTCCTATGCAAGAATATGGTTATTTCGCTGTTCCGAAAGTTGTCGAATAAACTTTTATGTGTTTGAAATCTTTGCTCTCTTTATGATTTAATTTGAAAGATTTAAAAATGTCTGATTTAACAAATTTAACTATTGCCGAAGCCAGAGATGGGCTTAAAAAGAAAGAATTTACAACAATTGAGTTGACAGAGGCTTATATTGCCAAAATGAACGATTGTCGCAAACTTAATGCCTTTGTTTGTGAAACTCAAGAACATGCTTTGGAACAAGCGAAACTCAGTCAAGAAAAGTATAATAATAATACGGCAGGTGAATTAGAGGGGATTCCTCTGGGAATTAAGGATTTGTTTTGCACCAAAGGAATCGCAACAACTGCTTGTTCTAATATTCTTAAAGGTTTTATTCCTCCGTATGAATCTACTGTTAGCGAAAAGTTATTGGCTGCAGGGGCTTCTTTTTTGGGAAAACTTAATTTGGATGAGTTTGCTATGGGTGGCAGTAATGAGACCTCGGCTTTCGGTCCGGTTGTAAATCCGTGGAGTAAAAATGTACCTTTGGTTGCCGGTGGGTCTTCCGGAGGATCGGCTGCTGCCGTTGCCGCAAATATGTGTGCGGGAGCGACAGGTACGGATACCGGAGGTTCTATTCGTCAGCCTTCATCATATTGCGGAGTTACCGGTATTAAACCAACTTATGGGCGTTGTTCTCGGTACGGAATTATTGCTTTTGCATCTTCTTTGGATCAGGCAGGACCAATCGCAAAAGATGTTCGTGATTGCGCCATTATGCTGAAAAATATGGCCGGATATGATCCTAAAGACAGTACCTCAGCTAAAGTTGATGTTCCTGATTTTGAAAAATTTATCGGACAGGACATCAAAGGTATGAGAATCGGGATTCCAAAAGAATTCAGAGTTGATGCTTTGGATAAAGAAGTTGATGCTTATTGGATGAAGTCTGCAGAAATCCTTAAACAACGTGGTGCTGAGATTGTTGAGATTTCTTTGCCTCATACCAAATATGCTTTAGCGACTTATTATATTGTTGCTCCGGCTGAGGCTTCTTCTAATTTGGCTCGTTATGACGGTCTTCGCTATGGAAATCGTGTCAATGGACAGCATTTGGATGATATGTATATTAATTCTCGCACCGCCGGTTTTGGTAAAGAAGTTAAAAGACGAATTATGATTGGTACTTATGTTCTTTCTGCCGGATATTATGATGCGTATTATCTGAAAGCTCAGAAAGTGCGTCGGCTTATTCGTGATGATTTTATTAAAGCTTTTGAAAAATGTGATTTGATTTTAACTCCGACGGCTCCGACAGCGGCTTTCCCGATAGGAGATAAGTCTATGAATGAGAATCCTATTTTGATGTGGTTGAATGATATCTTTACGGTTTCAATCAGTTTGGCCGGACTTCCGGCAATGAGTTTGCCTGTTGGTTTGTCTGCTGAGGGGTTGCCTCTTGGAATGCAGGTTGTTGGAAAAGCCTTTGATGAGGCTTCAATATTTAAAGCGGCGAGCGCTTTGGAAAAAGATGTTGATTTTAGAAAGGTAAGATAAAATGACAGGGATGATTATTCAGGGAAAAACCGGAAATTGGGAAGTTGTCTGCGGTTTGGAAATCCACTGCCAGATTATTTCAAAATCTAAAATGTTTTCTGGGGCTTCAACTCATTATGGATCTGATCCTAATGAGAATGTTTCTTTTGTTGATGCCGGAATGCCCGGTATGTTGCCGACGTTAAATAAAGAATGTGTTCGTCAGGCCGTGAAAACCGGATTAGGGTTAAATGCGGTTATTAATAAATATTCAGAGTTTGCTCGTAAGAACTATTTTTATGCCGATTTACCTCAGGGGTATCAGATAAGCCAATTTAAGTATCCGATTGTCGGGGAAGGTTTTGTTAAAATTGATTTGGAGGACGGAAGTTCTAAAAATATCGGTATTGAACGTTTGCATATTGAGCAAGATGCCGGAAAGTCTATTCATGATATTTCCCCTGATAAAAGTTTTATTGATTTGAATCGTGCCGGGGTCGGTTTAATGGAGATTGTTACAAAACCAGATTTTCGTTCTCCGGAAGAAGCGGGTGCTTTTTTGCGTAAGTTGCGTTCAATTGTTCGTTATTTGGGAACTTGTGACGGAAATATGGATGAAGGTTCTATGCGTTGTGATGTCAACGTTTCTGTTCGCAAGGTTGGAGAGGAAGCATATCGTACACGTTGCGAAATGAAAAACGTTAACTCTGTTAAATTTGTGATGCAGGCGATTGAAACAGAAGCTCATCGTCATGTGGAGACTTATGAAAATGGCGGGGTTATTGAACAGGAGACACGTCAGTTTGATCCGGTGAAAGGTATCAGCAAAGTTATGCGTAAAAAAGAATTTGCTCATGATTATCGTTATTTTCCGGAGCCGGATTTGTTGCCTCTGGTTCTAGATGATGATTTTATTAATCAGGTTCGTTCAGAAATGGTTGAATTACCTGATGCCAAAAAATCTCGTTTTGTTCATGATATGGGGCTAACGCCTTATGATGCAGATGTCTTGTGTGAAAGTCGAGAAACTGCAGAATTTTTTGAAAAAGCGGCTAAAGGTAGAGATGCTAAGAAGGTTGCAAACTGGATGATGGGTGATTTCTTTGCGATGCTTAATGAAAAGAAAATAACATTAGAAGAAAGTCCCGTTAGTGCTGAAAACCTTGGAAAATTGGTCGATTTGATTACATCTGATGTTATAAACGGAAAAACGGCCAAAGATGTTTTTGTCATTATGACAGAGACAGGTGATAATCCGGAGAAGATTGTTGAAGAAAAAGGCTTAAAACAGGTTACGGATACCGGAGCCATTGAAGCTGTTATTGATGAAGTTATCAGTGCGAATCCTGATAATGTTGCCGCATATAAGGCCGGAAAGGTTGCTTTGATGGGGTGGTTTGTCGGACAGGTTATGAAAGCCTCTAAAGGCAAAGCTAATCCGGGAATTGTTAATAAAATATTGGCAGAAAAGCTGAAGTAGATTGTATTTATTTCTAAAAAGAAGCCCCTATGTAGGGGCTTTTTGTTTTGAAATTTTTATTGTGCCGGAACCGGAATGGGTGCAGGAATTGGCTTGGGGACTTCAATAGGAGCTTTTTGAGCGCCGGTTATTGAAGCGGGTAAGGGCAACGGGCCATTTCCGTTTGCCGGTGCGGTCGGTTTTGCGCCGGTTATTGAAGCAGGTAAGGGCAACGGGCCATTTCCGTTTGCCGGTGCGGTCGGTTTTTCAATATTTAGTTTAGGGACAGGGATTGCATCAGCCTGATTTTCTGGTGCTGCAGGAGCTGCTATCGGAGCAGGGGATGGAGCTTCAGATGTATCTAAGAGGCTTTTAAACATAGCGTGCGTGATTTTATCGCCGACTTTGATGGCGTTTTTATTAATTTGCCCCGCATTTAGTTCAATAACGGCACGAACAGGTTCTCTGCAGATGATAAGCTCTTCAGACATTGGCGTTGCATTTTCTTTTAGCATGATTACTGATGCATCTGGTCCTACAAAGAGCATATCCAGAGGTATCTTGGTATTTTTCATCCACATGGCGACCGGACGAACTGGATAAATGTTGAAAATCATTCCGCTGTTGAAATCCAATTTTTCTCTTTTCATTAACCCTGCCTCAAGTTCTTTTGGGGTGTTGGCGGTTTCTACCATGAAACGGACTTCTCCGTTGGTGGTTTTTATGACTAGCGGTGTCAGCGGTTTTTGTTGAACCGGTTCTTCTGAACAACTGATGACCAATAAAGTAAGCGCAAAGAGCTTAAATATTTTGTGCATTCTGTTACTCCTTAGTTTTTTTGCTGTTTTTTAGCGAAAGTTTTCGCGGGCTCCATTGTGAAACAACAACGGGACCGTTTTGTGAAATTAAAATCTTTTTAGGCGCGTTTCCCTTGCTTTGATTAAAAGATTCATTTCTTAAATTATCTTTGAATTCAAAAGCAATATTACTTACATCTACAATATTTCGGCGTCCGGATTGGTAATGTTTTGTATAGCCGGATGTCTTTTTTATAAAATCAGCCAATGCTTTAATGCTTAATGGAGAGTATTTTTGCCATATCAAGTCTAAAAAATTGTTTATCGGTTCTGAAAATTCGGGAATTTCCATTAACGGGCGGCCAAATGAAAGTGCTTTTTGGAGTGTGGGTTCTACAAAACCGCTGTGATCACAAATAAAAAGGCTTGGAAACAAGTAATTTCCGTCATTGAGCAGTGAATAGTGCATTTGTGCAAGAAAGATAAGGTGTTGGAGTTTTTCGGGCTCGAGGTAAAACCCTTCGCTTTCCGATTTTTTTAAAAACCAGTTAGCAGCATCAAAAGCAGAATTGATTGCAGGTGTCGGCATCAGAGTTTTCTCCGCGGTTTATGAATGTCTAGATTATAATATATCTCTTCTCAAATACAAATAAATATTTTAAGTATTCAACTATAATTAAATTGCTAAAAAATTTTTTTTATGCTTGTGTTATATTCATAAATATAATATCTATACTTTTAGACGTCGTATTTTTTTTGATTAAGGATTTATCAATGCTGAACTTGAAAAGTTTAAAATTATTAACGCTTTTATTTAGTTTTTCTTTTATGCTTAGTGCTTGTAACAGCGTTATTTTTCCTGAAATAGATGAAAATGAGGAAGATATTGTTGTTCATGAGGGTGGGCGAGTTGATAAAACTAGTGGCTCTGTCGAGGAAGATGATGCTATAAAATCTGATGCCGAGAATGCTGCTTATGAAGGGCAGGATGATGAAGAGGTTGATGAAGAACCTGAGCTTCCGGCAGATGTCAGTTCTGAAGACACTGAAATTCCTGAAGAGGATAAGGTAACACCGGCGAAGACTACTCCCGTGGCTGTGGAAGATGGTATAAGTTCAGCTGAACAAGTTGCTGAAAATCAGCAAGCTAAGTCAGATGCCTTGATTGATGAAATGCTTGGAAATTCTGATGAGCCCAGTGTAAATTATCGAGCTGAAACTATTTTGTTTGAGAATGGTAGTGCTGTTGTTGACAGCAAATATAATGCAGCTTTAAGCAATTTAGTTAAACAGGCAAAGGCTCATAATGCGACTTTGAAGGTTTATGGATATGCTTCCAGCAGAACACGAAATACCGATATCGTTTCTCATAAAATGGCTAACTTTAAGGTTTCTTTACAAAGAGCTGAAAATGTTGCCGCTGTTTTAAAAAGAGCCGGTCAGCCTGCTGATAAAATTGTGATAGAGGCTTTGTCTGATTCTGCTCCGCTTTACAAAGAGGTTATGCCAGAGGGCGAAAGATTGAATCGTCGCGCCGAGGTTTATATCGTTTATTAAAAGTTTTGGGAATTTTTAAAGCGGTTTTGCGGCTTTTTGTAATATAAATGCTGTAAAATCGCTTTTTTGTATTTTGAGATATTGGAAAAAAAAGTGGATAATTCAGTTACCGAAATTAAGTCATTGGGCGGAAATTTGTGGAATGTTGCCCAAGCAGATGAAAGAATTGTTGAACTTATGGTTCAGCGTTACAATCTTCCCTATATTATGGCAAAAATTTTAGTTTTGCGCGGTGTAAATGTTGATGAGGTGCCTGCCTATCTTGATCCGAAAATTCAAAATCTGATGCCGAATCCTTTTGTCCTTAAGGATATGCAAAAGGTTTCTCAGCGGCTTGCAGAGGCTGTTATAAAAAAGCAAAAAGTGGCAATTATCGGGGATTATGATGTTGATGGTGCAACATCATCTTCCGTGTTGATGTTGTTTCTACGTGCGGTGGGGCTTGAACCCTTGATACATATTCCTGAACGAGATGAAGGTTATGGACCGAGTAAAAAAGCTGTTGATGATTTTAAAGCTCAAGGTGCTGAAGTTTTGGTTACGGTTGATTGCGGAACAACGGCTTTTGAGGTTTTGGAATATGCAACCTCTCAAGGAATGGAGGTTATGGTTATTGACCATCACGAAGCGGAGGCTTCCTTACCTAAAATATTCGGTGTTGTTAATCCTAAACGTTTAGACGAAGACAATGATTATCCTTATCTGCGTTATATGGCTGCGGTTGGTGTTGTTTTTTTGACCGTGGTTGCTATTAACAGAGAATTGAGAGAAAAAGGTTTTTATAAAGCTGATATTAAAGAGCCTGATTTGATGAAGTGGCTCGATTTGGTTGCTTTGGGGACGGTTTGCGATGTTGTGCCTTTGAAAGGTTTAAATCGGGCTTATGTTAAGCAAGGGCTTAAGGTTATGGCTAATCGCGGTAATCTAGGTTTAACAGCTTTGATTGATAAGGCCGGATTGACCGAAACGCCAAGTGCTTTCCATCTCGGATATGTCTTGGGTCCGCGTATTAATGCCTGTGGTCGTGTCGGGGAATCGTATATGGGCAATAAGTTGCTTTGTGAAACGAATTCTTATCAGGCTGATTTAATGGCTGAAAAATTATGCGAATTTAATGTCCAACGTAAAGATATAGAAGCCTATGTTATGTTATCGGCTATTGAAATATTGGAAGGTAATCCTAATAAATATCCGATAGCATTTGTTTATGCAAAAGATTGGCATCAGGGCGTTATCGGAATAGTTGCCGGAAAATTAAAGGAAAGATATAATCTGCCGTCTTTTGTGATGTCTATTGAAGATGATGAAGTTAAAGGTTCGGCTCGTTCCATTCCGCAGGTTGATTTAGGGGCTTTGGTTATGGCCGCTAAAGAAAAGGGAATCTTAACAAAGGGCGGTGGGCATACCATGGCAGCGGGTTTTTCTTTAACGGAAGACAAAATTGAAGAGTTTTATGAGTTTGCCGGACAATATGTTGTTGAGAAAATCGGCGGAGAAGCTCTTACGCCGACAATAGAAGTTGATGCAACGCTTGATGCAATGGGTATTAATTTTGAATTGGCAGATTATTTGGAAAAATTGGAGCCTTTTGGTGCCGGAAACAGCGAGCCGAAACTTTTATTAAAAAATGTAAGAGTTTCTAAATCCTCAATTGTTGGGGTGGGGCATGTTCGTTGTATTTTATCATCGGCAAACGGCGGTAGTTTGAAAGCTATGGCTTTTCGTGTGGCTGATAATGAAATCGGGAAGGCTTTACTGCAAGCAAAAGGTGATACTTTTGATGTTATCGGTGTTTTAAGAAAGGATAACTGGCAAGGAAGAAATAATCTGCAATTTATTATAGAAGATATTCGAAAACCGGTTTAATATATGAGAAATTTTCAAGTTTAATAAAGAGTAATGGTGTGAAAATGACGGATAATGCAAAAGAGCGGGCTAATAATATTAAACATATTCGTATGGAGCGGAAAAAGGCTGTTTTTATGCAGCTGGGAGCTAAACTTCGGGCTTACTTGTTTTCGGGAATTTTAGTTACGGCTCCGGTTGCTATAACTTTTTATATGGCCTATAAATTTATTTTTTGGGTCGATCGTCTGGTCAATCAAATGTTGCCGCCGCAGTATCAGTTTGATAATGTTTTTCCGTATGCCATTCCCGGTCTTGGTTTGTTGGTTTTAATTGTCTTTTTGATTATTGTCGGAATGTTTACGGCAGGTTTTTTAGGCGGTTTTTTGGTTCGGTTGGGAGAGTGGATTGTGAATAAGGTTCCGCTTATTTCCAGTGTCTATTCTCTTCTTAAACAAGTTTTTGAGACTATTTTTTCTAATAAAACTCAGGCTTTTTCTAAAGTTGTAATGTTGGAATATCCCAGAAAAGGAATTTGGATACTTGGTTTTGTCAGTGCGGAGTTAAAAGGTGAGGTCAGGGGGCATTTTCAAGAAGAAATGTTGAATATCTTTATTCCGACGACGCCAAACCCAACATCAGGTTTTTTAATCTTTGTTCCTAAAAAAGATACTATTGAATTGAAAATGACCGTGGAAGAAGGGATTAAATTTGTGATTTCCGGTGGTTTGGTCGAACCGGAAAATATGCCGCGGAAAAAATAAATTATGTTTCTTGTTTGGGTAAATCTATTATTTTAAAGAGCTTTTTTGTAATAAATTAAAAAAAATACTTGATTATTTTTTTCAGGTGCTTTATTTGTAAGCACAGCTTAATTGAAGATTAATGCGCTCGTGGCGGAATTGGTAGACGCGTAACGTTGAGGTCGTTATGGGCTAAGCCCGTGAAAGTTCGAGTCTTTTCGAGCGCACCATCTTTTGATTAAGTTATTTTTTTATTCATTTTACAGGTTCAGAATCGGCACGATATATTTCAACTTTTAAATTTGAGGAGGGAATTATGAGTAAAAAGCACAACAAAAGCCTCTTCAATCATAAAAGAAAAATTCTGAACAGAAAGAAAAAAATTCAAAATAAAAATCAGTCCGGATATTTATTGGGAATTGGACCGCACATGGTTAATTCCATTGAAGTCGCTTTGCGAGAGGGCGACGATATTCATGTACGGAAAATTGTTGAAGGGCTTGATGAATATGAACTTGCCAAGTTGATAGAAGTTCTTGATTTCAGTTCTCGTAAAAAGTTGATAGAAATTTTGGGAGATCGGATTAATCCTGATGTATTTCCCGAATTAAACGATGTTGTTCAGGAACAGGTTATTGAAACCTTAGACGAACCTCAGATTGTTAAAATTGCTAATGAACTTGATTCTGATGAAGTTGTCGAAATCTTGGAACATATGGATGAAGATGAGCAGAATCATATTATTGCGCAACTTGATCCGGAATTAAAATATCAGGTTCAGTCTTCCTTATCTTATCCCGAAGATTCTGCAGGGCGTTTGATGACGCGCGAATTTGTTGCGATGCCTGATGGTTGGACGGTTAAAGATGCCAAAGAATATCTTTTGAAAAATCAAGAATTGCCGGAAGATTTTTATGAAATATTTTTAACGGATGATAAGTATCATCCTACAGGGCAGATTGCTTTGGATAAACTTTTGCGAGCAAAACCTTCTCAACGTTTGTATGATATTATGGATGGTGAGATTGTTCCGATTGATGTTGACACCGACCAAGAGGAAGTCGCTCATATGTTTAGAGAGTATGGTTGGATGTCGGCAATGGTAGTTGATAAACGAGGACATTTAATCGGCGCAATCAATATTGACGAGGTTGTTGATGTTATTCATGAAGAAGTTTCTGAAGATATCATGCACTTGTCGGGAACTGAGGAAGGTGATGTTTATAGATCCGTATTTTCTATCTTTCGTTCAAGGGTTGTTTGGTTGATTACTAATTTGTTTGCAACCATTTTAGCGGCATCTGTAGTAAAAGGTTTTCAAGATATTATTGCGCAGGTTTCCATTTTGGCTGTATTGATGCCGATTGTTGCTTCAATGGGCGGAACAACCGGAAATCAAACCTTGGCGGTTGTGGTTCGGGCTTTGGCTACAAAAGAATTAACTTCTTGTAATACGCTGAGAGTTATCGGAAAAGAATTTTTGGTTGGTTTATCAAACGGAATGTTGTTTGCCGGATTGATTGCCTTGATTACGCATATTTGGTTTCCCGAACACCAAATCATCAGCTTGATTATTGCAATTGCCATGCTCATAAATTTGACAATTGCAAGTTTGGCTGGAATTCTAATTCCTTTATTACTTAATAAACTTAAGGTTGATCCGGCAATCTCTTCGGGAGTATTTTTAATTGCAATTACTGATTCCGGCGGTTTCTTTGTCTTTTTAGGTTTGGCTAAGTTGTTTTTGTTCTAAATTTTATATGAATATCTTTGAGTTAATGCTTTTTATTTAGAGCTGATTGGCATATAGTGGTATCGTTATTTGGATTTTTAAGGGAGAAGTTGACGTGCGGCTAGGGCTGTTAGTGGCGTTGGGTGTGATTGTATCTGACCAATTTACGAAATATTTTGTTTTGAATCTTTTGTTGGATGAACGCGCCGGAATTGTTTATTCGTCTTTTTTTAATGTTGTGAGAGCTTGGAATACCGGTGTCAGTTTTTCAATGTTTAATAATTACGGAAATCTTGGTGCAATTGTTTTATCTGTGATTGCTTTTGCGATTGTTGCTTTTTTGGTTTATTGGTTACGAAGTGAAAAAAGTCGCTTGGCTCAGGTGTCCCTTGGGTTTATTATAGGCGGAGCTCTCGGAAATGTAATTGATAGGGTGCGCTTTGGAGCTGTTTTTGATTTTTTGGATTTTCATATCGGAGAAAATCATTGGCCGGCATTTAATTTAGCTGACAGCTTTATTTGTGTCGGCGCGACTCTGTTGATTGCGCAGAGCCTTTTTGAAATATGGGCAAAAAAAGAGGTGAAAAATGAAAATTAAGCAATGGATGTTTATATGTTTGCTGTTTTGTATCTTTTTGTCAGGTTGCAAAAATACAACTAAAGCGGATTTGGGGTTGGCAAATCAGGCTCCTGATGAGTTTATGGTCATGCCTCGCAAACCGTTATCTCTTCCTCCTGAGTTTGATTTGCGTCCGGTAAGTGAGTCGCAAAATGGAGAAAATGCGTCTCTTTCTGATGCAGAAGCGGGGTTAATTGATCAACTGAAAGGCAATAAATAGAGCTGTATGGTAAGATATTTTGCATATATTTTATTCTTGCTGATGCTTGTGTCGGTTAGGCCGACGCAAGCAAAGCTGTTTAATGGTGAGGAGTTTTATTTGGAAAACGGCTTGCAAGTAATTGTCGTGCCGAATCATAGGGTTCCGATTATCAAACATATGTTATGGTATAAATCCGGAAGTGCCGATGAACCTCTCGGAAAAGGCGGTGTTGCTCATTTATTGGAGCATCTGATGTTTAGAGGAACGCACAAAATTCCAGATAATAAGTTTAATGAAATTATGGATGATAACGGTGCTGAAAGTAATGCTTTTACCAGTCTTGATATGACGACATATCATCAGAGTTTGGATATTTCTCGCTTGGAAATGGCTATGTTTTTGGAAGCTGATCGTATGCAGAATCTTAATTTTAGTAAAGAGGCTTTTGAGGCGGAAAAAAATATTGTTTTTCAAGAAAGAAAACAGAGAGTTGATAATAATCCGGCGGCTTATTTCGGTGAGGCAATGCGTCGCGGATTGTGGCAAAATCATCCTTATAGCCGTCCGGTTACAGGAACTGATGAGGAAATTTTAAGCCTAACGCCTCAAGATGTTATGGATTTTTATAAAAAACATTATACTCCCAACAATGCTGTTTTGGTTCTCTCCGGTGATATAGATGTTTATACGGCCAAAAAATTGGCCGAAAAGTATTATGGCGGAATATCTAAAGGGAAAAAAATCGAAAAATCAGATACTCCGGTAATTGAGCCTAGTTTGCGTCAAGAGATTTCGATGTCTCGTCCTCAGATTAACAGTGTGAGTGTGGTGAAGACATACGCTGCGCCGTCGTTTAATTTTATGCCTGAATATCAGTATGCTTTAAGTGTGTTGGCATCGTATATGGGGGATGGCGATACATCAAAACTTTATAAAAAACTTGTATTGAGAGATAAAAAAGCTCTGGTAGTTTCTGTTTCTTATGACGGAGTTGCTGACAGTTATGGTACTTTCAGCATATCTGCGGTTCCTCAAGACGGCATAACCCCTGATGAATTGATTGTTTCTATCAATAATGCCTGGGCAGAGGCTTTGGCCGAACTTGATGAAAAAGAGCTTTCCAGAATTAAGCAAAAGTTACTCGCCGGTTTGGTCTATTTGAAAGATAATCCTAAGGATGCGGCTTATATCGTCGGTTCAATGGCGGTTGTCGGAATCCCGTTGGAGGAAATTGAAAAACAATCTGATAAAATAAAAGAGGTTCGCCTTGTTGATATGAAAAAAGCTGCGGCATTATTAGAAAAAAAATCTCCGCAGATTACGGGCGTTTTATTGCCTGATGGAGGTGCTGAATGAGTAGGCGTCCAATTTATATGAGGTCTTCACACAGGGGCTTGAAGACGTTTTTTGTCTTAGCTTTATGTGTTTGGGGCGGTTGGTATTTGTATAAAAATACATTTGTTTTTGATATTCAGAAAGTTATTGATGCGTCTATTTTAAAAGAAAAGTTTTTTGAAGCTGATGTAAAAGAAATCGTATCTCCTAAATATGGTATTAAGGCGTATTTGTTGGAGGATCATACAAATCCGATTATAAGTTTGAATTTTTCATTTAAAAATGCCGGATATGCCGCAGATGATGAAAATGCTCAAGGAGTGGCTGTCTTGAGCTCTTCGTTGTTAACGGAAGGTGCCGGAAAATATAATTCTCAAGCATTTAAAGAAATACTTGAAAATAAGGCAATCGGCTTGTCTTTTGCCGCAGACAGAGAGGATTTGAACGGGAGTTTGTTAACAACGAAGCCCAATCGTCGGATAGCCTATGAGCTTTTGCGCGAGGCTTTGATTCATCCGCGTTTTGATGCTGAAGATGTTGAACGAAACAAATTACAAATGTTGGAAGCATTGAAACGACAAAAAGAACATCCCGAAAATGTTTTGAGTTTGTCCGTGGCTAAAGAAGTTTATGGGACACATCCTTATGCTCGTAATCCGTTGGGAAAAGAGAGGGATATTCGTCAGATTAATGCAGAGCAACTTAAAAGTTTTGTAAAAAATAATTTAACTCGCTCTAATTTGATTGTGGGTATTGCAGGGGATATTTCTTCAATTGAGGCAAGAAACATGTTGGATAATGTTTTTGGTGCTTTGCCTGAAAACGGTAATGCCAACTTTGTTAGAGATGTTAAAATTAATTTTGATGGTCGAAATAAAGAAATAAAGTTGGATTCAGGGCAAAATATGATAATGAAAGTTGCTCAAGGTGTTGCTCGAAATGATGCCGATTTTTATCCTTTGTTTATTGCTAATCATATTTTGGGCGGTTCTGGGCTTAATTCTAAACTTTCTCAGGAGATAAGAGAAAAAAGGGGTTTAACTTACGGTGTTTATTCTTATATGTCGATTGATGGTAAGGCTCCGTTGCTGGTGGGTGCTTTTTCAGCAACGGCAGATAAATTTACTCAGGCTGATGAGCTTTTTGAAAAGGTATGGCTTGATTTTGGCGAAAACGGTGTTTCTCAAGCTGAGCTTGATAAGGCTAAAAAGTTTTTGACAGCCTCTTATAATTTGCGTTTTGCCTCTATTCAGAATATATCTGAAATTTTGTTGGCTATGCAAAAATATGATTTGGGGTTGGATTTTCTAAAAAAACGTAATTCTTATGTAAAAAAAGTAAAATTAGATGATGTGAATCGTGCAGCAGAAAAGTATTTTAATAATAATTTGATTAGTGTTGCGGTGGGAAGTTTTTAGTAAAGTGGAGTGACGAAAATGTTTATGAGCAGTAAAGAAGTTAATAAGTCTAGAATTTGGAAAAAGTTAGAGCGCCATTATAAAAGTTTTCGCAAGACAGAAATGCGCGATATGTTTAAAAAAGACCCTCAGCGAGCAGAAAAATTCAGTATTTCTTTAGATAATTTGACTTTTGATTATTCTAAAAACCGAATTAACGAACGGACAATGAAATATTTGCTGACATTGGCAAAGGAAAGGAAGGTTGCCGAGAAAATTCAGCAAATGTTCAGTGGTGAAAAAATAAATAAGACAGAGAATCGTTCGGTTTTACACATCGCTTTACGTAATCGAGCCAATACACCGATTTATGTTGACGGACAAAATGTTATGCCAAAGATTAATGATGTACTTGCAAAAATGCGTAAATTTACTGAGGCTGTTCGTTTGGGTGAATTTAAGGGGCATACCGGCAAAAAACTGACGAATATTGTTAATATCGGTATCGGAGGCTCTGATTTGGGGCCTAAAATGGCGGTAGAAGCTCTGAAAAAGTATTGGGCTAAGGATACTAACTGTTATTTTATTTCTAATATTGATGGAACAGCTTGTGCAGAAGTTTTGAATAAAGTTGATCCGGAAACAACATTATTTATTGTGTCTTCCAAAACTTTTACAACAATTGAAACTCTTACTAATGCCAAAACCTGTCGTAAATGGTTGGTCGATGCTCTTGGCGAGCATGCCGTTGCCAAACATTTTGTGGCTGTTTCCACAAATGTTAAAGAGGTTGAAAAATTTGGTATTAATCCTGAAAATATGTTTGAGTTTTGGGATTTTGTCGGCGGAAGATATTCCATGTGGTCGGCTATCGGGTTATCAATTGCCATTGCTATCGGTATGGATAATTTTGAAAAAATGCTTGAGGGTGCGTTTGCTATGGATAATCACTTTAAAACAGCACCTTTGGCGGAGAATATTCCGGTGATTATGGCTTTGTTGGGCGTTTGGTATAACAACTTTTTTGGATTTAAAAGTATTGCGGTTATTCCATATGATCAATATTTGCAGTATTTACCGGCTTATTTGCAACAATTGGATATGGAAAGCAATGGTAAACATGTTTCTTTGGATAATCAGTATATCAAATACTCAACGGCTCCGGTTTTGTTTGGCGGAGCGGGAACAGATGTTCAACATTCTTTCTTCCAGATGATCCATCAGGGTACATCAATTGTTCCGTGTGATTTTATTGTTCCGGCTATTTCTCATAATGAGATTGGTGAGCATCATGAGATTTTGTTAGCTAACGTTTTGGCGCAAGGAGAAGCTCTGATGCGCGGAAAAACCGTTAAAGAAGCGGTTGAAGAATTGAAAAAATCCGGAAAAAGTAAAGAGGAAATTGAAGAGCTTAAAAAATATAAAAGTTTTCCAGGAAACAGACCTTCAAATACAATTGTTCTTAAAAAAGTTGATCCGTATTCTTTGGGTATGTTGGTTGCCATGTATGAACATAAGGTATTTGTTGAAGGGGTTATTTGGGATATTAACTCTTTTGACCAAATGGGTGTTGAACTCGGAAAACAAATGGCTCTCAGCATTTTACCTGAACTCGGTGGAAATGCAACGGGGCTTTCTCATGACAGTTCAACGTCTCGTTTAATCGAATTGATTAGAAAACTTCGTAAGTAGTTGAAATTTGGAGTTTTTTATGCCTATCAGAATTTTACCATCAAATCTGGTGAATCAAATCGCGGCAGGAGAGGTTGTTGAAAGGCCGGCCTCTGTTATTAAAGAGTTGGTTGAAAATGCCATAGATGCCGGTGCAACTTCTATTGAAGTTCGTTTGGTTGACGGTGGAAAGAGTTTAATTACCGTTACGGATAATGGTAAAGGTATGATGCCTGAAGAGTTATCTTTGGCTGTAGAAAGGCATGCAACATCAAAATTACCAAATGATGATTTATTTAATATAAATTTTCTCGGGTTTCGAGGTGAGGCTTTGCCTTCTATTGCCTCTGTTTCCAGAATGGCAATTATTTCAAGAGTAAAAGATGCCGACAGTGCTTGGAAAATTGAGGTTAATGGCGGTGAAAAGTCTGAGCCTCTTCCGGTTGCCGCACCACAAGGTACCAGAATTGAGGTTAGAGATTTGTTCTATGCAACGCCGGCTCGTTTGAAATTTTTGAAAACCGGAAGTTCTGAGACGGCTCAGTGTGTTGATATTTTGAATAGAATAGCGTTAGCAAATCCTTCAATATCTTTTAGCCTCTATGACGGAGATAAGAAAAAAATATTTTTGCAGCCGTGCAACGGAGATTTATTTGATGCTCGTTTGGAACGTTTGTCCGCGGTTATGGGAAAAGAATTTGGTGAAAATTCTATTTTGATTAATGCGGAACGCGAGAGTGTAAAAATAAGCGGGTATGTTTCTTTGCCGACACTTAATAAAGCAAATTCATTGTCTCAGTTTTTGTTTGTGAATAATCGTCCGGTAAGAGATAAGTTGTTATTGGGAGCTATTCGCGGCGCTTATCAAGATGTTTTGGCCTCAAATCGGTATCCGATGTGTGCTTTGTTTTTTGATGTTGAACCGAAATATGTTGATGTTAATGTGCATCCGGCAAAAGCGGAGGTTCGTTTTTATGACAACGCTTTGGTTCGAGGTTTGTTGGTAAGCGCTATTCGAAATGGTTTGCAAGAATTTTCTAATAAGACATCTAATACGATTAATTTGCAAGAGCTCCTTCAAGATAGTGTTCCGAATTTTGAAAAATCTTCTGAAATGAGTTCTGAAAGTATTTTTTTGCGAGATAGTCGTTCTTTTGTATCCCAATCTTCTGCGTATAATTTTCAGTCCAGACCCTCGAAGGGTTCTTCTTATAAGTCTCAAGCCATGTTACCGGAATTGGAGCGTAATTTTTCTCTTCGGGTAGAAAATGTGGAAGATGTGGTTGAACGTAGTGATATCGGTCCTTTGGGGTTAGCTAAGGCTCAGTTCCATGATACCTATATTATTTCTCAGAGCGAAGATAGCATTATTATTACGGATCAACATGCCGCTCATGAGAGAATTGTAATGGAAAAACTTAAAGAGAGCCTGCTCAAAGGAAATCCAGCGACACAAATGTTGCTCATTCCTGAAATAGTAGATTTAGACGCTTGTGAAAAAGATCGAATTTTAACGGCAGCAGAAGAATTGAAAAAACTTGGTCTCGTGGTTGAAGAATTTGGTTCTACTGCCGTGATTATTCGGGAAATTCCGGCTCTGATTAGCGGAGCGGACGTTAAGGCGCTTATAAAAGATATTGCTCAAGAAATGTCAGAGTGGGGGACGGGGTTTGAACTTACCGAAAAATTACATTTGGTTTGTGCTACAATTGCGTGTCATGGTTCGGTTCGAGCCGGAAGACGGCTTAATATTGAAGAGATGAATCATTTATTAAGAGATATGGAAAAGACGCCTCATTCAGGACAATGCAATCATGGACGTCCAACTTATGTAGAACTTAAAATCTCTGATATTGCAAAATTGTTTGACAGATGATTTTTTCTTTTCTATTACAGATATAATTTCAAAGAATAAGATAAGAAAGGAAAGCTAATCTTATGTTTAATCAGGTTTTTATTCAAGGATTAATAGCGTCTGCTTTTGCCGGATTGGTTACCGGTTTGGGTGGTTTTATGATTTTTTTAAAACGACGCTATTCTCAAAAAGATATAGATTTTATGCTTAATTTGGCAGCCGGAGTAATGTTATCGGCATCTTTCTTTTCTTTATTGGTGCCGGCAATGGGAAAAATTTTGACTTTTGATCCTGATGTTCATGTTGCCGGATTTTGGTATGCTTTGGCTGTGTTTACCGGGGTGGCTTTGGTTTGGATACTGAATGCGATTTTGCCTCATGAGCATAATAATATGGGACATCATGGTCCTCATTTTAGTTTAAGGGCTGCTTGGTTATTTATTATAGCCATAACTTTGCATAAGTTGCCGGAAGGGTTGGCTGTGGGTGTTGCTTTTAGTGCCGAAGATTTTATGAATCCGGATAGTTTGGTTATTGGTATTGCTTTACATAATATTCCCGAAGGTTTGACTATTGCGATTTCTTTGGTTGCCGCAAATTGTTCTAAATTAAAAGCCGCAACAACGGCTTTGTTGATAGGTCTGGTTCAACCTTTGGGCGCTATTATCGGGTTATTAACCATGGGATTCAGTGATAAAATTGTTCCTTTGGGAATGGCAATGGCCGGCGGAACTTTATTGTTTGTGGTTATAAATGAGATATTACCGGAAACTTACGGTACAAAGCAAACCGAGCGATCGGCTTTTGCTGTTTTTGTTGGTTTTATTTTTATGACATATTTAAAAATTGTTTTAGATTAAACATACTAAATAAAAAATCCCCTTTATAAAGGGGATTTTTTATTGGCGGAGAGTACAGGACTCGAACCTGTGCATCGTTATTCACGATGACGGATTAGCAATCCGCTGCATTACCACTCTGCCAACTCTCCATCTGTGGTACGGACTTATATTTATATTATGTTTTTAGCTCCGTCAATAGCTTTTTTGAAATTTGTGCAACTTATTTTGTTTTTGAGTAAAATTTATTGTTTTTTATTGAGTTTGGTTTGTTCTTTTTTTTGATTTTACAAATTTGATATAAAATGTTATATTGTCGCTGTCTAAAATTTTGAAAGTTGTTTTGTTGGTTTTAGAAGATGAAAAACTTATTATCGATATCGAAAGATACTTTTCGGGAGCTTTGAAAAAGTTAAAACATCTTGTAAATTTTTATAATATACTTAAAAACAAAAATAAAAATTCTGTATTTGTAGATAGATTCTTATTATCCGGCCTGGGGAGAGAATGAGGCTATTTTTTGTGTCCTTATGGGGCTTTAGTTGAAAATAGGTTTTTCATGATTATTCTAAAATTATGAAAGAAGAGGGGTTGCTCATGGCTAAAAAATTTGATTATGAACGTATTTGTAAAAAATTTTATAAGCTCAATGTTGGTGCTTTATTTGTGAAAATGGGTCCCGAAAAACTTAAAATTGTTTTTAATATCATAAAAAAAGTTAAAGATGATATTGATTATGTTATTTGGATTGCTCCTTCTCAGTATTTGGCTACTAAAATTTATATGGAAGATATTGCGTATGTTGCAGGGGAGGATATTGCCAGTAAAATTTGTTTCTTTTCCATGGAAAATATTTCAGTCAAAGATAATGAATATTTAAAACTTTATAATATAAGTGACCGAAATAAGGTTTTTTGTGTTGTCGATGAGAGTATTAATATCAAAAATACTAAAACCGGACGAACCAAACGTCTGATTGCCATGAAAAACAAGTTTGATTATCGTTTAATTTTGTCGGGAATGATGCTTACTCAAGGTTTGGCTGATTTATATTCTCAGGTGCAATTTTTGGATTCTGCTATTCTTAATATGACTAAAACTCAGTTTATGCATACGTTTATGCCTTATTATGAAGATGATTTTGAGGTGTCTAAACGTTGGTCAACTCCCCAAAATGAAGCAAGGTTGATTAAGATGATTCGTCCTTATATCTTGGCTTTTGATTTAAGAGATGATTTTAAAATTATTTATCACAGTACTGATTTTCAATTAACTCCGAAGGAAAAAGAATCTTATCAACAGGAAAAAGATGCTTTTTTAAAAGGACGTGACAGAGTGGCTTTTTTACAAGTCGTTCAGCGTTTCCAATATTTTTATACTATTAGCAGTGATAAGGTTAAGGCTTTAATCAAACTTGTCGATGAAATTCAAAAACGTAATGAAAAAGTTATTATTTATACAAAATATTTGAGTGAAATTAAGTTTTTTAAAGAGGCTCAATTGCTGGGAAAAAACAAATATGTGATTATGTCCGGTAATACTAACAAACTTAACGCTTTAAAACGGTTTGAAAAAAATGTGGATATTATGTTGTGCACATATAAAGTTGAAGCGCCTCGTTTGAATCTTACCGGTTTTAATAATATTATCTATTTTACTCAAACCTATGATTATAAAGATAAAATTCAAACTCTGAATAATTTTTATAATAATAATATCAAAGAAATAAACGTTTATGACTTTTGGGTGGATACAAAATTAGAAGGCTTGATTAAAGATAATTTACTTCGCAAAAAAAATGTGCTAAATAATGTTTGTAGTGTTATGTCAAAAAATGAGGCCTTGGAACTATGAAGATATATAAAGATAAAAATGTTTATGACGCAACTATTGATAGAATTAAATTTGCGTTTGATAACTTTGATAATGTTTATGTATCTTTTTCCGGTGGTAAGGACAGCGGCTTGTTGCTAAGTATGGTGCTTGATTATAAACGTCAGCACAATATTTCTAAAAAAATAGGGGTGTTTCATCAGGATTTTGAAGCTCAATATGAATTGACAACCGAATATGTTACCAAAATGTTTGAGGAAAATATTGATGATATTGAACCTTATTGGGTTTGTTTGCCGATGGGGTCAAGGTGTGCGGTAAGCAACTACCAGATGTATTGGTATCCGTGGGATGATGAAAAAGAAGAACTTTGGGTTCGTGAAATGCCTAAAATGCCTTATATCATCAATTTAAAAAACAATCCGTTTGATTTTTATAAATACAAAATGTCTCAAGAAGATTTGTATGCCGAGTTTGGGCAATGGTATGCCAGAACGCATAAGGGAAAAACAATTTGTCTTTTGGGTATTAGAGCTGATGAGTCTATTAATCGTTATCGCGCTTATGCTAATACTCGGAAAGTGTTAATGAAAAATTCTCAGTGGACGACCAAAATGGGAAAAAATTTTTATAATGCTTATCCTATGTATGATTGGTCAACAAAAGATGTTTGGATTGCTAATGGAAAATTTGGCTATGAATATAACAAAATTTATGACTTGTATTATAAAGCCGGTTTGTCTATTAATCAAATGAGAGTTTCAAGTCCATATCACGAAAACGCTAAGGAAAGTCTCAATTTGTACAGAGTCTTAGAACCTGCTACTTGGGCTAAAGTCGTTTCTCGTGTTAATGGTGCTAATTTTGCGGCAATGTATGGAAAATCTAAGTTAATGGGGGTTGGAAAGATTACTTTGCCGGCAGGGCATACCTGGCGTTCTTATGTCAAATTCCTGTTGGCAACTTTACCCAATGATATTAGAGAAAATTATATTGCCAAATTTAAAACTTCCATCCGCTTTTGGTGGAAAAAAGGTGGCGTCGTTAGTGATCAAGCGTTGGAGGAGTTGGAGGCTTGCAATTATCGTATTCGACACAATGGTCGCAGTGGGTATAATAAAGAAAAAGACAGAATCTTATTCTTGGGGACTCCTGATAATACTGATGATATAAAATCGACTATTGATATTCCGTCTTGGAAGAGAATGGCCGTTTGTATTCTCAAAAATGACCATTTATGTAAGTATATGGGGTTTGCTCAGACTAAAAAACAAACTCAACGTGAAAAGGAATTAATTGAGAAATATAAAAGTTTGTGAGGAATAATAATGGCTGATTTTGTTAGTCCGGTTTATAATGTCATGGCTGTACCTGTTGAGAAGGTTTTTGCTAATGACTATAATCCGAATAAAGTGGCACCACCGGAGATGAAATTGTTAGAGCTTTCCATTTGGGAAGATGGTTTTACTCAGCCGGTTGTGTGTTATTATGACAAAGAGGGGGATAAATATATTGTTGTTGATGGTTTCCATCGTTATACAATTATGAAAACCAGCGAACGGATTTATGCCAGAGAACACGGAAAACTTCCTATTGTGGTCATTGATAAGGATTTAGGTGAAAGAATGGCCTCCACGATTCGACATAATCGCGCCAGAGGTAGTCATAATGTTGATTTGATGAGTAATATTGTGGCTGAGTTGGTTGAAATGGGAAAAAGTGATAGTTGGATTTGTAAGAATATCGGTATGTCTGCCGACGAGTTGTTACGAATGAAACAAGTAACCGGTTTGGCGGCTTTATTTAAAGACGATGAGTTTTCCTTGAGTTGGGAAACTAAATAAAGTGCAATGTTATAACAAAAAAGCGCAGTTTAAAAACTGCGCTTTTTTGTATCGGATTCTCTTTAAGCTATAAAGATACTGATTATATACTGAGGGGAAAGTTAATTGTTTTATAGAGGAAAGTATGATGAAACAAGTACAATTAAATACCGGAAGTATGATTCCGATTATAGGGTTAGGAACGTGGAAATCAATGCCTGGCGAATTATATTCGGCTATTCGGTGGGCTATTAAACTTGGTTATAAGCATTTTGATTGTGCGGCTATTTACGGAAATGAAAAAGAGGCTGGTCAAGCGTTAGCAGATGCAATTAAAGAAGGAGATGTTAAACGAGAAGAATTGTTTGTAACATCGAAATTATGGAATGATGCTCATGCCGCGCAAGATGTGGCTCCGGCTTTGGAAAATACTTTGCGGGATTTGCAATTGGATTATTTGGATTTGTATTTGATTCATTGGCCGGTGGCTCAAAGAAAAGGGACAGGTATTCCTGAAAATTCTGATGATATTTTAAATATTCCGGAGGAAGTGACTTGGGCAGAAATGGAAAAACTTTATCTCTTGGGTAAGACAAAATCTATAGGTGTTTCTAATTTCAGTATTAAAAAGCTACAACAATTAATACAAAAGGCTGATATCATTCCCGCTGTAAACCAGATAGAATCGCATCCGTTTTTACAACAGAAAAAGATGATTGATTTTTGTAAGCAAAATAATATCGCCATTACGGCTTATTCTCCGCTCGGTTCCGGAGGAGATAGTAATAGAAGCGTGCTAGATAATCAGATTATTAAAGAGATTGCATGGCGTGTTAAAGCTACTCCGGCTCAAGTTGTTTTGGCTTGGCAAGTGCTTCGAGGTGTTATTGTTATTCCTAAATCTATCCATGAAGAACGTTTGCGTGAAAATTTATCCGCATTAAATATTGAACTTGATGCAACTGATATTGAAAAGATTAATGGGTTAGATGAAAATTATCGTTTTATTGACGGAAAAGACTTCCTTTATGGAAGTGAAGATTTGTGGGATGAAGACTGACTTAATAAAAAATTCAAAACATCTTGTGGCTTTTCCCATTGAATACTGATTTCTAAAACATTAATTCCTTCTTGTAAATCGGATGGGATCTTAACAAAATCTTTTGCGGTGGTATAAAGAACAGCATCTTGTTCTTTTGCTACCGCTTTTAGTTTTAATAATTCTTCTCGATTGTAGAAATGGTGGTCTGGAAAGTCAAATGATTGAACAATCTCAAAACCACACTCTCTTAATGATTGATAGAATTTAGATGGGCGGCCGATACCTGCAAAGGCAATGACTGATTTGTTTTTTATATCTTGTTTTTGTGGGGAGATATGTCCATAAAAAACAGGGATATTTTTAAATTTCTCGGCAATATGGTATTTGTCTTCACCAATAATGGCTACAGCGGAAACTCTTTTTATACCTTGAGAGAAAAATTCTCGCATCGGACCGGCAGGGATACACAAACCATTTCCTAAACCAAATTGTCCGTCAATAACCAGAAGTGAAATATCTTTATATAAATAGGGGTTTTGAAAGCCGTCATCCATGATGATAAAGTCTGCTCCAAGTGAACAGGCTTTTTGAGCAGCCTCAAAACGTTTATGATTAACTATAACCGGAGCCTGTCTTGCCAAAAGAAGAGGTTCATCGCCGACATCTTGAGCTGAGTGCTTGTTTTTATCAACCTGGATATTTTGTAATTTTCCGCCATATCCTCTGGTTATGAAGTAAGGGATTTTATCTGCATGTTGTAATAATTGAGCTATAGAGACGGCAATTGGGGTTTTCCCTGTCCCTCCGGCAGTGAGATTTCCGATACAAATGACTTTAGATGGGCATTTTTGAGGTTTGATTAATTTGATTCTCAGGGCTGTCGCCAAGCCATATATTAACCCGAGAGGGCTTAATATAAAAGACAATAAATTCATGTCTTTCCAATGGCTTGGCGTGCGCATCTTAAATATACTCTTTAACTTTTTCAACAATACTGTCTAATACTTTAGCCTCGCTGGTTGCCCAGTTGTATGCCAGACTGCATTTGGCTTCAAGTAAGTCTTTGTTGCTTAAGAGTTGACGAATTTGTTCTTCTAACTCTACAGTATCATTTACTTGTATAAGAGCATCGGCTTTTTTTGCTCTGTTTACGGCATCCGTAAAATTATGCATATACGGACCGACTATTGTGGCATCTCTGACACGTGATGGTTCAATAAAGTTTTGACCTCCGTGCGGGATTAAAGAACCTCCGATAAATACAATCTTTGAAATGTCATACCAAATGCCCATTTCTCCAATGGTATCGGCAATATAAACATCCGTACTTGTTGTAATTTTTTCATTTTTAGAGCGTAAAGCCGTTTTTAATCCCATTTCATTGATTTGTTGTTGAATTTCTGTTCCACGGGGAGGGTGTCTCGGGGCGATAATCGTTAATAGATTCGGAAATTCTTCTTTTAAGCGTTTATGAATTGAAGCGGCTTTGATTTCTTCATCGTTATGTGTTGAGCTAGCCAGCCATAGCGGACGCTTTCCGATTTGACTTAAAATATCATTTTTTTTGTTTTCATCAATCGGCAGGGGCAATCCGGAATATTTCAAATTACCGAGGCAGATTGCATTTTCAGCTCCGAGAACTCTCAATCTGTAAGCATCTTCTTCTGATTGTCCGAGGCAAAGGGTGAAACAATTAAGCAATTCTTTGCAGACGAAATCAAATTGCTGCCAACGTTTAAAACTTTTGTTAGAGATTCTACCATTGATTAAAATCAGTGGAATATTGCGCTTTTTTATACTTGAAAGAATCGCAGGCCAAAGTTCAGATTCAAACCATAATGCAACATCGGGTTTCCAATACTTTAAGAATCTTCTGGTGAAAATAGGGTTATCTATAGGAATATATTGATGAAAAGCTCGTTCAGGGAGGCGTTTATTCATAACGTCTGCAGAAGTAACGGTTCCTGTTGTAACCATTACATGAACATCGGGATACGTTTCCAAAATTTTATGAATTAACGGGAGCATAGAGATTGATTCTCCGACAGAGGCGCCGTGCAACCATATTAAGCGACCTTCCGGACGTTTTAATGTTGGTTTGCCAATACGTTCATTAAAGCGTTTTATATCTTCTTTCCCTCGTTCTTGGCGTTTTTTTATGTAGCCACGAATGGCTATGGGGTAAAGAATAGTTATCAGTGCATTGTATATATTAATAAACATATCTTTTTTCCTTATTTAACGATGCTTTTTAACTTTGGGTTTATCTTCATCCGGTATGACCGGTATCATTTCTAATTCTTTATCTATGCGCATGCAAGTTTCATTAAAATCTTTTTCTATCTTTTTACGATATTCTTCTAGTTGTTCGGGGGAAGAATCTTGCGGAATATAAATTGGTTCGGATATATTGAAAATCCCTTTGGAAAAAGGTACCGGAATCATCATTTTATCCCAGGCTTTTTCTATAACAAATGAGTTGGCTATACTGTATGTCATGGTTACGATTGGTTTTCCGGTTTTGTGTGCATAATAAATCGGAGATTTGCCTAAACGCATTCTTGGTCCGCGAGGTCCGTCAGGGACGATAAAAATAGACGTATTGTCCTTTTGTAAGGTGCGCATAAGTTCTAATGCAGCACTGCTTGCATTTTCATTGCTGGAACCATCAATTGTTTTGATGCCGAAGTTTTTCAGGAGTTTAGCAATAAGTTGTCCGTCTCGGTGAGGAGATACCAAGGCATAAAGATCACAATACTCTGTCTTGAAAAAAACAGGAAGCATAACGGCTCTACCGTGCCATGCAATACAAACGGCTCCCGTATCTTTGATGTTGATGAAATTCTCCAAACCTTCAATTTTCCATTTGGTTGTCTTTTGAACCATTCGAATATAGTTGCATAGAGTTGAACTTATGAGATTGCTGCAAATATTAGAATTGAGCAAGCGGCGGGTTTGATGTCTGATAAATTTGCGTAAAGTCATTTCTTAATTATCTATCTTGGGTTTGTATCTATAACGTTAACACCAATACTTTCATTATCGGTGACGACAACTTCTCCGTGTCCGATGAGGACATTGTTGGCATATATGTCAACATAGTCATTAATGCCGCGATCAAGTTCAACAACTGCTCCGCGTCCGAGTTTTAAAAGTTGGTTTACGCGCAGATCTGCGGTACCCAGAGTGATTGAAACTTCAACCAGAATATCATCTTCAGAATTTGCTTTTTTATTAAAAGCCATATATTTGCTCCTGATTCCTACAAAATTATTTTTTACAGACAACTTTTCGCGTTTATCATATAAGATATTTTTGAAACTGCAAATTTTTTCTGCATACTTATTTACACTTATTTTGAATAAAAAATATTTTTGTGGATTATAAAGTTATTCGTTGCGGGAAATACTTATCTGTGGCAAAAAAGTTAGTGCTTTGATGTTGCAGATGCAATATCTCTTTCTTATATTAAAGGTGTGTTTAATTTATTATAGGTGTTGAAATGGCTTTGAAAAAAGAAAAGTATCCGGTGTTGCCGCTTAGGGATATTGTTGTTTATCCGAAAATGATTGTACCTTTGTTCGTCGGTCGAGAAAAGTCTATCAACGCTTTGCAAGAAGTGGTCGATAATGACCAAAATATCATTCTTGCGACTCAAAAAGATGCTACGGTTGAAGATCCTACCGATGACGATATTTATTATGTCGGTACTATTGGTACGGTTTTGCAGCTTTTGCGTCTTCCCGATGGTACGGTTAAAGTTTTAATTGAGGGGCTTGAACGCGTTAAGATTGATAAATTTTATAAAAATCAGTCTTATATTGAGGCCAGTGTTACGATTTTGCCGGACTCGGATAAAAATACTCAAGAGTTAGAAGCCTTGGTAAGAGCTGTTTTATCTCAGTTTGAAGAGTATGTTAAACTTTCTAAAAAAACGCCTCCTGAGGTGTTGGTTGCCGTTAATCAAATAGATGATTACAGTAAACTTGCCGATACGATAGCTTCTCATCTCTCTCTTAAAATTGCCGATAAGCAGGCTTTGTTAGAGGGGGCTACTCTTAATGAACGTTTTGAAAAGATTTTAGGCTTTATGGATGCGGAAATTACCTTGCTTGAGGTTGAGAATAAAATTAAAACCCGCGTCAAAAAACAAATGGAAAAAAGCCAGAAAGAATATTATCTGAATGAACAGATGAAGGCTATTCAGAAAGAACTCGGTGATGGTGATGAAGATGCCGAGATTTCTGAGTATATGAAAAAAATTGAAAAGACTAAACTTTCCAAAGAGGCTAAGGATAAGGCTCTGGCAGAAGTTAAAAAACTTAAAAATATGAGTGTGATGTCTGCCGAGGCTACGGTTGTCAGAAATTATCTGGATTGGTTGTTGGATATTCCATGGAAAAAGAAATCTAAAGTTAATAAAGATTTGAATAAAGCCATGGATGTTCTTGAAAAAGATCATTACGGTCTTGAGGAAGTGAAAGAGCGTATTGTTGAATATCTTGCTGTTCAATCAAGAGCAGATAAAGTAAAAGGTCCGATTTTGTGTTTGGTTGGTCCTCCGGGGGTTGGAAAAACATCTCTCGGAAAGTCGATTGCAAAGGCTACAGGTCGCAATTTCGTCAGAGCATCGCTCGGCGGAATGCGTGATGAGGCTGAAATTCGTGGTCACAGAAGGACATATATAGGCTCCATGCCGGGAAAAATTATTAAAGGTATGAAAAAAGCCGGTACGTCTAATCCTTTGTTCTTGTTAGATGAAATAGATAAAATGGGGAATGATTATCGCGGAGATCCGGCTTCTGCTTTGCTTGAAGTTTTGGATCCGGAGCAAAATGCCGCATTTAATGATCATTATCTTGAAGTGGATTATGATTTGTCTGATGTGATGTTTGTGACTACGGCTAACTCTATGGATATGCCGCGGCCGTTGCTTGACCGTATGGAGGTTATCAGACTTTCGGGTTATACGGAAGATGAGAAACTTCAAATTGCTAAAAAACATTTGATGCCGAAGATATTTGCCGAGAACGCGGTTAAACCGACGGAACTTGAAATTACCGATGATGCTATTTGCAGTATAATTCGTTATTATACGCGAGAGGCCGGTGTGCGTAATTTGGAAAGAGAAATTTCAAAACTTGCTCGTAAGGCGGTAAAAGAAATTTTACTTTCTAAAGAAAAAAGAGTGCGCGTTACCGAAAAGAACATTGATAAGTATCTCGGTGTTATCAAATATCGTTTCGGAGAAGCCGAAGAGCAGGATCATGTCGGTGTAACAACCGGTTTGGCTTGGACGGAAGTCGGTGGAGATATTTTGTTTATTGAAGCTGTTGATATGCCGGGGAAGGGAATCGTTAAGCAAACGGGAAAACTCGGTGATGTGATGAAAGAATCTATCGAAACGGCTTATTCCGTTGTTCGAGCTCATGCCAAAGATTTGGGAATCGAGCCTGAAGTGTTTGAAAAAACAGACATTCATGTTCATGTTCCTGAAGGGGCTACACCTAAAGATGGTCCGTCTGCCGGTATAGCCATGTACACGACTTTGGTTTCAACGTTAACAAAAATTCCGGTCCGTAAAGATGTGGCAATGACCGGAGAAATAACTTTGCAGGGTAGGGTGCTTCCTATCGGAGGGTTAAAAGAAAAGTTACTTTCTGCTCTGCGTGGGGGAATTAAAACCGTAATTATTCCGAAAGAGAATGAGAAAGATTTGAAAGAAATTCCTAAAAATGTTTCGGAATGCTTAAAAATCGTTCCGGTTTCGGAGGTCAGCGAAGTTCTAAAAATTGCTCTGAACGGAAAGCTCAAACCTTTAAAGAGTAAAAACTAGTATGTTTAGAGAAGGCGCAATGAGCGCCTTCTTTGTTTTTTTATAAGAATCGCAAAATCAGTTTTTTAGCTTTTGAATCTCTTCAGAATCCTTTTATTTTCAAGCATTAGCTGTGAATAACTCTTAAAAAATCTTTTTTTTGGGAAAAAAATACCTTTTTTTGTTTGTAAACGTTGATTTTGTTTGACTTATAAAAAAATAAAGGCTTAAATTTCTTTGTAGCCGGGGAGTGTTTCTCCGCTGGTTTATTTTAACTTATATTAGAGGAGTTACCGTCGTGAATAAAAACGAATTGATTGCTAGTATTGCTAGCGAAACAGGTTTGACTAAAACTGATTCTGCAAAAGCTTTGGATGCTTTTGTTTCTTCTGTTACCAGTGCTTTGAAAAAAGGTGATGAAGTTCGTTTGATTGGTTTTGGTACTTTTGCAGTTTCTAAACGTTCTGCTACAACTGGTCGCAATCCGCGTACCGGTGCCGAAATCAAAATCCCGGCTCGTAAGCAGGCTAAATTCAAAGCTGGTAAAGCTCTTCAGGATTCTGTAAACTAATATAAGCGATGGGGCTGACGATTGTTCAGCCCTTAGGTTTATGTTTTTATAAAAACGGGGTTTTATATCCCGTTTTTTTTGATGTCTTATGAATGGAAAATATTAATTAGTTGAGTAATTTATGGGATTTATGCCTGTTTGGAGCTTTTATTTTATTAAAAAATCTCTTTATTTGTTTGATATATTGATGTTTTCTAAAAAAAAATAAAAAATGTGATTTTTTTACTTGATTAATTTTTTTTGTGAGTGTATAAAGTTCTTCGTAAACAAGATGGGCGCTTAGCTCAGCTGGAAGAGCATCTCGTTTACACCGAGAGGGTCGGGAGTTCGAACCTCTCAGCGCCCACCAATCAAAGCCTTTGGTCAAGACCGAAGGCTTTTGTTTTATCTATAAATATCCCCATATATAAGCTACCAAATAGCTACCTATAATATTTTATAAATATAAGATGCTATATAATGAAAAAGCCCTGAATTGAATTCAGAGCTTTTCTTTTACTTTCCTGTATGGAATTTTATTTTATTCTTTCCACCTATATTTAAAAGTGCTTTTTCTGTGTTTTCGGTTAATGCAACCAAATTTTTTCCATATTTGGATGAACAAGCCCCAAGGCTTCCACTAATTTTCAGGGTTTCTTTTTTATTTATCTTAAATGATAGTTTTTCTATATTTTCTAAAAGACGCTTTGCTACTATCTTTGACCCTTTTTCATCGGAATTAGCTAAGAAAATTATAAATCTTTCCTCGTCTAAACGGGCAACCAAGTCACTGTTTCTTAAATCCTTTTCTAAAATGTTGCCGGATTGTTTTAGAACTTTGTTGACTGTTTTTGTGCCATATTGTTCTTTAATTTGAGATATTTCATTTATTTTTATCATCATAATTGCAAAATTTTGCTTTTCTTGCAGTGCTTGATTAATTTTTTCAGATGCCGCTTCCGTAAAATATTTATAATTATATACGTTTGTGATGTCATCTCGACGAGCTTTTTCTATTTTATCTTCGGCATCATAATACAAAATCATCATGAGAATGATGAATGTGCAAAAAAATGTTATTAAGTTTGATATAATCAAAATGTAAGATTCTATGTAAACGCCATATGCAAACCAACAAACAAGTCCAAGACTGTATATTGTGTACATGTAGCTCGACATGTTTGTAACGTTTTTGGTCTCAATTATGCGCAGAATTTGTATTGTAAAAGTCAGGATAGTTGCTAATCCGGCCGCATATCCGATATAGGTAAATAAAGTCTCTTCATCAAATAACATTTCAGCACTCCCGAATTTATTTTTTTTAGACTAGTCTATTACTCTTTAATTAAAAGTTAAATTTATTAGAATATCCTCAGGATACTTAAATTGTGTTTGGTAAAAAATTTGAAAAAATATGCTTTTAAATTAGATATAACCTCTTTATATTCTTATGTTTATGAGAATAAAATAATGCTTTATCCGGTATTACTTTATATATCGGCAAGGTTTTTTAATGCTTTTTCTGTTTTGTCCGAAATTGTTTATCGAATTTCATTTTCAGATAATAAATCAGTTGGTTACTCAAAAATTAATTTTACAGAACATTTTGCTGATTTTTATAATTTATATATTTGGGATTACTGGAACATTTCTCAAAATGAAAAGTTTGAAACAGATATTGAGCTTTTAAAACATTTTTTGACGATTTCTTTTGATGAAGATGAACTCTTAAAACAATCATCGGATTATCCAAGATTTATTTGGGATAAGCCACAAAATGTTAATGATAAATGTTTAATCGATTTGTTTGTTCTTGATCCTTCAGGAGAATTGGATGTTTTGCATTTTCAAGAAAACCTGCAAAAAATTATAGACGATTTTTTAGAATGGATTTAAGGATAATTATGTTTCTGTAATTGACTATTCAATTAACTTAGGTTACAAAAAAACTCAGTTTTTATCTAGCAAAGGATTATATTATGGAAAAAATTCGGGATTTGTTTACGAATCATTATGTGTTGCCAGAGAGTTGGCTATGGGTGATTTTTGGAATCGCTGTTGTTATTTTATTGGCGTGGGATTTGTTTTTCTTTAATCGAAAAAATGAGGTTCCGAATTTTATTCATACTTTAGTTCTTTGTATTGTATATATTTTGGCGGCTTGTGTCTTTGGCGTCTTTGTGATGTATGAAGAGGGGTTTGATAAAGGTATGTTATTCTTTACCGGTTTCTTGGTGGAGAAGAGCTTGTCTCTTGATAATATCTTTATTATTTCCGTTGTTTTCACAAGTTTGGGAATTCCTCGGATGTATCAGCATAGAGTCTTGTTTTGGGGAATCTTAGGGGCAATTGTTATGCGTGCCGTCTTAATCGGTGTCGGTGGTGCTCTTATCTCAAACTTCCATTGGGTCTTATATCTGTTCTCAGCTTTTTTGGTTTATACCGGTGTCAAAATGTTGGTTACAAAGCATGATGAAGAAGGCAAGTTTGAAGACAGTCGCTTATATAATTTTATGCGTAAGATTTTTCATGTGACGCATGAAATTCGTGGAGAGCATTTCTTTGTTAAAGAAAACGGAAAACATTACATTACGCCTTTGTTCTTTGCTCTGGTTACGATTGAGACAATGGACGTTATTTTTGCTTTGGACAGTATTCCGGCCATTTTCTTGCTGACTCAAGATATCTTTATTGTTTATACAAGTAATATTTTCGCAATTTTGGGTTTGAGAGCGTTATATTTCTTGCTTGAAGCGGCCGTTCATAAATTTACATATCTTAAACCGGCACTTTCTATTATTTTGATATTTATCGGGTTAAAGATATTTGCTCCACATTTGGGAATAGAGTTGCAGGCTTGGCATTCTCTTAGTGTAACATTTGGTTTGCTGTTTGCCGCAATTGTTATGTCTTTGTTGAAAAGTGATAAGAAAATAGCTTAATTGGATGAAATATGGGAGTGAATAAAATAAAAATGTGGGCTGTTTATGCTTTGTTGTCGGCTTTTTTTGCTGCCGCAACTTCGATTTTGGCAAAAATCGGAATTGAAAATGTTGATTCCAATTTAGCTACGGCAATTCGAACCGTTGTAATTATGTTTTTGGCGGCGGGAATTGTTTATGTTACCGGTGTACATCATCAAATTCCCGAAATATCTTCTAAAAGTTGGTTGTTTTTGGTTTTATCAGGAATTGCAACCGGATTGTCCTGGTTGTTTTATTTTAAGGCCTTGCAAATGGGAGAGGCTTCAAAGGTTGTTCCGGTTGATAAGTTTAGTGTGGTTATCAGCATGATTATGGCTTTTGTCTTTTTGCATGAGGCTGTTACTCTTAAAGTTGTTTGTGGCGGTCTTTTAATTACTCTCGGAACTTTTATTCTGATTTTGTAGTTGCAAGTTCTAAAAAAAATCCCTCTCTTTGATTATATTTACCAAATATAATTGAGGAGAGGGGCTATGACTGTTTTTGTTAATGATAAAATGCAGCGTAATTATACCTATGAGCTCAGTGAACCAGAAGGGGAAAATTTTGCTGATGATTTCAAACCTGAGTTTTCTCCTCAAAAGATGTTGGAACTCGGCGTATTTGAGGGAAAATATTTAAATGATTGCCGCGGAGAATTTCCTAAATCTTGGTTTGAAAATGCAAAACTTTCTTTAGGTGATGGTGATATTAATTGTAATTTCTTTAAAGTGAAATCTCGGTTGCCTTTATCGCTATGGCAAAGAAAAGGTTGGATTATTGATCCTGATCCCAGAGGGTGGTTTCAGTGGTATTGTCGTTATTACAGAGGACGCAGAATTCCTGAGGTCGATGATATTCAGATTAAACGGTGGCGTTCATTTAAACGGCATCAGGCGCAGATTATAAAAAATTGCCTGCCTTATGATTTGGATTGTCGTAAAAAACAAAGGCAGGCTTTACTTCAATGGGCATATAATCCATTTATTTGAATGATTATTCCGCAGGAGTACTTTCTAAATTAATTTTATGCGGCATAGGTTGTATTTTTTGCGCCTTCCATTTGATTGCCAGTTTTGAACGTCTGTGGCTGAGTTTGCGTATGGTTACAATGTAACCTATAAAGACAACTGATGAAGCGGCAATCCAAGCAATCGGTCCTGCATAGCAAATACCGACATATCCTAATTTGGGTGCAAGATAAGCTGCGGCAAATGAGCGCATAACTAACTCCATGATTCCCGCTATTAAAGGAATAATCGAATCCCCCATTCCTTGAAGTGTATTCCTATATATAAATATTTGTCCGAGGAAAAAGTAAAATAGAGTACTTATATTAAGATACTGTCTGGCTGTATCAATGATAATCGGATTTTCCCCTTCAATAAAAATTCCAACCATTCCTTCTCCAACAAAGCGTACCAACAAAGCTATAAAGATACTGAAGGAAAGTGATATCAAAGAGCTGTTTTGTACTCCCGTACGGATACGTCCAATCATTCCGGCTCCGCAGTTTTGGGCGGTGTATGTGGCCATTGCTATTCCCAAAGCGACCATCGGTTGGGTTGCCAATTGTTCAATACGCAAAGCGGCCGTGAATGCAGCGATAGTGTCTGCTCCGAAAGAATTGCAGACGCTTTGGACAAACATTAATCCTAATGATAAAATGGAAAATTGAATTGCCATCGGGATAGCAATATTTAAATGTGCCATCATGTATTTACGGTCGAGTTTCCAGTCTTGTTTGCGTATTCTTAATAAGGGATATTTTTTACGCATATAAATCATACAACTAACTGCTGAGAACGTCATAGCTATGGCGGTTCCGATTGCTGAGCCGACAACTCCAAAATTAAGAAAATAAATCAGACAGAAGTTTAAAATGATGTTCAAGATTGTTGAAAATATTAAAAAATAAAGAGGGGTTTTGCTATCGCCCAAAGCGCGTATAAATCCAGATAAAAGGTTATAGCCAACAATCATTATTAATGAATAAGATAAGACAATCATAAAGTTGTATGCATCTTCCATAATTTCTGCAGGAACATTCATCAATTGTAAAAGTTTACGCATGAAAGTTATCAGAAAAATTGTCATTATCAGGCTTAGCCCTAATGCAGCCGTTAAACTATGTGTGACTGATTTGCGAACGCCTTCGGCATCTTTGGCTCCGAAACGTTGTGCCGTTATTACGGTTAAACCTCCCGTAAATCCAAGAGTTACCAATATAACAACGAAAAATATCGGGGCAGAAGCTCCGACTGCCGCTAATGCATTAATGCCAATCAGCCGTCCGACTATAATAATGTCAGAAATTTGATATAGTTGCTGAAATATGTTGCCAATTAAAAGCGGAACTGCAAATTTTAGTATTAATTTGGTCGGATTGCCGGCCGTCATGTCTTTTATCATTCTGATTTCCTGTCTTTTTTCTTAAGAATCTCTTTTATTTTTAAAGCCAATGGAATTTAAGGCTATATCTTTTAAATGTAAAGTATAAATTTACATTATTTTAGTATGTTAAAGGTATATTTAGGTATAAATTTTAGTTTTATAACCAAAGGAGATAATATGCATATTATATTGTTGTTTGCTGTAATTTATATTGGGATTGCAGAATGGCGGATTGCAGATTTAAGAAAAAAACTCAAAGGGTATCGTCAACTTAGTATAAAACTTGATAAAGATCAGAGTGTTTGGTATTCCGGCGTGTTGCCTAAAGCTGAAGCGCTGTGCTTGTTTCAAGAAACAAATGGAACTTATTTACTTTCAAAATTATCTGATAAACATTGGTTAAAAAAAGATGGACAGGTCGATTTTGAAAAAATAAAAAGATGGGCTTATGTTGATGATTTGGACAAAATTTAAGATTGACTCATTATCTAAAAAGCAATAAGTTTCAAAATATTCAACAAAATATTGGTGAAAATGAACGTAAAATGAAACAAGAACTTTTGGCTCCTGCCGGAGATATTAACGCCGGATATGCAGCTCTTTATTATGGCGCAGATGCCGTTTATTTGGGATTGCAACAGTTTTCGGCACGGGCAACCGCGGTTAATTTTAGTGATGAAAACTTAGATGAATTTGTCGGCTTTGCTCACTCTTTAGGGCGTAAGGTATATGTTACGATTAATACTCTGGTGCAAGAAAAAGAACTCTCTGATTTGCTTAAAACATTAGACGTTTGTTCAAAATACAAAGTTGATGCCATTATTTTGCAAGATTTGGGTGTTGCCGGAATTATTCGCAAATATTATCCGGAGCTTGAATTGCATGCAAGTACTCAAATGGCGGTTCATAATAAAGAAGGGGCTTTAGCTTTACAGAAAATTGGTTTTTCCAGAGTTGTGTTGGCTCGAGAATTGACTTTGCCGGAAATTACGGAAATCGCTCAGATTCCAAATTTGGAAACCGAGGCTTTTATTCATGGGGCATTATGTTATTCTTATAGCGGATTGTGTTTGTTTTCTTCTGTTTTAACCGGAAAAAGTGCTAATCGCGGTAAATGTCTGTATCCGTGTCGCTCTTGTTTTCATGGCGAAGATGGTGAAAAGCATTATTTTTCCATGAAAGATATGTCCTTACAGCGTGATGTTCTTAAAATGCCGGTCACTTCTTTGAAAATTGAAGGACGTAAAAAGTCAGATTTATATGTGGCTGCGGTTACGGATTATTATCGACGGATTTTGGACGGGAAGGGGGCTGATGCTTTTCGAGAAGATAATATCAAACAGATTTTCTCTCGTCCATGGACTAAGTTTCATTTTAACGGTAAAAATAAAGATATTATTGATAGAGATTTTGTCGGACATCGGGGCTTGGAAATCGGATTGGCTTTGCCGGCAGATGGAAAAATTCTTAAATTTAAATCAAATCATATTCTGGAACGTCATGATGGTATTCAGATAGATGCGGAAGGTTGGGAAAAGCCGTTCGGTTTTGCATTACTTAAGATGAAAGTTAATGGAAAAGATGTTTTTGAGGTTCATGCCGGAGAGGTTGTTGAAATCAAAATGCCACCGCATGCTCCAAATATTGAACCGGGAACAAAAATTTATTTGGCATCTTCAAGCTCGGTCAAGGCAACTTATAAGTATGAGAAGCCTAAACAAGGGCAGTATAAACAAAGACGAAGCATTAAGGTTGAAGTGGAGATTAATCCTGATTATCTTACAGCTAAAAGTAACGGTTTTGAATATGTTTTAAAAGGTGTTTTTGAACCGGCATCTAACGTTCAGAAAACAACGGAGGCTCTTGAAAAAGCCTTTGCAAAAACCGGAGATACTTCTTTTGAACTTGAAAAATTAAGCATTGCAAATCCTAAAGGTTTATTTGTTCCGGCTTCTTTAGCAAATGAATTGCGCAGAGGCTTATATGTACAGATGGTTTTTGAAGATAAAAAGGTTAAATTGCCTGAAATTGTAGAACATAAAAGAAAAGAAAAATTAGAATGGTTAATCAAAACAGATGATTTATCTTGTTTAAATGAAATTGATATCTCTGATGTTTCTGAAATAATTTATTTGCTGGATAAAAACTCTCAGTCCTCTGATGTTAAAGGTTTTCCTAAAGATAAAATACGTTTGGCTTTACCGACGGTTTGTCGGAAAACAAAAGAGTTTGAAGCGGTTGTCAGCGATTTTATTCAAGTCGGATATAATAAGTGGGAGGTTGGTAATTATTGGGGAATAGAGGCATTGTCTGCTTTTGATGTTCATTTAAGTTTTGACAGCTCAATTTATATGATGAATACACAAGCTGTTTTGCAGGCAAAGGATATGAATGCCGAAAGAATGACTTTGTCTTTGGAGGATACTTTAGAAAACCTTGCGGAAATTACTGAAAAGTCTTCTTTACCGGTGGTTATGTGTCTTTATACCGATGCGCCTTTATTTACGAGTGCGGGTTGTATTCGTTCTAATCCGTGCCAGATGTGTGATGCTAAAGAAAAATGGATTGAACTTTCTAAAGATGGCGAAAAATATTCAGCCTTATCAAAGAATTGTCAAACGATGCTTTTTGCAGACAAGGCTCTTTGTTTTGCTTCTGATGCCAAAAATGTTCATGCTGATTATTATCGGGTTGATTTTGTTTATAAAAAATATACAGCTAAACAAGCAAAAGAAATATGGGAAAAAGTACATAATTTTGAAGATGTTGAGAATACTCAAAAGGCAAATCTGCAAAGACGAAAAATTATGTTTTGATAATTCTTTTGTACACACTCTTAAATGTTCTATTTACAAGTGTTGGTTTTTTATTTACTGTTCTCTTATATAAATAATATAAGAGGGCTTTATGAATAAATTTTTGATTAGATTAACTTCTTGTTTTTTATTAAAAAAGAAAAAAAGAGTTGCTTATCGTGAACAGAAATTCAAAGAATTATATCAAGAACAGAGAAAAAAATCACGTTGGGGTGTCTCTTATTCCGTATTTGACGGAGAAGAACTCTTAAAACCATCTTTGCTTAATATCAGAAAACATGTCGATTATATCAATGTTGTTTATCAGCGTAATTCTTGGTATGGAAATCCGGCTAATCCTAATCTCAAGGAAATGTTGATGGCATTAAAAGACGAGGGCTTGGTTGACGAGTTAATTGAATATGTTCCTGATTATACTAAAACGCCGGGGCATCAAGAACGAGAAAAACGAAATCTTGGATTAGCTGCGGCCAGAAAAAACGGTGTCCATTATTTTATGACTATGGATGTTGATGAATTTTATTTTGAAAAAGAGTTTGAAAAAGCCAAAGATATCATCATAGAACGTGATATTACACAAAGTTTTGTTCCTATTTGTGATTACGGATATTCTCCGAGAAAAAGGAGAATTGACACAATGGTTACATATGTTCCTTTTTTTGCAAAGCTCAGAAAAAATAATAAACTTGGTAAAAATCCTCATACACCGTGTTTTGTTGATAAAACTCGGAAGTTTGGACATTCTTGGAATGATAAATATTATATTCCCGAAGGTGTTGCCATGCATCATATGAGTTTTGTACGGCGAAGTTTGATGTCTAAGTTTGTTAATTCATCAACTTTAAGAGATGATATGGATGGTATAACCTTTGATGATGTTTTTAAAGGTCAGTATGTTGATGTTGAAGATTACTTTGGGATTGAACCGTTTTTAGATTATGAAAAATCCGCACTTTAAAGGTGCGGATTTTTTTAAGCTTCTAATCCCGGAAGGGTTCCTCTTTTTTGGTCATAGAGGTTGAAAGCATCCGTGATGACATCTCTTGCTTCATCAGGGCCTAAAAAGGCTTCAATTTTAACTTCTTTGTTTTCCAGAATTTTATAGTCCTCAAAAAAGCGTTTGAGTGTTTTTAATATATGTTGCGGAAGTTCATCAATACTTTCGTATTGAGCATATTCAGGATCATCGACATGGACGGCGATGATTTTATCATCGGCTTCACCTTGATCAATCATTTTCATGACACCTATCGGTTTTGCACGCAGTAATGACATCGGTAAAACACATTCTTGACCGAGAACTAAAATGTCTAACGGGTCATTATCATCACAATAGCTTTGAGGTATAAATCCATAATTGGCAGGATAATGAACCGCGCTGTATAATATTCGGTCAACTCTTAATAATCCGCTGGCTTTGTCTAATTCATATTTTACTTTTGAACCGCGGGGAACTTCTATTACGGCGGTAATGATGCGAGGAGCATCGGTTCCTCTGCTGACACTGTGCCAAGGGTGTTTCATTGGTGTTTATCCTTCTGTTGGTTATTGTTTTCTGTATAGTATATATTTTTTTTACAAAGTAAAGTTTTTTTGTGGGGAACTTATGTAAAGGTTTGAAAATCAAATTTATGAAGAAATACTGCAAATTTTCTTTTTATCTTGTTGATATTTGTGAGTTTATTTGTTTTGAATGTTTGAGCTTGCGGCAAGAACGTGTGTAGAAGATAAAATGTGCTTTACTTATGAAAATTTATGTGTAAGTTTATATGTAATGCGAAGTGACTTCGTATAGTGTCGGAGACGGCGCGGGCCTTGATAAGCTCTGAAATTCGCGGTACAGTTTTAATATCGGTTTTTTTAACCGGTATGCTGTCTCTTATATGGGGATTTTTTTGTATCTGGTAAAGTTTGCATTTTCTGATGCAATGCTTTCTATTTTGGTTTTGTTTATCAACGCTTTGGTTTTGATGAAGGAATAAATAATGGCAAGCATTGATAAGGTAAATTCTGTTGATTCTTACTGGAAAACAATTTTCGATATTCGTTTATTAGGGGTTTCCCTTTTAAAAAAAGAAGCATGTGTTCTTGGAACAAAGTTTTCTTTTTTGGGCTTTTTGTCTTATGTAAAAAGCTATTCTTCAGAAAAGGATTTTTAAAATGATACAGATTTATACATGTTATCATAAACCTTTTACTATTCCCAATAGTGACATTTTGGTTCCGATACATGTCGGAAAGGAGTTGTCTTCCGTTAAAATGGATATAATCGGGGATAATACAGGGGACAATATTTCTCAAAAAAATCCTTATTACTGTGAATTAACCGCGACATATTGGATTTGGAAAAATGCAACAGCGGATATTGTCGGCTTATTTCATTATCGTCGTTTTTTGAATTTTGCCAATGATGAGACTTCTTTTTGTCATTTTGGTAATGATTTTTGCCAAAAGTATGGAATTACCGCAGAGAGAGTTTCAGCAGTTTTGGCGGATTATGATGTTGTTTTGCCTAAGGTAAAGCGTAAAAGAAAAAATCCTCTTTCCATATATGAACATTATAAAGAGGATCATATCGGAACAGACATGGATTGTGTTTTGCAGGTTATTGATGAAAAGTATCCGGATGTGTCTGCAACAGCTCGCGAAGTTATTAAAAATGGCGTGGAAACATATATAACAAATATTCTTGTTTGTCGGAAGGATATTTTTGATAAATATGCCGCGTGGTTGTTTGGAGTTTTGTTTGAAGTCGAAAAGCGCATTCAGGAGAATGTGTTAACGCGTGATAGTTATCAGCAAAGAGTTTACGGATTTTTAGCTGAAAGAATGATGACGATATTTATTCGGCATATGCAAAAAGTTGCCGGACTTAAAGTAAAAGAGTTGCCTTCTCTTTATTATGAAGATGATGCTAAAAGATGGCGAAAATATAAGCTAAGACGCTTAAAAAGAAAAATTCTTCACTTTTTTGGGTTAAGGAGAGATGCTGATGCCTAAGGTTAATCTGGTTGTCGGTTGTGGTTTTTCTGGAGCTACAATAGCTCGTAAGTTAGCCGAAGAGTTTGATGAAAAAGTTGTTATTATTGATGCAAAGGATCATATTGCCGGAAATGCTTATGATTACAGGGACGAAAACGGGATTATGATTCATAAGTATGGCTCTCATATCTTTCATACAAATTTTGAAAATGTATGGGCGTTTTTAAATCGTTTCTCCTCTTTTAATACCTATATGCACAAGGTTGTTGCGCTGATTGATGGTGTTGAAACGAATATTCCTTTTAATCTACGAACATTGTATGATGTTTTTCCTCATAGTATGGCGGAGAGATTAGAGAATAAATTATTGCAAAGTTTTAAATATAATCAAAAAGTACCGATTTTAGAATTTCAGAAGCAAGAAGATGAAGATTTGAAATTTCTATCCAATTATGTTTATGAAAAAGTTTTTTTGCACTACACTTCTAAACAGTGGGGAACCAGTCCTCAAGATGTTGATGGTGCCGTTACGGCTCGAGTTCCGGTTTATATTTCTTGTGACCCGAGGTATTTTCAAGATAAGTATCAAGGTATTCCATTAGAAGGATATACGAATTTGGTACAGAAAATGCTTAGTCATTCCAATATTGAGGTGCGTTTGAATACTTCTTATAAAGATGTGACTGAAAATTACGATAGAGTTTTTTATACCGGTTCAATTGATGAGTTTTTTGATTATAAGTACGGAAAGTTGCCGTATCGCAGCGTTAATTTTAAATTAGAAAAATATCATACCGAGTATTATCAGAAAAATGCCGTTGTTAATTATCCGGTTAATTATGATTTTACTCGTGTGCATGAATATAAATATTATTTGAATGATGTATCTGATTATACGGTCATTGCAAAAGAATATTCTGAAGCCTTTGAACTAGGTAAAAATGAACGGTATTATCCAATTCCCGATGAAAAAAATGTAGTTTTATATAATCAATATTTAAATGAAGCCAAAAAGTATCCGCAGGTTTATTTCCTCGGACGTTTAGGCGATTATAAATATTATGATATGGATAACGCCGTTTATCGAGCATTGGAACTTTTTGAACGGTTGAGAAATCAAGATAAGTTATAAGGCTAAGCTATGAGTAGTAATAATTTGTTTTTTGATATTGAAACAAAAGATAAATTTGCTGAAGCAGATAATGTTGATTATTATCACAAAAGTCCTGTTGATATTTGTCATATCGTAGAAAAAGGTTTTATTTTACCGGCTAAGAAAAATATCTTATCTTCCGGTAGGCCGTACTTTCAAGGCGGGGTTGTTGATGATAAAAATAATTTTATAGAAGGCTCGAAGTGTCTGCGAAAAGACGAGGAAGGCGCATTATTAGAAAGTTATGATTTTAATCAGAAACATGTGGAATATATTGATAAAGATGTATTGTATGCCGGAATTTTGATTAATCATTTTGGACATTTTCTGGTAGAAAGCTCAAATAGACTGTGGTATTGGCTGGAAAATAGGGATAAAAATTTAGATATTGTTTTCTTGATAACAAAAAATGCTCATATTTTTCCTCAGTTTTGGGAATTTATGCAGTTGTTGGGGATTGAAAAAGATAAAATACATATCGTTAAGCGCGTTACACAGTTCAGAACTGTTTATGTTCCGTTTCAGTCTCATGTAATCAGATCTTTTTATACGGATAAATTTCTGGTGCCGTTTGAGTATATTCGTTCTGTTTTGCCGGATGGAAAAAAGCAAAAAGTTTATTTGTCTCGTACTAAATTAAAAAACGGAACAGTCTGTTTGGGAGAGCAATATATTGAAAAATTGTTCCGTGATAATGGGTATCGTATTGTATATCCAGAAAAAATTAGTCTCAAAGAACAATTTTCGATAATCAAGAATTCATCGGAATTAGCCGGAGTTAGCGGGACTGCTATGCATCTGGCACTATGCGCGGATAAACATATTCCGATAACAATTTTAGAAAGAACCGATGTACCGGAGATTGAACAAATTATTATTAATCAGGCTTTACAGGCTCAGTCATATCATGTTGGCGTTAATCTAAATCCATTTCCGGTTAATCATAGCGTAGGTCCTATTCTTTTGGGTGTATCGGATAACTTAGTTGCGTATTGCAAGGATAGAAGATTTAATGTCAATTTGAAATTTGTTAATTTCATTAACAAGTCTGATGCCAGACGTTTTGCCAGCGAATATTTTAGAAAATATTGTCAAAAATCATATAATAGACTTTTATCAATAGAGGCTCCTTTAGTCGCTCGGAGGATGTTGCTTTTTTCCGGAGCTTTTATTCCGTTAAAACGATTGATTAAAGAAAAGTTTAGGGCGATTAGAGCATCTTTGGGAAAGAAATTTCATCAACATTTTGTATCAAACTAATGGATTAAATAGAGGTTTAAATTTTATGGCTAATGTATATGCTCGTCAGATGTATGATCTTATAAGAAACAATCCTAAAATCGGAGAGTTTGAGCTTGTTGATGAGTTGGTGGAAACTTTTTACGGAGAGATTGTTTCTCAAGATGATCAAAAACTGCTTAATTTAGCTTTTTGTGAAAAAGTTGAACAATCTCAAATAGATAAGTTTTTGGAAGAGTGGGATATTGAACGTTTTGGCGGTAACAAAGCGTTGATGCTTGCTTATGTTATGAAACAGCATCCTGATTTGAATTTCTCAGATTACGCAGGACCAAGATTATCCGGATTGCTTAATTTTTGGCGTTTCAAAAATTTAAATCTCATTTCTCATTTTACTAAAATTGTTCGGGAAATGAATAAAAACGGAATTGTTCCGATGATTCTCAAGGGTGGGGCAATGAAATATTTGCGTCAGGATTTGCCGAGAGTTATGGGTGATATTGATATTTTGGTTCAAACTTTGCCTGAATATAATAAGTCTAAAGAGATTTCGAAAAAAATGGGGTATGTCTTTTTAGATGAAAAAGATAACGCTCCTTATTCCGTTGATTTACACTTACCTAATAATGAAGATGGGGTTTTGGATATTCACGCCTATCTTGATTTTGGAGAAAAGTATAATAAGCGCTTTTTGAAAAATCTGTTCGAAAGAGCAGAGAAAAAACAGGTTTTTGGAGCAGAGGTTTTTGTTCCGTCAGTTGAAGATATGCTGTTTATCGGTTTGTTAAACATGACGAAGAATTTGCGCTTTAAGACCAGCGTGAGCGGAATTTTATATACTCTGTTTGATTGTCATTATTTGCAGTCTGTTACAAAAAAGCTCAGATGGGATATTATTCTGGATAATATTGCACAAACACATACACAAGCGCAGATGTATATTGCTATGAAATTTGCCAATAGAGTTGTTTCTGGTTTGTTGCCGGAAGATTTATTGGAAGATGATAAACTGCAGAAAAGTATTATAGATTGTTGTAATCAGGAGATTTTTTATTGCAAATATGTTGATGAAGTCAAGTATATTTGCAAAGGACTAAAGTGGCATCAGGCTTTGGGAGGCTGGCATGCTTTTAAGTATTATGTGAAAAATGAACTTCTTCATTTTGTTGTTAAAAATATTAGAAAAAGCAAATGCTTGGTCAATATTTTTATGAAAGTTGCAAGAAAAAAGTAAGGAAAAGCCAATGCAATTAAATATAAAAAATAAAGAACAAAAAGAGCAATTTTTGCAAAAAATTAAAGAGAGAGTTGAACAAAATTCTCTATGTTGCCAAAAATATATTGATTTGGGCGTTAAGGTTGTTCGGGTATTATGTTATGCCCCTGAGTTTTTGCCGTTAATGCAAAAACAGTTGACTTATACTTTAAAAGATTACGCCGATAAGTATGATTCTACGTTGGTTATTTGGAAAGAAACAGATGTTGTATCTTTGGCCATGTCTTTAGGTAATGAGTTCGACCCTAAAAAGAATATGCGTTTACGTCTGGATATGCTGTATAGCAAAGGAAAATATCCGCAGGTTGAAATTTTAGATGAAACATATTCTTCTTGTGTGCCGATTATGTATTTTAACGGAGAGCATGGTGTTGTTGAGGCTATGGATACGGATAACCAAATATATTACTATGGTGTAAGTAATCTTGAGCCGGAGGAATTTATTAAACAAGGGCATATTTTTGTTCAGCAACTTAACAATATTATTAAGACGCCAACGGTTAATTTGGTTCATGGCGCAGTTGTGGGCATGAATAATAACGGAGTGTTGTTTTGTGCCAGAGGTCAACGTGGAAAATCAACACTTACGGTTTTATCCATGATGAAAGGGTTTGAATATGTTTCAGATGATTATCTGATTTTGGAGGAAAAAGACGAAAAACTATATTCATCTCCAATTTATTCAATTATTACCCTTAGCCCAAAAATGTATAATGAGCTTTATGATGAATTGAAAGGAAAGTTTGTTTCAAATAATGCTCGTAAAGATAAATATGTTATTAATATTGCCGATTATCATAATCAGTTTCGGGTTAATTATCCGATTAAACTTTGTATCTTTCCTGAAATCGTTACGGATAAGGAGCCTAGTATTTATGCGTGTTCTTCCGCAGATAAGGGAAGGGCAATTGTTCAGTTGATTCAGTCAACGGTTTCTCAAATGAGGGATTTGAATAATAAGCAGGTAATTCGCAAGTTATTGAATATGGTTAAAGATTTAGATTTTTATAAATTTAACTTATGTCATGATATTCAGAAAAATACGGCATTTTTAAGAGATTTTCTGCAGAATTTTAGTGCTAAAAAACTGGAAAATCAAAAGATTGATAAAATTATGGTCGATATAACTTTTGATCTTGCCAATATTTTAGATGCGGAAACCTGTACAATTTATTCAATGAATAAATTTTCAACGAATATTTATGAGAATTTATTAAACGGAGTAAAAAAAGAAGAAATTTCTGCAGCTTTGCAAAGTGTTTTTGATAAACAAGCAGGGCTTTCTGAAGTGTTTGATAAATTTGTAAAAACTTTGTTTGACAAAGGTTTTATTATTAATACTGAAGGTTCTTGGAAAGAGCCGAAGATTAATTTAGATTTTGCCAAAGAAGACAAATATAGATTGTCAATTTTGGAATATACTGGGTCTAAAGCACAAGAGTTAATAAAATAAGCTAAAGGAGTATAAAATGGCTAGCTATAAATTAAATGAAGAAAAAATGTTTGCTGATATTACAGATGGTATTGCAATTGTAATCAATAGCGAAACAGGTATTTATTATGGAATGAACGGATTGGGTTCCAATGTTTTTGAGAATCTGATGAAAGGGATTTCTGTTGAAAATGTTTTGACAGCATTAAAAGGGATTTCAGGGGCTCCGGCCGATATTGAAAATCGTCTGAATGCTTTTGTTGAGGCCGTTGTTGCAAAAGAATTGTTGATTGAAGGTTCTGACAGTTCTGAGACTGCAAATATTGATTCTGGGGCTGCAACTGAAGATGAATTTACAATGACGGTTGATGAGTATAATGATGCTCAAGAGTTATTGCTGGCAGATCCGATTCATGAAGTTAAGGAAGAAACCGGTTGGACACCGGAGAAAGATTCTATCGGATATACCAAAGAAGAAACTCGTGAACGCGAAAAGAAAATGGAAAATTAGAATGGAAAATTGCGGTATTCCTGTTTTTTTATCCGCAGATAACGGGTATGCGCCGTTTGTTGCAACGACAATTGCGTCAATATGCGATCATACCCGTTCATTTATTGATTTTTATATTTTAGATGGCGGAATAACTGAGGAAAATAAAAGAAAAATTGAGGAGTTAAAAAAACTGTTTTCTAATTTTTCTATAGAGTTTATTCCTATAGATGTTGATTTTTATTTTAGAAAATTTCAGACGAATTCTCAATATTATAGTAAATCAATGTATAGTCGCTACTTGATTCCTGATATAAAACCAAATATTCAGAAAGCTATTTATTCTGATGTTGATGTTATTGTTCTTGGCGATATAAAATCAATGTATGATATTGATTTAGAAAATTATATAATAGGTGCTATCGCTTCTCCATTTTTGATGGATAAGCCTATTATGTCTGAGATTAAAAAAAATTATAATATTTCTCAAGAACATATTTATTTTTGTTCTGGTAATTTGTTGATAGATTGCCAAAAATGGCGTGAAAATAATATTTTGAAGAAACTTTTTGATATTCAAAAAGCATTTCTTTCTGATACGCCTGCTTGCGATCAGGATATATTAAATAAATGTTTTGATGCTAATTATAAAGAAATATCATATAGATATTGTGCGACAGAATATCATTTAAAGTATTTTCAGTCATGCCCTGATATGGTTATAAGGCATTTTGGAGTGCCAACAAAACCGTGGATGATAAATCCTTCGACTAAGACTTCTTTGTGTCCTAATTTGTTAGATTTTTGGAAATATGCTAAAATGACGTTATTTTATGATGAATTACTAAATAATGTTTCTGATGATGAACAACAAAAATCTTTAATGAGAAAATTACATATAAGGAATATTTGGTTTTGTAAAGAATTTTCAAGTAAAAATGATGAGAATTGTTGAAGGTTAGTGAGAAATGTTGGCTAAAGAATTAGTTGAAAAAATAAATAAGGTTGATGTTGTATCTTTTGATATCTTTGATACTTTGTTATGTAGGACTTTTTTATATCCGACGGATGTTTTTAAATATGTAGCAAGTATGAGTAATTGTCTTGATTTTTATAATGTTCGCAGGGTTGCGGAAAATAGGGCTTTTAATGCGATAAAATCTACGAGCAAAGAAGATGTTACCTATGATGAGATTTATCAAAATATGGGAGATAAATATCTATATTTAAAAAACTTAGAAATGAATATTGAAGAAAAATGTCTTTATCAAAATCCAATAGCTTTTGAAATTTACGAATATGCCAGAAAGCAGAAAAAGAAAATTATTGCTGTATCAGATATGTATCTTTCTGAAAAATTTTTAAGTGATGTTTTAGAAAAGCGTGGGTATATGATTGATAAAGTATATGTTTCAAATACATATGCTTTAACTAAAAGAGAAGGGTCTTTGTATAATTTTGTTGTTTCTGATTTGAAACTTTCATCAGATAGATTTTTACATATAGGTGATAATCAGTTGTCTGATGTAAAAAAAGCCTCTGAATGTGGATGGAATGTTTATTATTTACCAGCACCTAGGGATAATTTGAGATTACCTTTTAAATTAGTTGATTGCGATAAAGTTCCTGGGTTAATGTCAGGGATGTCTGTGTATGGTATGTTATATGGGCGTGTCGATGATTATTGGTATAATGTCGGATATTATTTAGGCGGAATATTGCTTTATTCATATGTCGCTGAATTAAAAAAGATTTTAGAAATTCGAAAGATAAAAAATGTTTTTTTTGTTGCGCGGGACGGTTGGCCACTTTATCAGGTTTTTTCGATTTTGAATAATGATAGTGATATAAAATTTCATTATATATATGCTTCTAGGATATTGAAAAAGAAATATATGAATTCAGATACATATGCTGTTGATAAGAAATACAAAGATTATTTGTCGAAATTAGTAACAGGTAATGAAGATGTTGCCATAGTAGATACATGTGCTGAAAATTTCTCTGCTCAAACGTTAATAGAGGCAACTTTACCAAATAATAAATTTTTAGGGGTTTATATTACGGCAAAGCAAAATTATAAATTCAATTTTATTAATTTGATTAATAGTGATTTCCCCGCTAGAGATAATTGGTTGTTTGTTGAAACGTTATTGACATCATTTGAAAATCCTATTGAAGAAATTAGTAACGGACAACCGGTATATCGTTCAGATACTATTGAGGATACTAAGATTCATGAACGTTTTAAAAGTATATATAAAGGAGAAATGGATTTTATTTCAGATGTAAAAAAGATGTTTGGAGACTTTTTGTTGTGTTCAAATATAAAAGACATAATAGATTTTTATGGTTTCTTTTTTAATAATATGTCCGAAGAAGATAAATCGTATTTTAAAACAGTTAAAATATCTGTCGATATTGAACAAAAAAATTTTCAGACGTTGCTTGATAGTTCTTCAAATTTGTTTTCACTCTTAAGAAAAAAAATTAAAAAGGAAACAGATAATGACTAAAATTTCTGTGATTATACCGGTTTATAATGCTCAAGAATATTTAAGACGTTGTTTGGATAGCGTTGTCAATCAAACTTTAAAAGATATAGAAATTATCTGCGTAAATGATTGTTCAACGGATAATTCTTTACAAATTTTGAAAGTGTATGCTTTAAAGCATAAAAATTTGAAAGTTATTGACTGTAAAGTAAATGGTGGGGAATCTGTTGCCCGAAATATTGGTTTAGAAAACGCCAAAGGTGAATACCTTGGCTTTGTTGATAATGATGATGCTATAGATTTGGATTTTTATGAAAAGCTTTATAAGAAAGCTAAAGCAGAGAATGCAGATATCTGTAAAGGGGAAGTTCATGAAATTTCTTATGATGGCAAGGATGTTTTTGGATATTTGAATCAGTTGATCCGTAAACATGGAAGTAAATTATATTTTTCATATTATTGGTGGACGGCTATTTATAGACATTCAATTGTTAAAGATTTTAAAATTAGATTTCCCGAAGGGTATCCTTTGGGAGGAGATGTTTTGTTTTTGAATCAGGTTTTACTGAATTCACAAAAAATTTCTTTGGTCGATGATGCTTTTTATCATTATTATCGTCGAAAAGATAGCGGGGATTCAAAGGTTTTATCAATGGAAAAATTGAAATCTGTTCTTACAATTCATGGTATAATTTTAGATAATTTATTGTCTTCATCAGTGTGTGTTACAGATATAAAAGGGGTTAGTTACGTTTGTTCTTGGTGTTTAGATTCTGCTTTAAGTTATGCTTTTAGGGTTAATAGTTTAGAAGGATTGGATTATTGTGTTGAAAAAGCATTTATCTTTTATAAAAAAGCAAAAAATAAATTTTTAGCTGACTGTGTTAGTGTTTTGCCAATTGTTATGGATTTTTTAAGGAGAGATGACAAAGAAGGGTTAAAGTTATTTTATCAGGCAAATAATTCTCCGTCTAAAATGTTTATGGCAAATTTAAGATGGTTGCATAATAAGAAGGAGAAGAAAAATGATTAATATTCCGATTTTTTTATCATCTGATGATAATTATGCACCATTTGTTGCAACAACGATTGCAAGTATTTGTGATAATACAAAATCATTTTGTGATTTTTATATTCTTGATGGTGGGATATCAGATGAAAATAAAAGAAAAATTTGTGAGCTTAAAAGTTTATTTAGTAATTTTTCAATTGAATTTATTAGAATTGATATAAATAGTTCTTTTAAAGAATTTGCTGAGTCTTCTTATATTACTAAATCTATGTATAGTCGTTTTCTTATACCTAATATTAAGCCAGAGATTGATAAGGCTATTTATTCTGATGTTGATGTTATTGTTTTAGGTGATATTGCAAGAATGTATTTAGAAAATTTAGATGGTTACGATGTAGGAGCTGTTTGGGAAGGTTGGATAGCTAATGAAATCAATAAGTCTATATATATCAACGGACATGAACCTTTTTTTTCAGGAAACTTGTTGATAGATTGTTGTAAATGGAGAGAAAAAAATATTGGTGATGAATTAATAAAAATTGCGAAGAGTAATAAAGAAAATAGAAATATTTATGATCAAGAAATTTTGAATTTATATTTTGGAAATAATTATAAAAAATTGTCATGCCGCTATTGTTATGCTGTTCAATTTTCTCTTGTAAATTATGATAGTGTGACTCCAATTATTAGGCATTTTAATGGAAGTATAAAACCATGGAATATTCATCCAGACATTAAGACATCTTTAATGAAAAATTTAGATGATTTTTGGTTTTATATGAAGAAAACTTCTTTTTATGATGAAATTTTAAATAAAGTCACAAATACGGATGAACAGAAAAAAATAACAAGGCAATTGCAAATGAGTAACTTTATTATAGCTAGAAGGATGAAAAATTTATGCCAAAACTCTCGGTAATTATACCAGTTTATAATGCTCAAGAATATTTAAGACGTTGTTTGGATAGCGTTATCAATCAAACATTAAAAGATATAGAAATTATCTGCGTAAATGATTGTTCAACGGATAGTTCTTTACAAATTTTGGAAGAATATGCTTTAAAGCATAAAAATTTGAAAGTTATTGATTGTAAAGTTAACGGCGGGGAATCTGTTGCCAGAAATATTGGTTTAGAAAATGTTGCGGGAGAATATCTTGCGTTTGTTGATAATGACGATGCAATAGATTTAGATTTTTTTGAGAAACTTTATAATAAAGCTAAGGCTGAAGATGCGGATATTGCTAGAGGAGAAGCTCATTATGTGAGTTATGATGGTAAGTCATTTATCAATAAAGATCATATTAAGAGAACAGCTCGTAATAAGTTTTATTTTTCTAATGATTGGTGGTGTGGAATTTTTAAAACATCTCTGATAAAAAAGCATGAGATTAAGCTATTGCCAGGTTTTTATATTAGTTCTGATGTTATCTTTTTGATTAAAGCTGTGACTTATGCAAATAGGGTTGCCACGGTTGCAGATGTTTATTATCACCATTACGATAGAGAAAATAGCGGATTTTCTAAATTTTTAACTAAAGAAAAGATTCTTTCAGGTGTAAAAGCTGTGCAAATTGTTCTTAATTTTTTAAATCAAGAATATTTGTATGATAAGGATACTGAAGGTTATGATTGGTTATTTGAAGAACAATTTCGGATTTTATTAAATTTACATTATCATAATAACGATGCTTCATTAGTCTATTTGTATTCAGACGCAATGATTAAATTGTATAATTGTTGTGAAAGAGCTGAGAATTTATATAGCTTTTTGGAAAAAGATTTTCCTTGTATTGCTCATTTTATTAAGAATGAAAATTATAGGGAGCTTAGCATGTTTTTAACTTGCTATATGACACAAATAAAATTTTTATCTGAAAATCTAAGAGCTAATTTGAAGAAAAGGAAGTAATATGCAGAATATTCCAATCTTTTTATCGTCTGATGATAATTATGCTCCGTTTGTGGCAACGACAATTGCAAGTGTTTGTGATAATACAAAATCATTTTGTGATTTTTATATTCTTGATGGCGGTATAACAGATGAAAATAAAAGAAAAATTGAGGAGTTGAAGAAAAGGTTTGATAATTTTTCTATTAATTTCATAAGTGTTAGTTATGACGATTTAAATAACATTGTTTATAAAAATTACTCTACAAATGTTACAATTGCGACATATAATCGTTTTCTTATTCCGAAATTTTGTAAATCTGATAAATGTATTTATCTTGATGTTGATGTTATTTTATTAGGAAATATTGAAGATTTATATAATATTGATTTAATGGGGTATCCTTTAGGTGCTGTCAAGGATCAGTATAATGAAGATTTTATTACTAAGATTAAAGAAAAAATGCAGATTGATAATTTATCTCCATATTTTAATGCTGGTGTTTTATTAATTGATTGTTCTAAATGGAAAAATTTAGAGATAACCCAAAAATTGTTTGATATTGATAAATGTTATAAGGATAGTTTGACGTTTGCAGATCAAGATGTTTTAAATAAATGTTTTGAAAATAATTATCTTTTATTAGATAAAAAATTTAATGTCATTGTTGATAATGATGAGATTGTTGTTAGACATTTTGCTGGTTTGATTAAACCATGGCAAGCAGACTTTATGCTTGATGATAAAAACAAGCCTTACAAAAATAAAAATGTGGATTGTTTTTGGAAATATGCGGCAATGACGCCATTTTATGAAAAAATTTGTTTGATAAAAGAACGCTTCTTGTCTTCGAGTATGCTTTGGAAACATTATAATAATATGGTTAATAAAGGGGTATAAACATGGATTTGAAAGAACGATTAAGTAAAATAATGGCGCAGAAAAATCAAGTGTCTGATACAGATGCTTTGAAAATTAAAAATGAATTGGCTAAGGTTCATTCATTTCCATTAAACAATAACACGGTTGCCGTAATTGAGTCTCATAGGAAACATGCTGAAGTTTATCCTTCAGTTATTAAATATTTTTTGGATTTGGGTTATGATGTTCATTTATTTCATTTAGAAGAACATAAAAAAGATAATTCTTTATGCAGATGTTCTTTTGATGTAAACAGATTTCATGAATTCGTTTTTCCTCAAATGCCTGAAACAGAAGAATTTTTTGATATTTTGACAAAGTATTCTTATGTTTTTGTTATGACAATGTTTACGCATAATGGATATAATTTCTTAAATTCTTTAGAAAAAGGTTTTATGCAAAAATATCAACGGGATAATGTATATTGTATTGATCATGATTTTGTTTCTTTTCAAAAAAATATGCAAAGTATTGAACAACGCTTTTTGAATCAAAACAAGGTTTTTGTTCTTCGTGATGGAATTGAGTATAACGGAAAAACTTTACCGTTCGTTTCTCCAATATATTTTGGACAATCTAAAATTACTCCCAAAAATGATAAAACAAATTTTATTTGTGTTGGAGGCGGATGGCAAAATAATCTGCGCAACTTTAAGTTGTTGTTTGAAAACATTAATAATTTGATTGAAAATGCTCATACTGATTTTAAAGTAACTTTTATTGGAGCAACCAGAACGATGTTAGAAGAGTTTATTACCCCTCTAAATGAATCTTTTTTAGATATCAGAGGTTTTGCTCCGTTTTCTGAACTTTATGATTGTATGGAACAAGCTGATTTTATATTGTTTAATATTGATGATACATGCAATGAGTTTGAAAAATATTTGAAGTTGGGAATTACCGGATCTTATTCTTTAGCTATCGGATTTTCAAAACCAGCTATCATTTTTGAGCCTTTGGTCTCTGTTTATGGAATGAATGGGGCGGTTATTTCTTATACAAAAGCAACTTTGGGAAATGCTATGGAACAAGCCATTATGCTATCTAAGCAGAATTATGAGCAATTGCAAAAAAATATGAGACTGTTAAATGAAACTTGCATGTCTCGTTCTTTGAATAATATGAAAAAATTTTTGTTAGGTAGGGTAGAGGAAAATAAATGAATAAGAATTTAAGTGAAGATATGTTGGTAACCTTAAATAACGGGATAAAAATGCCTAGGCTTGGTATTGGTGTAGATAGATTGAAAGGAGATGATGTTGTATCTTCAGTTTATTTAGCAATTAAAGCAGGATATAGAATGATTGATACTGCTTCTTTGTATCGGAATGAAAAAGAAGTTGGGAAAGCTATACAGATGAGCATGGCAGAAGGAATAGTAAAAAGAGAAGATTTATTTGTTTCTTCAAAAGCACCTTATTTTTTTCCAGGAAGAAAAGAAACTATTGATGGTTATAAAGAAAGTTGTAGAAATTTAGGACTTGAATATTTGGATTTATATATGTTGCATCATCCGTATAGGGAATATTTTTCATGGCAAAAAGAAATAGTTTCTTCTTGGGAAGGATTAGAGGATTTATATTTTTCAGGAGACGTGAAATCTATTGGGGTTAGTAATTTTTCGTGGCCTTATTTTGATGTGTTGTTTAATTGTTGTAAAATTATGCCTGTTACTAATCAACTAGAGTGTCATCCTCAACATCAGAATATTGAAGCTGTTTTAACTTGTAGAGAAAGGGGAATTCAAGTTGTTTCATGGTCTCCTCTTAATAGAGGAAGAATCGTTGAAGAGCCTTTAATAAAAAATTTAGCTCTGAAATATAACAAAACGGCAGCTCAGATTGCATTAAGATGGAATATTCAAAAAGGTAATGCCTTGCTTGTACGTTCAACTAAAGAAGAAAGAATTTTGTCAAATAACGATATTTGGAATTTTTCTTTATCTTCTGATGATATGGAGCTTTTAAATCAATTAAAACCAGATAATTATGCAAGAGGACATACAAGCGATGTTGTTCCAATAGGGATGATGCCTTTTAAAAGCTATCAATCTTATTTTTTTTCAAAGGATTATGTAAAGAAGTATAAATTGTTTGGCTTTATTCCCTTCCTTAAAATAAAAAGATACAATCAAACAATAAAATGGTTTTTATTTGGAATCCCTATCTTAAAATGTAAGTTTGTAAAGAAAGAAGGTTAAAAAATAGGAGGTAAAATGAGTGATTTAATTAGTGTCATTATTCCGTGCAAAAATGGGACAAATTATTTAAAAGATGCTATTGAAAGCGTTCAAAAACAAAATATGAATACTGAAATCATAGTTGTTGATGATGGTTCTACAGATGCAACTGCTGATTTGGCCAAAAGTTTGGGAGCAAGAGTCTTTTCTATTCCTTCTTCCGGTTTATCTGCTGCAAGAAATGTTGCATTGAAAAATATGAAAGGCGATTTTGTTGTATTTTTGGATCACGATGATGTTATTGTCGATGGTGGATTAAAACGTTTATATGATGAATTTGGAAAAGATGCTGATTTACAATATGTTCAGGCAAAATTAAGAGATTTTATATCTCCGGAACTTTCTGATGAAGATAAAAAAGTTTTATCTCCTCGTTCTGATACTTATGGTGGATTGCTAACAGGAGCCATGCTGTTTAAGAAAAATGTGATTGATGTTGTCGGTGGTTTTGATGAAAAGTTACAAACCGGACAAGGCGTTGATTTCTTGTTGCGTTGTGAAAAGCATGGTTTGAAAACCGTTAAGTTGGATTTTGTTTCGGCAATGCGTCGTTTCCACAATAATAATATGGGGCGAACTATGCAAAAACAAGAATTTAATGATTATGCTTCAATTTTAAGAATGAGGATGAAAAAATAATATGCAGAAATTGTATTACGTTGTTTCCGGAGGGTTTGATCCTATTCATGAGGGGCATATAGAATTGATAAAAGCAAGCGCGGCGGCGAGTGACGGCGTGATTGTTCTTGCAAATTCTGATGCTTGGTTACAACGGAAAAAAGGTAAAAATTTTCATAGTATGCATACTCGTAAAATGATTCTTGAAAATTTGAAGGGTGTTGTCGATGTATTGGAATTTGATGATTCTGATAATTCGGCTTGTGATGGAATTCGTAAAGTTCGGCAAAAGTATCCTAATGACAAGCTCGTTTTTGCCAATGGAGGCGACAGAGGGAAAGATAATATTCCGGAAATCTCTGTTTGTGCAGAATGTCAAGTTGATTTGGCTTTTGGCGTTGGCGGTGAAAATAAAGCAAATTCCTCTTCGTGGATATTAAAAAAGTGGAACGAAAAAGGTTAATTTTTAGGAGTTTTAGAATGTTGAAGATTTTAGACAAAGTATGCGGTGCGTTTTTTAGGGTAGAGATACGAAAAAAGTATAGTAAACATGGCACAGATTTAATTTCTATAAAGAAAATAATTCATTGTTGTGGTTTAAAATTTACATCAGCTCTACCCCCCCCATTGGACAAAATAATCTAATTTTGTTTAATGGCAAACCGGTGAAACAGATTAAAGGTCTTACTGTATTTTTTGAAGGTGATAATAATATTGTATCAATTGAAGCTACGGAGAATTGCTTTATTGAAAGTACGAAGATTTCTATTCGAGGGAATGGTAACTCTATTTTGATTATTCAGCCTAAACAAATTAGAAATACAAATTTTCATATCTATGGTAATACCAATTCTATTAAATTATTAAATATAAGAAAAATAATTTATTCTAGTTTTTGTGTTGCTGATTGTTATGAAAAAAACTTTAATAGTCGAGAAATTATAATTGGTAGGGATTTTAGATGTTCTGGAATAGAGTTTGGATTATTTGGAAATAATCGGAAAATTAAAATAGGTGATGATTGTATGTTTTCTTGTGAAATTGTGTGTTGGAATACAGATTGGCATAAGATTTTTGATAAAAATACAAAAAAATTATTGAATGAAGAAAAAGATATAGAAATAGGAAATCATGTTTGGATAGGGAGAGGCGTTTCTATTCTTAAAGGAGCAAAGATTCCTGATGGTTGTATTGTTGGTATCAATTCTATCGTTACAAAGCCTTTTGAGGAAAAAGATGCCGTTATTGCAGGAAACCCGGCAAAAGTTGTAAAGCACAATATTGTTTGGGAAGAAAAGTAGTTTATAAAAAAGAGTTGTTGAAAATTTTTATTGACAACTCTTTTTTTTGATTTTAGCCTATCTTCGTTTTTAGTTTTTATCATCTTCATTTGAGGATATGGAAAGTTGATACTGTTAGTTCATAATATTTTGAAGGCTAATATGTTCTGGTGGCACTGCTAGTGCCATATTTTTCCGTGTCTGTTTTTTTATATCAATTTTAATCTGATTAAATTTTTTCATTAAATTTGTTTTTTTTGTAAATGGAGATGAAGATGTCCTTTGATTATGCTATTGAGGACTGCGGGCGTGTGAAAATGGCCGGTGGTTCTTTCGCAACTTATTTTGATTTGGCTGATGCTTTGATTGGTGTGGATGCTCCCAGCGCAGAGGCTATTATTTCTACTAATAATAATTTTAAAAATATTCGCAAACAACCGCCTTTTGATTTATTGTTAGCCTTTTTTCCTGATGATTATACAAATATTCAATATCGACTTAGGGGTGCCGGAGCTTATCGTCATTTGAGGATGGATCAAGGGCCGGGAGGAAATTTTACTCGTTTTGATTTGGGAAATGACAATTCCTTGCATTATAATATCGTTAAAGAAAAAGGTTTCGCCATGCCTGAGGAATTGATTGAACGGCAATTGAACGAAAATGTGTCTTCTCCGGAATTGTTGGCTTTGAAATCTGCTATTCAAAAATCTTTTGAAAAAAATGACTATAATAAAACCGCTATTTTAATTAATAAATTTAAAACATTGGCGGAAAGGCAAGGGCTTATGTTGCATGATGGAGCTCATGTCGGTAGTAAGAGCGGATTTTTCTTTATTCGTCCGGCAGAAACGGATTCTCAAGTTCAGTTTCCGTTGGATAAACTTCCCGTTTTGCGTTCTAAAATAGATGAGGCTCTAAATAAAACTTTATCTTTAGCCGAGTATGCCAGATCATATATTAAACAGGGAATGCCTTTTGAAGCGGCAGTGCAGAAAGCAAAAGAAGCCTATAAAGAGCAAGGTATTGTAGCTTATCAGAAGCGGGGAACTTTGTATTTTCAGCCGGACTGTTTTGTTGACAATAAAGCTAATGTGGAAGTCGAGAAAATAAATATGCCAGATGTCGGTATGTTTATGACTATGTTAAATCGCCCGACAAATCAGCCATTGCAAAAGGTAATTGATGCTAATTTTGGATTAAAAGAACGTTTAAAAAAGACTGCTCAGCGTTTTTTGGAAAAAGATGAAGTTGTTTTACTCACCCGCGATGATGTTCTTGATTATCAGTCCGATACCTTGGAACTCCTAGAGATAAAGGCTTTAAAGAATATGTTAGAGAGTATCGGAAAACAAGTTAAAATAAGCAGATTGAGCGCGTATGCCGAGATTAATAAAAAGCAAGAAGTCTTGTTGTTAAATGTTTGTAATGAAGATAAGAATTTTGCTCGATTTGCCGAGCATTTGATTAAAAATGATATTGTTTGTTATGCTGATCCTTTAGTCTATTATTTTAAAGATCAGGCAACAACTCTGAAAACAATGCAAATTCCCGGACGCCATATGGAGCAGTTTATGCAATTAATCAAACCTAAGGAGATAAACCGAAAAAATGCAGAAAATTTGTATAATCGTTTGCAATATATTATGAAGCATTTTGGTATGAGTGAAGATATTATTTATGCCAGTGTCAGCGGTTATAAAATGCCTATACCGGTTTTGAAATATTCTATGCATAGTTTCGGGCAGATTTATAAGGCTTATGATAAACTTAATAATCCTCAAGCGGAGATTAAATTATCGGCAGTGCCGTTAACTCGCGATAATGCTGTGTTTTATGGTAAGGGGCAGCCAAGACTGGCGGCGTATCGTTTTATGTGTACAAAGGAGAGATAAATGCATAAATTATATCAGCTTTTGGAAGAGCAAGATGTGCTAAATACGGTTACAGATGCTGTCTGCAAAACACAACAAATGCTTATATTGGTGCAAGGGCAGGTCGATAATAGTCCTGTTCAACCGGATAATCGTTATTTTAAAATTTTAAACGATTTATGTGATAAGAAAATTAAAATCCGTCGCTATTATTTTGGTTCTAAAGAAGCCTTTGATGATGAAAAAGTCATGCAATCGGGAATAGAATGGCGATGGGCCGGCAGTATGGAGGCTTATCAGCGTGCCATTATTATCGACGGGAAAAAGGCATTTTTTAAAATCGGCACGCAATTCGCTGTCAGCGAATATCCGCCGTTGATTGAACTATTGACACAGTATTTGGAAAATTGCTGTTTAGCCGCAGTTGGCAACTTGGGCTAATTCTTCCGGAATAATCAGCTCCGCTTCCGTATCTGCAATGATTTCATCCAGAGAAAACAGCGGATTTATTTCTTTTAGGGCTAAGCCTTCCGGTGTTACCTCAATGACACAACGTTCCGTAATAATTAGATTAACTTCTTTTGATGCTGTAAGGGGAAGGGTGCATTTTTTTAAAATTTTAGGTTGTCCTTTGGCCGTATGTTCCATGACCACTATAACTTTTTGTGCTCCGACGACCAAATCCATTGCGCCACCCATGCCGGGAGCAAATACTCCGGGAACTAACCAATTGGCGAGGCTTCCTTCACTATCAACTTGCAAAGCTCCGAGTACGGTAGCGTCAACATGTCCGCCGCGCATCATTGCAAAGGCGAGTTCCGTATCAAAAAATGCTGCACCTTCTTGGGTTTCCACATGAACACCACCGGCGTTGGTTATGGCTTTATCAAGAGTTTGGAAATTAGCTTTAGGCCCAACGCCAAGTAAACCGTTTTCTGAGTGAAAAAGGACATGTAATGACGGAGAAACATAATTGGCTACCTCTGTCGGTAATCCAATTCCGAGAGTAACAACATCGCCTTCTTGGAATTCTTGTGCGGCACGGCGCGCTATAGTTTCACGAATTTGCTCTTTGGATAATTGTATCATATTTTGATTCCTATATTGCAATGTAATCTACAAAAATTCCCGGAATGGTTATTTCATCAGGATTTAGGGGTGTTTCAGATAATTCTTCCGCCTCAACGATAACCGTTTGAGCGGCTGTTGCCATGACTTGGTTGAAGTTGCGGGCAGTTCCGTGAATGAATATGTTGCCGAATTTGTCAACTTTAGAACCATATATCAGAGCGTAGTCCGCCTTCAGAGGTTTTTCATAAAGGTAGGTCTTACCGTCAATTTCCATGGTTTGCTTACCTTCGGCGACCAGAGTCCCGACACCTGTCGGGGTTAAGACGCCGCCTAATCCAGCTCCCGCCGAACGGATACGCTCTACAAGCGTTCCCAATGGTACCAGCTCGACCTCCAATTCTCCGGCGTTCATTTGTTTTCCAGTTTCGGGGTTTGTGCCGATGTGACCGACTATGGCTTTGGACACTTGTTTGTTGACAATCAATTTTCCTCTGTCATTTTCCGGTGTCGATGTATCATTTGCGATGATTGTTAAATCAGATGTTTTGTTATTAACTATTTCATCAATAATACGGGCAGGGGTTCCACAGCTCAAAAAACCTCCAATCATAACAGAAGCATGATTGGGAATCATTTTTCCGGCTTCGGATACTGAGATTATTTTTTTCACGTATATTTATCCTTTTTAATATTGCTCGCGATAATATACATGAAAAAAGGCGATTTGTCATTATTTTTTTATATCTTGCAGTAACGCCTCAACAAAAGGGGGAAAAGTTTCTCCGGCTTTTCCGTAAACATGGCGGTCAAAAAGATAGTTGTTGGCTGTTTGGTCTAATGTAAATTCAATCGTTTCTGCGCCGTAGTATTTGGCTGTTTGGACAAACCCCGCCGCCGGATAAACAACTCCGGAGGTTCCGATTGATATGAATAAATCACAATGGCGTAACGCATCATCAACTTTATCCATATAAAGGAGGTTTTCTCCGAAAAAGACGATGTTGGGTTTCATCATTCCCATTACTTGGCATTGCGGACATATTGTTTGTGTATCTACATCTCCCCAAGTTTCAAGAATATGTCCGCAGTTTAAGCATACGGCTTGATTAACTTGTCCGTGGATATGCCAAATATTTTGATTACCGGCTTTTTCATGTAGAGTATCTACGTTTTGCGTTACAACGTCTATTTGCGCCGGATATTCTTGTTGGAGTTTTGTTATGGCTAAATGTGCGGCATTTGGTTTGGCTTTTTGTATTTCTGTTTTCAATTCATTATAAAAATCATGCACAAGAGCCGGATTACGTTGGAAACCTTCAATTGTCGCAACGTCGTCAACTTTGTGATTATTCCATAATCCGTTAGAACTGCGAAAGGTAGCTAATCCTGATTCTGCAGATATGCCGGCTCCTGATAAAATTAATATTCTTGAATAGTGTTTGTTCATAGATTTTCTTTCCATAACCAAGCAGCACCTCTGACACCGGAGCTGTCTCCGTGCATTGCTTTTTTTATATTAATGTTCATTTTGCCGCGATTCCATAATTTTTCTATTATCTCGGGGACTTTTTCATAAATTTCTTCCACGCGGGAACAACCACCGCCGACAACGATGATGTCTGGATCAACTACAACAATAATATCTAATAATGCGGAGGCCAGATGATTGTAAAAATCATTCATGATTTTAGAAGCCAGTTCGTCGCCTTTATTAGCTAATTTGCGAATGTCTCCAACTGTGTGAATCGGGGTTTGAGCTAATTTGTTGTATTTTTGTAAAACATATTTTCCGGAAACTTGCGTTTCAATACACCCCTTTCTTCCGCATCCGCATTGTGTTGATAACTGTTCTTGAGAGGCAAAGGGAAGGGGAATGTGCCCCCATTCTCCGGCAATGTTATTGGCTCCTTTGATGATTTGGCGGTTTACGACCAAGCTACCGCCAACGCCGGTTCCAATAATAATGCAATAGGCAACATTATAATCTTTTGCCGCACCGTCTATTGCTTCTGATAAAGCAAAGCATCGAGCATCATTTTCCATGCGAATTTCTCGTTGGAGTTCTCTTTCTACATCTTGAGCAAAATTGCGGTTTAAGAACGGTAAATTCGACGGCGTTTCATTAAATGTTTTATCTCGGTTAACAATGCCCGGAATGCTGATACCGACAGTTGCCGTTGTTTTGAGTTCTTTTTCAGCCGTAAGTATCATTTTGATGATTGATGATAAAAATTCGGGATAGTTATCCGGCGTGTTAATGCGTTGGCGGTATAGCTCTTTTCCGGATTCCGAATCCAGAGCTATGATTTCAATCTTGGTTCCGCCGACGTCAATTCCTATATTTATACTCATTTTTTTCTCCATATTTTGCTTAATTTAGTCGCTAATATTTAAAATCTGGTTAGTAGTTGTTAAAAATCCTTGATTTTATCTGATATAAGTATTAATTACGACTCATTGGTTAATTATTATTGCAGAATGAAAGTTCTGCTTATTATATAATCTTAAAAGAGGTTGTTTTGAATTTTTTAGCATGGTTCTTTGAACCTAAACCTTTTAATTCCGGATATCTGCCTGCAAAAGACGGGCATGATGTTTTTTTTATGGAATTTGGAAATCCTTTTGGAAAGCCGATTGTTGTGACGCACGGTGGTCCGGGGGGAAGTTGTAAAGCCAAATATGCAAGGGTTCCTAAAGGGGATAAGTACCGGATTATTATGATGGATCAGAGAGGGTGTGGAAAATCACTCCCCGCCGGAAAATTGGAAAATAATACAACAGCGGATACTATTGATGATATTGCTCGTCTGCTTGATTTTTTGCAGATAAAAGAGAAAATCGTTTTACGTGGCGGCTCTTGGGGTTCGACAATTGCTTTGTTATTTGCCGAAAAGTATCCTGAACGAGTTGAAAAGTTGTTGTTATCACAGATTTTTTTGGCAGATAAGGCTAATAAGTATTGGATGAATCAGGAAAGCTCACTTTTTTATCCCGATATGCTTGAGCGGTTGTATCAAGAAGTGGAAAATCCTCAGAATTTGGAAGATGCTTACAGTGCTTTGATTTTGTCAGATGATGCGGAAAAACAGTCAAAAGCCGTAAAGTTTTATGGTAATTACGAAAGAGTTTTGGGGTGTTTGAATCCGGAATTCTTAGACGTTGATTTAGATGAAAAAACTTTGGCTTCAACTCGTATTTATATTGAGTATGCTAAAAATAATTTCTTTTTAAGTGATAACGAGATTATGGATAATATTGCCAAGATTGAAAATATTCCGGCAGTGTTGGTTCATAATCGGTTGGATATGTCTTGTCCGCTTATCGGCGCATATCAGCTTCACAAAAAAATGAAAAACTCAAAACTCGTTGTGGTTCCGGAACGGGGACATGTCGGAAAACTTCTTTATAAGACTATAGATAAGGAGTTTTGTGAGTTTTTGAGAAATGAATAACCAAGATTTTGACTTGAAAGAAAAGCCAACTCTGGCAGATTTGCAAGAGTATGTTGCTAAAATGAAGTTGGCAAGAGGATTTAATACAACGGACAAGCCTTATGAATGTATGCTGTTTGCCGAAGAATGCGGCGAACTGATTTCGGCTATCCGCAAAAATATGCAGCAAGGTTCTATTGGCAGCGGTTCTGTTCCGGGAAATGTAAAACTGGAATTGGCTGATGTGCTGATTTATTTATGCAGTTTGGCGAATATGCATGGTATTTCTTTAGAAGAGGCGTTTCGTGAAAAAGAAGAGATTAACAAGAAAAGGGTGTGGAAAAGACTATGAAAAAAGATTTCTATATTTTTAGACATGGGCAGAGTACCTATAATTTGGCCGGTCGTACACAAGGACGCACAAATGATTCTGTTTTAACGGATTTAGGAAAATCTCAGGCTCTGGAAGTCGGAAAAAAACTTAAAGGAAAAAATATTCAGGCAATTATCTGTTCTCCGCTCAACAGAGCTAAGCAAACCGCTGAATTGGCTAATCAATCCTTGAATGTTCCCGTGGTTTATGATGATCATTTCATCGAAGTTAATGTCGGTGAAATCGAAGGAATGCACTATGAAGACATTCAGGCTAAGTTTGGTGAAAAATATCAGCAATGGCGTAGTCTTGATCGTAAATACGAAAACTTATGCTTTAAGGGCGGAGAAACCAAGAAACAAGTCAGAGAACGTGTTTTTGAGGGATTAAATTCTTATGCCAATGATAATAAATATTCGGCTTTGGCAATTTCTTCTCACGGAATTATGCTGGATCAGATCTTGCTTACTCTGGGGGTAGAAAACGAGAAAGTTGCCAACGGTTCTATTTTGCATTTGGAATTTGATAACGGTAATTGGACGGTTAAAGGTTTTGTGAGCTAAAAATGACGGAAATCTTTAATCAAGATAAAGAAATTTCTATTGAAACGGCGAATTTTATTATTCTTTCGCTCTATAGAGAATTTTCAAAAACAATTCTTTCAAATACGGCAAATGAAGATGAAAAGTCTTTTTGTCGGAAGCAGATGTCTATTCTGCGCAAAGATATGCTGATGATTGATAAGGACCAGATAATCAATAAAGCAAAAACATACTATGGTCCACTGTTAAAAAAAATAATGGAGAAATAAAATGACAGACAATCCCAATGACAGATTCGTTTTGAGTGAAGATGAACATAACAAATGGATGGAAGAAGTTGTTCTTCCGATGTTTGCTCACGGTAAAGTATCTGTCGAACAGCCGACTTTTGTTTTATTAACCGGACAACCCGGAGCCGGCAAAAGTTTTTCATCAATGGAATATGCCCGCCGTTTTTTGAATGAAGATCCGGTGCGTTTCGGGGCTGATGATTTGAGGGCGGTTTTGCCTTATGCCGGACGCGCTATGCAAGAAGATGAAGCTCAGTATCCGTTTTTGACTAAAAAAGATTCCGGTATCGGAAGAGAGAAGTTGGTCGATTATGCGATTGAAAATCAATTGAATATTTTGGTTGAGAGTATTTTGACAAATCCCGAAGATTATAAAATGGGTACTTTGATGAAAGTTAAAAATGCCGGATATAGAATTGAATGTTTGGCTCTCGGTGTGCATCGGAATGTGAGTGAAGCCGGTATGTTTATGCGTTATGAAGAACAAAAAAATATTTCCGGTTTTGGTTTTGCTCCGACTTATGAGGTTCATAATAAAGCGTACGAATTAATGCCGGATATTGTCGCTAATATGTATGAATATGGTATTGCAGACAAAGTCAGTGTCTATAACCGCAAGTTTGATTGTTTTTATGATAGTGATAAGGATAAAGGTGGTTCTTTAGCTATTCGGAATGCGATTGTTCGTTCTCGTAACAGTTCTTTGAATTTCAGAGAAATGTCAGATGTTGTTTCAAAATGGGAGAGTGTTCTTGACTATATGCGCAAACGTAATGCTTCTCCTGAAGAATTTAAGACGGTTAATATGATGTATGATACCTTTAAGAAGAGTACGGGAATTATGTTTTCTCCGGAATTTCAAAAGTTTTCAAAATTCGGTAAGTCATCTAAAGGGGAATAAGGCGCTTGTTAGATAAAAATCTGGTTAAAGACATTTTAGATGAGGCTTTATCATTTGGTGTCGATTTTGCCGAGGTCTTTGCTGAAAACAGCGAAGGGTTAACAATTAGACTTGTTGACGGCAAAGTTAAAGAAATTGATGAAGGGAGAATTTATGGTGTCGGTATCAGAGTTTTTAAGGATTTATTCCAAGCTTATGCTTATACAAATATAATCAATCGCGACAGTTTGTTGGAAGCTGCTCGAAAGGTGGCTCAGGCGGCAGATTGTCGCGATACTTCTTTTGTAAAAGCAATTGATTTGGTTGATTTGGAGATTGAAAACAAGCATAAAATTATCAGAGCTCCCGAAACTGTTAAAAAAGTTGAAAAAATTGGTTTAATCCGGAGAATCTCAGAATCAACTTATGCTTCTAATAAATTGATTTTTAGTGCAGATATTAAGTATTTGGATAAACAAAGACAAATATTGGTAGCAAATTCGGAAGGTGTTTGGGCTGAAGATACTCAATATAGAACCAGAGTTTTTGGGGCTGCAATGGCGCAAAGCGGGGCGAGGGTAGAGAGTGCAACTCATTCTATCGGAGCTTTGTCCGGATTTGAATTGTATGATGACTTTGATGAGAAAGCCTTTGCTGAAGAAATGGCTCGTAAAGCTGTTATTAAGTTGAGTGCAGAAGATTGTCCATCAGGAAAAATGCCGGTTATTATCAATAATTCTTTCGGCGGAGTTATTTTTCATGAGGCTTGCGGTCATGCGTTAGAGGCTACGGCGGTGGCCAAAGGAGTGTCGGTATTTTCTAACAAATTGGGGCAGAAAATTGCAAGTGATGTTGTTTCTGCGGTTGATGATGCAACAATTCCTAATGCATGGGGTTCAACAAATATTGACGATGAAGGTGTAAAAACACAAAGAAAACAACTTATTAAGAATGGCATCTTAAAGTCTTACATGATAGATAAATTTAATTCCAGACGAATGAATATGGCGGCCAATGGTACCGGAAAACGGCAAAGCTATAAATTTATTCCGACATCCAGAATGAGTAATACTTTTATTGAAGCAGGAAACTCAAGTTTTGATGATATTCTTTTATCAACCGAAAAAGGATTATTTGCCAAGACGATGTCCGGTGGTTCGGTAAATCCGGCAACGGGAGACTTTAATTTTTCTGTAGATGAAGGATATATTATTGAAAAAGGCAAAATAAAACAGCCTGTTAAAGGTGCAAAGTTAATTGGTAATTGTGCTGAGATTTTACAAAAAATAGATATGGTCGGAAACAATCTTGAACTGGCTTGTGGAATGTGCGGTTCTAGTTCCGGAAGTATTCCGGTTACGGTTGGGCAACCAACAATACGTGTTTCTGAAATCACGGTCGGGGGACAGAAATAATGCAAGCAAAACAATTTGTTGAACAATTATATGATGCATGTTCTTCAGTCGGTTTAGAAGAGTTTCAAATCAGCTATTTTTGTAATCGTAGCGAAAATTTAGAAGTTTTTGAACAGAAAGTTTCAAAGCAAAGTAATAATGAAAATCAATATATTGTTTTGAAAATCAAGTACAACGGAAAGATTGGCGAATATACTTCTCAGCGATTTGATGAAGAAGATGTTTCTTTTATGATTGAGAAATCTCTTGAGAATGCCAAATTAATAGATGCTGAACAAGATGACTTTTTTTATGACGGAAGCGGAAGTTATCAAGAGGTTGTTCCTTATGTTCCTCTGGTTAATAAATTGAAAAACATGGATAAAATATGTTTTTTGAAAGAGGTTGAGGAGAGGGCATACCAAGCAGATAAACGTGTTAACAAGGTCATTGGTTCCGCATATGGATATAGCGAACATAAATTTATTATGCGTAATTCTTTGGGCTTAAATATTTCAGATGAAAGAACTGCGGCTTATGCTTATGTTTATTTATCCGTAAAAGAAGGAAACATTATTAAGACAGAGGCTCAAGAAACAGCTTTTCAGAAAGATGATGATTTTAATCCCGAAATATTGGCTAAAAAAGCTGTTGATAAGGCTTTGAAAAAACTTAATGTTTTTGATATTCAGAGCGGTTCTCATCAGGTGATGTTCAAAGGCAGCGCCTTTATTGATATCGTTAAAATGTTAGCTGGCTTGGTTTCTGCTAAAAATATTCAGGAAGAAAAATCCAAATGGCAGAAAATGATAGGAAAATCAGTGGCTTCTGATTGCGTATCTCTTATTGATAATCCTTTTTTGGAAGGCGGTTTCGGCACTTTATCTCATGATTATGAAGGTTATCCGAGCTCTTATAAAGAAGTTATTAAAAACGGCACTCTCCAAACATATCTTTATGGGCTAAAAACAGCTTATAATGATGGTGTTTCATCTACCGGCAATGGTGACGGAAATGATATTATGGTTTTTAATTTTTATTTGAAACCGGGAGAGCAAAAGAAAGAAGATTTATTTTCAAAAATGATTAATGGTGTTTATATTGATGAATTAAATGGAATTCATGCTGGTTATGATATGGTTTCCGGAGATTTTTCTTTTGGTGCAAGTGGATTTGCCGTTAAAGATGGTTGTATTAGTCATTATTTGAATCAATTTACAATTTCCGGAAATATTTATGACTTAATGAAAAATATTGTGGCGGTTGCGAATGATTTAGATTTTGATTATGGAAAAATCGGATCTCCGTCAGTATGGGTTGGTAAATTGAATCTTTCGAGATAAAAATCTTGCAAGAAATATGCGCTGTGAGAACGAGCTGATGGTATAAATATACGTTTTTTATTTTTTGCTCGTTTACAGCGTCTTGTTTATGAAAAAAAATGTTTTGGCTTTTATAGAGGATGATGTTTCACTGCTACTCTCTTTGTATTCATAATATATATTATGCGACAAATTAAGAAAGATTTTATTGAACCTCAAAAAAATGTTACTGCCCTTTTGTTTTAACAGATTTAGGAGTGTGCCATGTTAGATAAAACGGACGAAGTAAAAAAAATTTCTGGGGCTGTGGATAACTTAATAAAAATCATAAACAATCAACAATCCCAAATTAAAGAACTTGAGGACAAACTGCGGGAAAAAGATGCCCACAACTGGGATAATTACGGTTTTAGAGTTGTCAAGGCAATTTTACGATATATCGCGCAGGGAATCGAAGAACAAGAGGCTATACGTCTCGCCTATGATGATTTTGGCGGCAAAATGTCTATGCGTACAATACTTTGCATTTGGCAATATTCCCACGCCTCAAAAGCCGGATTAATTTTATACGGGCGCGCCTATTGTGCAAAAAAAATGCGCCTCGCAGGCTTTAAAGCCTACGAAATAGCGCAAACTTTAGGGTTGTCGATAACAACCGTGCAAAAACTGTTAAAGCAGTGTTGTATTAGCGATTAGCTTTAGCATTTTCGGCAATGTACATCCCGATAAACGACAAAACAACGCCGATTATAGCGGTTTCGACTGCTCGGCCGTTTGAAATGTATGTTGCGGCCGCGGTACAAGCTAAGCCGGTTGCTAATATTTTGTTTTTATTGTCACCCCTCATCTAAAATTGCCGGTATTTTAAACCGGCAATTCTTTTAAGTCAACTAATTAAAAATATCAAGACATTTGTCTATAAAGTCTTTTTTACGGCGTACAGCGCGTTTTTTCTTTTTCGGAGTCATAGACACCTTTTTAACGCATTTTGCTTTGTATGCCGTTTTTTTAGCTATTTTTGCCGCCATTTTAACCCCCTATAAGTTGTTGTAAAATGTTAATGATAGCTTCTGGGGCAGACATAGCACCGGTAAGAACCCCAGCAATTGCAGTTGCTACACCAGCCCAAAAGCATTTATTTTTTAACTTCTCAATCGTTTTTTGCCACATAGTTCTAGATCCTGTAAAGTTTCGATGTCCCTTTCGATAAGCGCGCACCGTTTATCGAATTTGCTGTATAATAATAAAACCGCAATAAGTGTCGGCGAATTGCCTAAGAGCTGTATGAATAGGTCTGGCATAGTCCTACCTCACTCTCTTGAAAATATAGAGCGCGGCAATACCGGCCGCCACCATAAGCGTTTTATCCCACCAGCTAAAACTTGGTGTTTTGTCCGTTGTTTGAGCAATTTTATCATCGGTTTCTTTTTCATAAATAATACCGCTAACTAACCCGCTCAACCCTGATAGAACTATCCATATAATAGGCATTTCGACTACCCCCTAAGCATAAAACGTATGATTGCCGATACTAGCAACCACTTGCATTTTGTTAACCCATGACGGCGCTTTAGATAGACTACCAAGCGCCAAATAATTAGTTGCTCCGTTGGTGATGTCCGGGAGCGCGCCGGCATAAGCTAGGCCGGCCAGATTCTTGGCAACCGCAAAACTATCGTCGGAATCGTTCACAGCTAACATAGGCGCATAATTCGGGTCCGACTTGTTCCAAACGCTGAATTGGCTTTTTTTAGTGCATACTTCTTTGGGAGTTGCACCCCACCAGCTGCCGGCTTTAACCCTATTCATGATTACATTTAAAACTGCCTGCATTCCCTTTATTCCTTCTCCGCGTGCCTCTCCCCAAGCTGTTCGAGCCATTATATCAATTTCATGTTCATCGTTTGTTGCAATCATTTTGCCGCCTCTCAATAAAAAATAAATACCGGCAAAAGCTACAAGACCTGCGCCGATAGGATTTTCCATACTATCCTCCAAGCTCTTGAATACGAACACGCCAAGCAGCTCTTTGTTTAATTAATTCCGCATAATCTTCTGCAGTGGCTACCCCTTCTGAAATTTTAATAATAGCATAATCTGATTCTGATAACTTAGATTTTAATTTAATTATTTCCTCTGCAGCTACAAGTTCTGCAGGTTTTTCTGGTGCATAGCCTTCCTGATAAAATTTCCCATTATATGAAAAATCCAAATCAACAAAATCTAAATTTTTTTTTTCAGCTTCTATTTGATTTATCACTTTATATTCACGAGTTGTTTTATCAATTAATTCAGCTCTTAATCTCATTTCTTTCTCCTACAAAAAAACATACAACTCCTGATCCTGCTCCTACCAAATTTTTAAAAGTTATCACATCTCCTTTAAACACACGAATTGGAGTTTGAATATATGACCCACAAGAAAATGAGTACATATATATTATCATTGCTCTATTACCATTTATATATGTCTCAAAATGCATAACATTATTATATGTATGATCATTGAATGTCATAAATCCATTTTCTTCACAAACATATCCTGAAGAAATTTGTTTTATGTTACTAAAATCAGGAGCTTTTTCTAAATAAGGATTGTTTAAAATTGTCATTAGTCAAAACTCCCGACTGCTAAAGTGTCGCCGTCTGTACCGTAAACCGTTAAATCGGTTGCTAAGGCATATTCGAACGTGCCTTGAGGTTGTAATTGTAAGCCGTCAGTACCTGTCCCGCCGATGTACATAACGTTGCCGCCGGTGTTTTGGATGACAATTTGCTGTGCGGCCGGAACGGTTACGCTACCGTCTGCGATTGTTAAGGTTGCCGCGCTAAAGCCGTTATATTGCGCCGGCTCTGTGCGTACGTTGCCGGTAACCGATAAGCGGCTGTCGTCAAAATAACCAATTCCCGCGCCTACTTTTAAGGTAATACCTTGATTTTCCGGCGCAAAAATTTGCGCGTACGGAATGACGGAGTTAAATTTAATACCTAAGCCGCTTTCAAAGTTGGTGCGGCCGGTATTAGTTGACCATGCGACATCAAATGTACTCGTTGCCGACAAGCACCGAAAATAGTTAAACGGATTGTTAAGCGTATAAACTTCGCCAGCCTTTAATGTGATTTCGAATTCACGATATGACGATTGCTGTTGCCCGTTGTTAATCGGCAACATGGTTACACTGCCGTTTAATGTATCCGTTAGGCGTTCGATTTTTTCGATAACCTCGTTAATATCTGCCATTTATATACCTTTCAGAATTTTAGGAGCTAAAATAATGGCCAGCAGTCCCGCGCCAATCATTAATACCGGCTTTAACTGCTGGATAATGCCGGTACTCTCGGAATATGCCGATTGATAACCTTTAGCCACCTGTTCAATTGATTTGCCAGCTAAGTTTGAATTACCGGTAGTCGCGGCATTAGCCATTGACTGAACGGCCTCTAAAAAGCCGCCTAAATCCTCACCGGCTAAACCGTAAATAGTTTGGTCGCCTGCTGATTGAAAGTTACCGGTTGCCAAATCGCCAAGGGTTTGTGATACCGTGGTTGTGTAGTTGGTTGTTGTACTGCTCGAATGTGATTTAGAGCCGCCAAATAAACCCATTATAACCCCCTCTTAATCAGCTTTAACGCAATAAAGGCAAAGCCGGCAAGGGCTAGCGTTTTAACCAGCCCTAAACCTTGTTTGCCTGATGTGTTGGATATAAAATTGTTGCCGATTTTGCCGCCGGTTGCGGTTGATGTCGCCGAACTGCCAAAGTCATATGACATTTCGCCCGATGCTTTGCCAATTAATCCGGCGTTGCCGTCACTACCTGCCATTTTATCCCCCTTACATCAATTTTTTAACACCAAGCCCAACGGCTAACAGTCCAAGCGTACCGCCGATAATCCACAAAATCGAAGTGGTTGAGATTTCAACATCACCGATTTTGATAACGCCGTCATCGCGGGTTTGTTCGGCCTGTTGCTTAAGAACATCATTAGCGCCCTTAAGATATGCGGCCTCATCGCTTGAACTATTGCCGGTAAAGGCTTGGTAAACGTCACCTGCGCCTTTTCCTAAATCAGTTGCCGCGCCAATTAAATCGTTATACCAAGCCATATTTTACCCCCTATGCTGTGCGGATAGTGTCAAGAGCCAGTAAACCGTTAGAGTTTACCAAATTTTGAACGCTTGCCGGGCAATTATGAACCTTAACAACCGGCATATCATAAGAACCGGATGTCGGCGCAGTGGTGAATGTTGTGCGGACGGACAATTCAGACGTTACGTCTTGAACCATTAAGCCGCTGTTAGCCGTGCCGTCAGTGTAGGAGTGAACAAAAGCGCCGTCAATAACGCCGTAGCCATCGAGGTTGTTCATTGCGTTGTTAGCCGACAAGCTGATTGCGCGCGCAACGTTAACGTTGTTAACCAAGGTTTCACCCTGAGAGATTACACCGCCGCCATTGTAGGCAATAGCCAACAAAAACAAATCGTTGGCGTTTTTCGGCAAAGTGTTAACTTGCGATTGTCCAACGGCCGCAAATGACTGGACGTTGTTATTAAACTGAACATAGCTATCGTTCCAGTCAGCCTCAACCTGTTTGCGGATAGAATACAAGTTAACATCGGTAACGCCGGTAATGGTTGCGTTCGAATAGACTTGAACAACCAGCGAGCTGATTTTTTTGTTCGGGTCAGTACTACCGGATTTACCACAACGCCACGCGAACTCATCGCGCATAATGCCTGCTTGGTACAGTAAGCGTCCGATGTTTAAAGAAAATACGTTAGTCAAAGTTGTTTGATTAACGCGAGTGCCTAAGTATGTGAACAAGTCGATAAGCTGGGTTAACTTTACATCAACCGCGTTCATACCATTAATCAGCACAACAACGCGGCTGATAGCGGCTTTACAAGCGGCCAAAGTTGCCGGCGCGCCGCTGTTGGTGAATTCGATAATCAAGTCGCGGATTACGTCATAGCAGTTAACGTTAAACGGAATCATTGAACTAGCCGTTACGGCTTTGGATTCCTCAAAGTTTCTAATAGGTGTCTGCATTTGCTAAAACTCCCAAAAAATTATTTAGACGACAATTTGGTTGACGCGTAGTTATAAATTACGATGCCGGCAACAACTGCCAAAGCCATTTTTACCATTGATTTCATTGTGTTTACCTTTCAGTTATGGAAGAAGAATATTACGGGTAAACCTTATGGGAGTTTTTTGTTTTTTGCAAAAAAACAAAAACGGCGGAAATCCGCCGTTTTGTTCTACGTAACGTACGTAACTTTTTTTAGAGGTGTGTTAAAGTTTGGCCGCCTGATTTGTAGATATATTGATAATTTCCCAAATTCCGCAGGGTTTCACGGTATTCCTTGCCTAAAGCCCTGGCCGCAACATCAATATCGCTCGGCTCGGCGTGCCTAAACCAATACACCCCGGAGCAATTACCCCTGAAGCAAATATCGACTTGGTGCGGCCGCTGACTGATACCGATTAGGTTAATGCCATAATGACGGCCGCGGCGGCAAAGGTAAGCAAAACCGTTTTGTGGGTCTCGCTGGGTGATTCCGGACGGAAAAGCAATATCTAACTCGTCAACAAATAGCGTTATTTGCCCTTGGTGCGTGCCGGCTTTATATCCGCCTTGCAGTTCAAGTAAAAAATAACATAATTCGTTTAGCTCTTTGATTTCATTGCCAAAAGTCGGAATAAAATCAAATCTAAACCCCTTGCAAAAATCCCTTTTAAAGGCAATTTTAAGGCGGTCAATACTGCTAAAGACTCCGGTAATACCGGCGGAGGTTGCAAGCTCCGCCAGCGGGTCAAAATAAATCAATCGGCTAAGGTTAGCGGTTAATTCTCGGGCTTTGGTTGTTTTTCCGCAGCCTGACGCCCCAAAAATCCCCACCCTTTGCGCTTGCCTGATGATTGCGCCGCTTTTTGTTTGATTTTTTCGTTTAACCATATCTTTGCTTTCTGTAAGTAGTTAATGCCCGTCCAATTTAGCAATATTGCGTTTGTTTCAGTGGTTGCCCATAGGCTCACAATCGCCAAATCGCCGAATAAATGCGCATTTTTGTCGATTAGGAACCGCAAAAAACGGTATTTGTTTGCCAACTCATAGATTTTTTGCGCGGCAATAGCTTGGCCGCGTTCATGGATGTTACCGAAAGCATCGGCGGCCACTTCCGGGGACTTTAGAAAAGTTAAAAAATCGTTAAAACATTTATTAAATTCATCTTGCGTATAAAGCCCGCTATTCGTCATCGTCGGCGAGTAATTCGGCAAACCAGCCTCGGCCACTTGTTCCGGTTGTTCGTTGAGTTCCGGCACGGGCGGCAGGTTGTCCGTCTGTCCGTCCGTCAGTTGTGGCTCTGTCAATTCCGGTGTCGTTTCTTGGTTGTACATCGTTTTTATTCTCCTTTGGTTTGATTGAGGTTATAACGCCTATTTTGTCGGTTGCTACGCTTTGTCCGGCCATTAGTAACGGCAAATATCTTTTAGACATTTTTCCGTTAAATTTAACCACGCATAGATTGTCGCAATACATGTACAGCTTGTTATTTTTGTCAACGCGCAAATCCTGCAATGGCTCGCCGCACACCGGGCAAGTTATGCGGCCGATTGTGTTATTTTTCATTATCGTCCCCCTGCTTATTGAAAGAATACGGCAAAAACTCGAATTTCATAGGTGTTACGGCGTTTTTTTTTGATTTTTTCCCATTGTTGCCGTACTTCCTCGGAAAATTCGCCGACAAAATCGTATATTTTGGTGTTGCTACGCTTGCCGCGCAACTCGGTAATCTTAACTTTATACATTTTTATTTTTCCTTTGCAAAAAATCTATGGTTTCCGCCAGTGCGCGGCGGTCTTGTTCGGTCAAAACACAATAATAATGCTCTAAAATTGCTAACAAAAACCGCGTGTAAACTTCCATTATACCACCTCTACGCTTTTTAATACGTTTGAGTTTGCCGGAAGTATCGCGAGCGGCGCGCCAAATTCGCTCTTAATATCCGCTACGAGTTCCGGAAGTCTTAGATTAATATTTTTTTCGCCTAAACGGCTAATTGGACGGATTGCTAAACCGGTATTTGTTTTTATAACTGTTGCCCACAAATAAACATCTTGATAATGATTAGCTATAAATTCGACTATTTGACGGTCTTTTGTTTCAATTTCCGGTTTTTCCTCAATAACCTCTTTTGATTTTTCGCGCGTGCGCGTTTTTAAATTCTTAGAATTTAAATATACTTCTTTTAAATCTACTTCTTGTGTCGCATTTTCGCGACTACCTAGTTGCATTTTTGAGACTACCCTAGTCGCATTTTCGCGACTAGGTAACGGATTAAAATCGATATAATAATAGTTAGCGCTAAGCCCTTTATTTACATCATTTTGGCGGCGGATATAACCTAGTTGCTCCAATTTGGAAAGGCTTCGAAATACTGAAGCACGGTTTAAGCCGGCCTTGGCCGCGATAGTGTTAGCAAATACATGACAAACCCTATCGGCGCGCGTATAGCTCGCCAGTGTTCCGAACACCTTGTAATCGGCAGCGCTTAAATTTTCGCTGAAGATGCTAACCGGCATCATTATAAAAGGATAATCATTTGCCATTTACACCACCTTTAACAACTACTTACCTAATATAGTAAGTATAAGCTATACATTAAATAGTTAAAAAATAGTTGTCAATATTATGTTTTTGTGATACCTTAGGTTACGTAACGTTAAAAGAGGTTGTAAAATGAATGAATTTGATATGTATGCTAAGTCGGCTATTGCGCGTTGTAATCTTAAGAGTTACTACGGGTTAGCTAAAGAATTAGGCATCAGCCAGCCGGCATTATATAGGTTAAAAAAAGGGCAAAATCTCCCCTCATGTAATACTATGATAAAAATTTCAAAATTAGCGGGGATACCGGAAGAAAAAGCCCTGCTCGACTTAGCGGCGTGGGCAAACTCAGACAAGCCGGAAGTTCAAAAAATATGGTTGCGAATTGCTAAAATGATAGGTTGCGTTGCGCTGTTTTTAGTGTTTCATAGTTTTGATGTAAACGCTTGTATTTTCACGAAAAAAGCAGAAAGTTTTAACACTTTTGACTATGCAACTTATATATTATGCGACAAATTTGTTTATAGGTTGTAAGACCTCTCTCCTTCAAAATGGCTCTGAATTTGGACTTTGCTCCTTTTGTCAAATATTAATGGCGTGATTTATAAAATTTTTATTTTATAAATGCAATGAGGCTGAAAGTTTATATCTGATATTTAAAAATTTTGTTGCAGATATTTTGGTGTTTATTATTTTTTTTCTAAATTTTGTTGCTAACTAATGCTTTTTAATATATAGACTTTTGGATTTTAATATTTGTTTATTTTTTTAGCTGTGTGGAAATTTAATCAAAAATGACGTAATCAATCCCTCTTCAACCATTTGGGCATGTAATTTGTGGTATAGTAAAAAAACAGGGAAATATTCTCTTATTTCCCTGTTCTATTCAAAATTTATTTAATTATTTGGCTTATGCCTCGTTGAAGATTAGTTTTACAAGATTCATCAAATAAACAATTGCGATGAAAGTACAAGCTCTTACCGCAACGGTAAATAAGGCTGCCCCATGGCCGATAACAAGGTATTGGATAGTCAGGGAGGTTACAATCGCGCAACCGGCTATAATTAACCAATAGTTTTTGTTGCCGAGGAATAAGAATGCGCAAACTGCAGCCGTTACGGATAGTGCCGGTTTTTTTGCATAAGCTATGGCAGATGCGCAAATTGTTTTGATTATTTGAATGTTCATTATATATCCGGCGGCAATTGCAATTATTGCAATTGCGAGAATTATAAGGTAAATTTTGGTTTTACTCATAGTTTTAGTCTCCATTTGTGAATATAGTCCGCATTTTAACAAAAGTATGTGTTGATAGCTAATCAAATCTTGAAATTATCTACTTTTAAATTAAAAAAAACACCAATTGGATTTGTTGTCCAAATGGTGTTTAAAATAGCTGAAAAAAGGTTATCCGATAACTTTTTCAAAGTATGAAACCTCTTTTCTTACGGTTTCTTTCGGAGAAATATAGACAGAGTTGTGTATTCCATCAATTCCGAAACGAGATCTGATGGTTCCGTTTTCTGCCTTTTTAGGGTCAGCGTTCCCTGCTAGGTTAATAATATCCCGCAGGGCATTATCTTTAGTTAAAATAAGGATTTCGCACGGACCGGTTTGCATATAATCTGCACATGTTTCGTGATCTTTACCAACGACATGTTCACTTTGCAAGTATAGGCATTGTTCTTCCGTCAGTTGTCGAAGAGCCGATTTCCTTATTTCAAACCCCTTCTCTTCTAAGATTTTTTTTACATCTTCATTCAAGCCGCGCATTACTGTATCGGGCTTGATAATCATTAGAACTTTTTGTTTCATTTTTTTGTTGTTTTATAATAATTTTAAAATTTCTCTCAGGATATCAATATCTTGAGAATCTATTTCATTTAGAGCCTTGACCGCATTTTGCGCAAATTCAGGCGTTAGCGGTTGTGGAAATTTACTTCGGTTGTTGTTGTCATAGTATTTTGCCGTCAGAACGGTTTCTAGTTTATCGATTGCTCTGACAAATTTTGCCTCTGCTGTTTGTTGAGCCTCAAATTCCTTGAAAAGTTCGTAGAATTCGTGGTTTTTTATCTCTTGTGAGATTTGCCGCATTCCTTTCTTTTCTAAGCGAGATTTTATTTCCTTTGTGACTTTTCCGGAAATAAAATCGTTGCTGTGGATTTCGGCTAAATCATGAATCAGTGCTAATTCAAGGCATCTTCTCTTATTTAGGTTATCCGGTGCGTAGAGCATTATCAGAATACCCATTCCAAAAGAATGATCCGCATCCGATTCCGGTCGTGAAACTTTGCATTTTTTCCATCCGGAACGTTTCAAATCTTTTGTTTTGCCGAGAACATCTATGATGTTTTCAACAATCTCTGGTGAAATTTTCTTTTTTTTCATGGCTGTATATTTTAAGTGTTAATAATTTATCTAATATATAAAAACAGCGTGCAGATTATCTCTGAAACGTTATTTTGTCAATATCTGCTCTTTATTTTAAAATGAGGCGCTTATTAGATTTTGGGTATATGGATTTTGAGGATGTTCAAATATAGACTTTGCTTTCCCTATCTCAATTATTTTTCCGTCTTTCATGACTGCTATTTCATCTGACATGGATTTAATTGCTCTCATGTCGTGTGAAATGAAAATATATGTCAGTTGTTTGTCTTTTTGCAGTTTTTGCAAAAGTTTGATTATTTGAGCCTGAATGGTTACATCTAGCGCAGAGGTTGGTTCATCAAGGATTAAAAGTCTGGGATTAAGAATAATGGCTCGAGCAATTGCAATGCGTTGCCTTTGTCCGCCTGAAAATTCATGCGGATATTTTCTTAAATCATTTTTATTCAGTCCAACATCTTTTGAAGTTTGGAGAATTTTCCTTGTTTTGGAATAAGTCGAAAGTTTGGGAAAATGAACCTCCAACCCTTCTCCGATAATTTGTGCTATTGTCATTCTCGGATTTAGGGAATTGTAAGGGTCTTGAAAAATTATTTGAATCTGACTGCGTAAATTTTTTAAGGATTTTTTATCTATTTTCTTTATATTTTGATTTGAAAAGATAATTTCTCCTTCTGATTTAATAAGATTGCATATTGCTTGTCCGAGTGTGGTTTTTCCGGAACCTGATTCTCCGACGATGCCGAGTGTTATTCCTTCCGGTATTGTTAGGTTGATGTTCTCCAGAGCATTTATTGTTTGCTTTGTTTTGCCCCAGAAGTTTTTTGATAAGGGGTATTTGACGGTAAGATTTTTGACTGACAACAGTTCTTTCTTTGGAATATTTTTTACAATATTCAATGTGTTAAAAGAATTTATTAAATCTTTAGTGTAATTTTTTTGAGGAGAAGCAAATATTTGTTCTGTTCTTCCCTCCTCAATGATTTTTCCATCTTTCATAACGATAATTCTATCTGCAATTTTTTTGATTAAATTAAGGTCATGACTGATGAATATGATGGACATGTTAAATTTTTTTCTTAAATCCATCAGTAATTCAATGATTTGAGCTTGAATGGTTACATCAAGTGCTGTTGTTGGTTCATCTGCAATTAAAATTTCAGGATGATTGGCTATGGCCATAGCTATCATAACGCGTTGTCTTTGTCCGCCGGAAAGTTCATGCGGATATGCTTTTAATCTTTTCTCTGCCTGCGAAATTCCCGTGAGTTTTAATAATTCTATTACTTTTTTACGGGTTGCCGTTTCTGATATTTTTTGGTGCTGATTTATGTTTTCTGCGATTTGTTTTCCAATAGTGTGTAGCGGATTTAATGATGACATTGGTTCTTGAAAGATAAAGCCTATTTTGCTACCGCGGATTTTGCGAAGGTTGGGATTATATAGTAAGTTTTGATTATTATAGTATATGGCAGATTTTTTATCATGAAAGGCTTTGGGGTAAGGCAAAAGTCCTAAAATTGATAAGACGCTTAATGATTTTCCTGAGCCGGATTCTCCTACTATTCCAAGAACCTCTCCTTTTTCTAATTTCCATGACACATCGTTAACCGCCGTGCTGAAACCGTCATCGGTTTTGAAATAAACTGATAAATTTTTTACATCAATCAAGCTCATTGATTTTTCCTGGTATCAAAAATATCTCTAACCCCTTCGCCTATAAAAATCAAAAGGGTTAGTAAGGTGGACAAAACAATAAATATTGATATCCCTATCCATGGCGCTTGGAGATTATCTTTGCCTTGGCGAACCAAATCTCCTAATGACGGATAATCAGAGGGTAGTCCTAAGCCCAAAAAGTCTAGAGCTGTTAAAGCTGTGATAGCTTCTGCCAGTAAAAAAGGAATAAATGTGATTGTGGCTATAACGGCATTGGGTAAAATATGCCGGAAAATAATTCTAAAATCATTTACGCCGAGCGCCTTGGCTGCTTTTACAAACTCAAAATTTCTTGTTCTCAGAAATTCTGCGCGCACAACTCCGGTCAAGTTCATCCAACTGAAAAGTAACATTATTAATAATAAACTCCAAAATCCCGGAGTAAAAAGGCTGGCTACAATAATTAATACAAAGAGTTGCGGCAGAGCTTCCCATATTTCTTGAACCCTTTGGAATGTAATATCTATCTTTCCTCCAAAATAGCCTTGTACGGCACCTGCAAAAATGCCTATTATTGACGATATAAATGTTAGTAAAAAGGCAAAAATTATTGATATACGTAGCCCATAGAGAATTCTGACTAGGATGTCCCTTCCCTCATCATCGGTTCCAAGCCAATGTTTCAATGACGGTGCGGCTGGTGTCGGTGTTGTCAGATTATAATCAATCGTATTAAAGGAATAAGGAAATAGCGGAAATATCATGTATCCGTTTTGGTTGATTTTTTCTGATATATAAGGATCTCTGTAGTCTGTCGGTGTTGGAAAGTCTCCACCAAAGGTTTGTTCCGTATAGGTTTTTAATATCGGAAAATAAAATTTATCTTGGTATTTTACCAGCAAAGGTTGGTCATTTGCTATAAATTCAGCTAACAGGCTAACGATAAAGATGCCACAGAACAAAAGCAGAGATATATATGCTCGCCTGTTCTTATGAAGATATTTTATTTTTTCTGCACTTTGTTTGAAAGTCCGAGTATATCTCATTTTTTCTTAGTGCTCTTAGTTGAAGATGTTTTCTTTTTTTTAGATGTTGTTTGTTTTTTGTCTTCTTCTTTAGATTTTATTTTTTCAGCCTTTGTTTCTTTACTGTTATTTATGACCTCACTCAGAGGTTTGGTTTTAACCTCCGGATCTTGATTTTTGACTTCTGATGCACCAGGTGCCGTAGCTACGTTTTTACTCTCTTCAGGTGCTTGTGTCTCTTCTATTTTGGTATCTTTAAGCAAGTCTTCGACATGGTTAGTCTGCGCCCAAAGTCTATACCATTTAACAAATGCGCTGGCAGAGTCTTCAAGTTCTTTATCTGTAATTTCATCGGCTTTATATTTTTCCGTTATTTCTTTGAGAGATTTATTGTCAAAATTTTGTCCGTTAAATTCCGTGCAACCTTCTTTTTTGTAAAGATAGTTGCGGATTATTTCCGGAGACTGGCATATATCTGACGGACGCTCAAATTTTTTCTGCTCAGGATCATATATTGCTAAAGTTGTTGATTTTTGCATTCTCATATTTGCATAAAAGTCAGTTGATTTTACGCCGGTTAAAATGCTTGGATTATTTAAACCTTGAATTACAATAACGCTTTTTTGCAATTTGTTGCTATTGGTTATTTTTTGTATAAAGTTTTCAAGCTGACCAATTAAACAATTGGTTTGTTCAAGGTAAGCAAGTCTTTTTTTGCCGATATCTTTATTCTCAGAATCAATCCATTCAGATGGGGATTTTAAGCGGCACATACTGTCATAGACATACATTTCTGATGGTAAGTCTATAAAGGCAAAATATGCATTGCTTCCGGTGTCTCCATTAATATCTTGAGCAATTAAGTCTAGAATTTTGAATGAATTTATAACATTTAGGCCTTCGGTTGAAAAATTAAAGTCATTCAAGCTGTATTGTGGTGCAAATGTTTTTATAACGCTGTCAAGCGGAGATAAATTGATTTTGAAACCAGTACTGTCAAGCCATTGTTTGGCTAAGAGTGCTGCTTTTTGGTAGGTTCCATATTCAGTTTCATTTAAGTTGATTGGTAATGTTTGTTGTTTTACACATTTTGTTACGATAACGTTGTTATCAACAGAGCATAATTCTATGCCATTAGATTGATATACTTTGATGGAGTATTTGTTGTTTTTGAAAATGTCATAAAGAGCATTTTCTTTAATATAAATTTTTGAGCCTCCGAGAGAGCTGAAATTCCAATAGCCGTTTAAAACAACGTTTTCTGATGTATAATTTGAAACAGGTTGTGATAAGTCTTCCGGATTTAGCGTGCGAATGAGACTGAAAAACGGATTGCGCTCCTCGGTGAATGCATTTTGATAAAGCGTAAAATTATTTTGATAAAAGAAACCAAGATAGTTATTTAAGGTTTCTTTAATTTCAGGAGAGTTAGTCGTTGCATTAAAACTACGGATATTAGAATAAGATGTTAAATTTGGTAATCCGATATAAATAAAACGTTTATTTTCGCTGTTTTCACCTTTTTGAGGCATAAAACTTTCATTGGTTGTGCGGAAATTATGTTTTATGGGGTTTAAATAAGCATTGAGTAATATTCCCCCTTCTACCAGTGCCAACAGGATAATGAAGTAAAATAAAATTGAACGGTTTACAGCCACAATAAAAATCAAGAAAATAAGTGCGGCAAGTACTGATAATATTATGTGAGAGTAAGTATTTAGTATTGAAAGTAAAAATTCATCTGAAAAATACTCTCCCAAATAGATGCCTAAAATTGCTGTTTCATCAAATGTGGCAAATTGTTTGAGCAGAGCATATGTAAAAAGACCAACAACGGATGCAGCAACGCAATTTTGCAAGGGTCTGGATATTGATATAAAAAAGTTTGCAATTATTGATACAGCTAAAATCAGTGCATAGACATATACAGCTTCATTGTTGATTATTTGATTGCTGGAAAAAAGACTATAACTTCCGGATTGTGCAAATAAAGAAAAGTTTATCGCGAGAAAAAGAGCTACGATGAGTGGAAAAAACAGAAAATCTGCAAAAAATTGTCCGAATCTGCGTTTTTTGCTATTTTTTATTTTATTTTTTTTTCTTGCAGAATTTTGACGAGGGTCTCCCATATATATATCATCCATAATTGCATTCCTTTCTTATTTTCCAGAATGAAATTATATAATCATATTTTTTTTGCTTTTTAAAGTAAAAATCCTCAAAAGTTGCACAACTTCTGAGGATTTTAATTTTGAAAAGAGTTCTTTTATTATCTTGAGTAGAACTCGATAACCATATTCGGTTCCATGAGAGATGCATAAGGAATGTCATCAAATTTAGGAACAAATGCGAATTTTGCCGTGCATTTTTTGCTGTCAACTTCTACATATGACGGAACATCGCGAGAAGCTGATTCAAGAGCAGCAATAACCATAGGAAGCTGCTTTGATTTTTCACGGATTTCAATAACATCACCAGCTTTTAACATATATGAAGGGATGTTTACTTTCTTGCCGTTTACGGTTACATGTCCGTGGTTTACAAACTGACGAGCAGCAAAAATAGTCGGAACGAATTTTGCTTTGTAAACAATGTTATCTAAACGAGATTCCAAAATACCAACCAAGTTCTCAGCAGCATCACCTGTACGACGGATAGCTTCTACATAGTATTTGTGGAATTGTTTCTCTGATACGTTACCATAGTAGGTTTTTAATTTTTGTTTTGCATAAAGTTGTTGACCATAGTCAGTCGTTTTTTTTCTTCTTTGACCATGTTGTCCCGGAGCATATTCTCTTTTGGCTACAGAAGCGTTCGGAGCACCCCAGATTACGCCATATTGGCGTTCTTTCTTTTTCTTTGCAGAAACGATACTTTTCATCTAAATTTTCCTTTATTTGCTTAATTTATTTATTGTCCCAGTAGTTTTGGCTTATGTTTGCCAAACGAGATAGTTTTTCTATCTTCATTCCTAGAAGTGAGCGCAATTTACAATGATTATTATTAAAAATCAAGACTTTTTTTGCTGCTAATTTGATTTTTTTTATAAAATATGTCTTTTATTAAAATTATTTAATAGATTTTTGATAGAATCCGAGATATTATACTGCCGAGGGGTGTTTTATGTCATACGACTTGTTGTTTAATAAAGCTCTGAGCTTGCATGACGCCGGACAATTGGATGAAGCTGAAAAAGTGTATCGCCAAATATTGGAAACGGCTCCCAATAATGCAGAAGTCTTAAATCTGCTGGGATTGGTTGCGCAAGCTAAAGGGTTACAGCAACAAGCCGAAGAGCTTTTTTATTTTGCTCTGAAACAAAAACCCGATTTTGCTCCTTTTTATTATAATTTGGCTTTTTCTTTTAAGTTGGATAATAAGCCTTTGGAGGCTATTGAAAATTTTGAAAAAGTTATTGCTCTGAAGCCGGATATTAAAGAAGCGTATAATGAATTAGGCCTTTTGCACGAAAGTATCGGAAATACGGAAAAAGCTCTGCAAAATTGGCACAAAGCTCTTGAGTTAGATGAAAATTATCCTTTACCTCAGATTAATATTGCTAATTGTTTGGCAGAGAAAGATTTAGATAAGTCGATTGAATGCTTGATTTCTTTAATCAATAAATACCCAGATGAACCACTTACTTATTTTTATTTAACCAGACATTATATGGAAATTTCAGATTGGGGAAAAGCGCTTGAAACTGCTCAAAAAGCTGAATTTCTTCTTCCTGCTTCTGACGATATTAAGGCTATGTTGGGACAAATTTTTCAAGCTATGGGGAATGTTTCAAAAGCAAAAGAATATTTTGAAAAGGCTAAACTTTTAAATGCGGATAATATCCCTTCTCTTCTGGCTTTGGCTGATTTTTACGCAAATGAAAATAATTTTTCGGAAGCGGAACGTTATTATAAAAGAGTGATAGAATTGGCTCCGAAAAATTTTGATGTTCATAATAATTATGCCGGAATGCTTTATAAACAGCAGAGGACTGCCGAAGCTCTTGAAGAATATAGGCAAGCGGTTATTCTGAATCCAAAATCCGCGGCGGTTAGTAATAATCTTGCTATAATTTTACGGAGTATCGGAGATTATGAGCAGGCTTTGGGATTATTGTTTAATGCTCTTAATTGTAATCCTGATATGGATGAAATTTCGGTTAATTTGTTTGAAACACTATTGTTGTATTATAGAACCGGAAACGCTGATGCTTTGCAAATTGCTCAGAACTGGCTCAAAAATATGCCGGATAATGTATTTGCCAAGAGGTTAGTTTCGGCTTTAAACGGAGAAAAAAATGGTGGGAATCCTCAATCTTGTTCTGATGATCTTCAATCTACTGTTGTCAATATTCAGTCTGCTTTGGGGAGCAATTTCCTTAGTTCTGAAGATAATCAAAGTTATTCTGAAAAGTTGTTTGACCGTTTCGCTGATAATTACGAATTGGTTATGCAGACTTTGGATTTTGCAGTGCCGATGGCTATGGGAAGAATTGCAGGATCTGTGGAAGGGCGTGTTGTGGATATTGGCTGCGGTACGGGGTTTCTTGGTATGGTTGTTAAAACGCCTCAGAATTATCTAATCGGCGTTGATATTTCTGCTAAAATGCTTGAAAAAGCCTCAGAAAAAAAAGTTTATGATGAATTGATTAAAGCGGATGCTGTTGCTTTTTTGCAAAAAAATAAAGGTTTTGATTGGGTTATGGCGGCAGATGTATTGGGATATATCGGGGCGTTAAAAGATTTCTTTTTGGCTGCGAAAGACTCTAAACTTTGTTTTTCTACGGAAAATCTTAATGATGGAGATTTTAAGTTAGATGTGAGCGGACGTTTCAAACATAATCCTCAGTATGTCAGAAAAATTTTAACTGAAGTCGGGTATAAAAATATTTATCAAGAAGAAATTATATTGAGGACGGAGAATAATGAAAATGTAAGGGGGACGATATGGAAGGCGGAATAATCAGAAAGGCAGTTTCCGATGATATTCAGAAATTAGTCGATTTGTGGGAGGCTTCAGTCAGAGCCAGCCATAATTTTATTACCGAAAAAGATATTCAAGTTTATAAGAAAATGATTTTTGATCATACTTTACGTCAAGTACCGACCTATGTTTTTGAGAAAAACGGTGAAATATTAGGATTTATCGGGATAGAAGACGGACAATGCGAAATGTTGTTTGTTCATCCTGTAGCATTTGGTAAAAAAATCGGTAGCCGATTAATGAAGTATGGTATTGAGAAATGTGGTGTGCGGAAAGTATGTGTTAATGAGCAAAATCCTAGAGCTTTGCATTTTTATCAGAAACTCGGGTTCGTTGTTGTTAAACGCGATGATAAAGATAGTAGCGGAAATCCCTACCCGATTTTGCATTTGGAATTACAAGGCGCGATTGAAGAAGCCTCTCCTTCTGATTGGGATGAACTGGTTGACGTTTTTATGAATTCTCTTCCGGTTACCGAAAATTATACTCCTGAAGAATATGAGCGGTTCAGAGAAGCTCTTTATCGGAAATCTTTTCCGAGTTACCGAACTTTTGTTTATAGAATGAATGGTAAGATTTGTGGATATGTGAGCCTTCGCGGAAATTTTGTGGAAATGTTGTATGTTCGTCCGGAATATATGCGTCAAGGAATTGGTACAAGACTGATGAATTATGTGATGGAAAATTTTAATGCTAACGGGGTTGGCGTTTCCAAATGTAATAAAGTGGCGCGTAAATTATATGAAAAATTAGGCTTTTCTATCTATGATGAAGCGGATTTTGATGAAAATTCAGGTGTATATGAACCGTATTATCTGATGAAGAAAAAATAAATACCAGAAAGGAGATTTGATATGGCTGATGAATTGATAGATATATATGATGAAAATATGAACCATTTGGGAACGGCTATGAAATCTCAAGCCCATCGAGAAGGTTTATGGCATAAGGCTTTTCATTGTTGGATTTTGTCTCATGGAAAAGTTTGGTTCCAACTTAGAGGAAAAGAAAAAGCCTTATATCCTAATTTGCTTGATGTTTCTTCTGCCGGACATCTTCAAGCCGGAGAAACGGCAAAGGACGGTATAAGGGAAATTGAAGAAGAGCTTGGTCTTAAAGTCGATTTTAACAATTTAACCAAACTTTTTACCGCAAAAATTGCCAGTGATGATTGCGGAATTTGTAATCGGGAATTTTGTCCGACCTATGTTTTGGAAACATCGGCTAAAATAGATACATTAAAATTACAGCCGGAGGAAGTTGATGGTATCTATGAAATAGATATTGATGAAATGATTAATCTTTTGAAGCGAAAAGTTGATTTTATAACAGCTATCGGAATGAAACGGCAAGATGATAATTCATGTGTCAAAGAAGTTAAATCCGTTAGTTTGAAAGATTTTGTTCCTCACGACAGCTATCCGAAAGCGATGGAAATGTTAAAGCGTTATTTGGACGGGTGTCGAGATTTTGCCGCATAAATAAAAAAACACCGCTTTTATTTCAAAGCGGTGTTTTTTTGTTTTTTAACTTAGAAAGAGTATCTTAAACCGGCGGTAACTTCTGCCAAGCTCTTTAAATCTTTTGTATGAATATATGAATATCTACCCATTACACGAGCTGACAAATGTTCTGTGAAGTTATATTGAGCACCTGCACCTACACGGTATCCGATACGGTCTTTATCGTATTTTCCGGAAGCCAAGTCTTTAACTTTAAGTTTATAGTTAGCGGCACCGATTGAACCTAACAAATCAACTTTGTCGTTGCATCCGAGCGGTAAATATCCGTAAAGATCTAAACCATATGCTTGGATACGGCTTTTGATTTCATTATCTTCTCTGTGCGTTTTGCGATTACCGGAGTGTTGATAGAAAGCCTCAAGCCCCATGTATTTACCAACGCGGACACCGGCATTAACAGCACCGGAGTTATAACTTTTTTTCAAACCTTTGGCATCACCTTTGTAGTCTGCTGATGAATAAACGTAATCAGCTCCGACATATGGTTTTACCTCATGTCCCATCATTTTTGCATTTGCGATTGATGAAAAAGAAATGATGCAAGCTGCGCTTGCCAATAATAAAGCTTTATTCATTTTTTATAAACTCCATTTTATAAATAAGTTTTAACATTAGTGTTGTAGTCCATATTTATAGTCCCGGAGAGCCGTACTCTTGATTTAATCATTCGGCTGTTAATTACAATATTATCAATAAAAAAATTTTCAATGTCTAATTTAGATTTTTTTATTTACGCCAAATTAAGAATATTGTTGTAAGCATGATATTTGTTATGTTTTAGAGGATTGGATATGTCTTTTGTTTGTCCAGATAAAAAGTGTGATAAATGTAAGCGATTGTTAGAGTTTAGGGCTCAAAATGTTGCGAAATTTCCTTCGTATTATAATGGTCCGGTCGAATCTTTTGGAAATTTAGATGCAAAAGTGTTGATTGTCGGGTTGGCTCCGGGGCTAAATGGTGCAAACCAGACGAATCGTCCGTTTACCAATGATTATGCCGGAGATGTCCTTTATCCGATACTTAAAAAGTATGGATTTGGAAAAGGAAATTATGCAAAACGTAAAGATGATGGGTTTGAACTTGTCGGTGTTCGTGTTACAAATTCGGTTCGTTGTGTCCCTCCTCAAAATAAGGTTACGGCTGAAGAAGTTAAAAATTGCGGGCAATATTTGATTAAAGAACTTGCAGCGATGCCTGATTTGAAAATTATTTTAACGCTTGGAAGTGTTGCTCACAATGCTGTTTTGAGTGTCTTGGGGTATAAAAAATCAGCTTATAAGTTTGCTCATGGAGCTGTTCATCAATTAAATAAACATAATCTATTGATGATTAATTCTTATCATACTTCTCGTTATAACATCAATACGGGGGTTCTAACTTATGAAATGTTTGAAGATATTGTAAAAAAAGTTAAATCCATGCTGTGAGTTTATTGACAAAAAGATATTTTTTTTCTAAATTTCAATCTTACTAAATATAAGAAAAAGAAATTATTTATTGTTTAACTTAATCTTCAAATAAAATGAAAAGCTATGGATATGGCTATCATTGCTGTATTATGCGTGATAGAGGAAGCCATGATTTGAAAGACGTTCTTCAAAAAGCAATATCTGAAGGATATTCTTTTGTAGTTGAATATCAGGAGGAACCAGAAATTTCCAGAAAATTAATGTTTTGGAAAGGGATGGTTTTAGATTACAATGAAGCAATGTCTTGTTTGCAGCATAATTTGGAGTATCAAAGAATGTTGCAGGCATATTTTGAAAAAGGCAATAAAGTCTTTATGCTTGCTCCTGCCCCGAATGGTGAATTAAACGTATTTCCGGTTCAGGAATTTGAGGAAATTGAGGATATCTCTCAAAATATTGATGAGATGTTAAAGTAAAAAAACGGGCTGTCTTCTTGTTAATGCAAGATTACAGCCCCTTTTTTATGAAAAAATCCAAAATTTAATGGACAATTCCTGAAAAACCCATAAAGGCCATTGAAAGAAGACCTGCAGTTATTAAAGCAATCGGGGCTCCTTTTAGGTTTTCAGGAATATGGGTTATAGCCAAACGTTCTCGAATTCCTGCAAAAACAACCGTTGCCAGAGTGAAGCCGACTGCGCTTGAAAAGGCGTAACATACGGAAGCCGTTAAAGTATAGTTTTTTTGAACCGTGATGATTGCTATTCCCAAAACAGCGCAATTTGTTGTTATTAGCGGTAAAAATATGCCCAGAGCCTGATATAAAATCGGTGATGTCTTTTTTAAAATTATCTCAACCATTTGTACCATTGAGGCAATAACCAAGATAAAGGTAATGGTGGTCATAAACATTAAATTATTGGGGCGCAGGTAACTATAATAAATTATGTGTGTTACAATGGTTGAAAGCGTCATAACAAACATAACGGCAAACCCCATGCCTAAGGCTGTCGAAATCTTTTTAGAAACACCAAGAAACGGGCATATTCCTAAAAATTGCGTTAAAATAATGTTATTTACAAAAACGGCGCTGATAAAAATTATAAAATATGATGACATTAGCGCGCTCCTCTAAAATGATTAACGGTTATAATTATTCCGCCCAATGCCAAAAAGGCTCCGGGAGGCATAATAAACATCAGCATCGGGTTGATCTCTTCCGGTAGAAATTGCCAGCCAAACAGTGAACCATTGCCGAGGACTTCTCTTACAGAGCCTAATATGGTCAGAGCTATTGTAAAACCTATTCCCATTCCTAATGCATCAAGCAGAGATTGATAAAGGTTATTTTTTGAGGCAAAAGCCTCTGCTCTTCCCAAGATAATACAATTAACGACTATAAGCGGAATGTAAATTCCCAAAGCCTCGTGCAAACTGGGAAGGTAGGCCTGCATTAAAAGCTCAATAACCGTAACAAATGAGGCTATTATGACGATAAAGCATGGGATTCTTACCATGTCAGGAATTAAATTTTTAATTAATGATATGGCTGCGTTTGAGAGTAAAAGCACAAAAAGCGTTGCTATTCCCATCCCTACTCCATTGATTGCGGAGGTTGTAACCCCTAGTGTCGGGCACATGCCGAGCATCATTACAAAGGTCGGATTTTCTTTGATTATACCGCGTGTCAGATTATCTAAACTTTGTTTATTCATCTTTTGTTCCTTTGTAAAAATTATTAAAGGCATCTACAGCTCTTTGGATTGCCCCAACAACAGCTCTTGAGCTTATGGTAGCTCCGGTTACCGCATCTATTTCTCCGCCGTCTTGTCTGACTTTGAATATTCTTTTTCTCGGATTAAAGCCATTAAATTGTTTCTTGAACTTTGCATCATTTATTTTGCTGCCAAGTCCGGGGGTTTCTTTGTGTTCGGTAATTACAAAGTCTTTGATGGCTCCGTCTATATAAAAGCCGACTATCAGGTTTATTCTTCCACTGAAACCGGCTTTACTATATGTTTTTATGGCATATGAATTGACAATTCCGTCTTTACGAATGGGAAATAACTGTAATTTATGCTTTTTATCCGGCGTGGTTATTATCATTTTTTCTTCATAGGGATTGTTATTAAATTCATTAACAACCGAGGCTATGCCGGCCAGTTCTTTTTGGTATCGTGCTTTTTTTATGGGTTGTGCCGTGATTTTGTGAACGTATCCAACCGCAAATGCCGATATACTGCAAGTTATCAGCAAGGCAAGAGCCATGTTTATGAAGTTTGATGATATTTTACGACTTTTTTTCATCTTATTTTTTGACTCCAAATCTGCGAGGGGTAAAATAACGGTCTATCAGCGGAACAAAGGCGTTCATAATGAGAATTGCGAAAGAAACACCTTCCGGATATCCGCTGAAAAAACGTATAACCACCGTTAAAATGCCACAACAAATTGCAAAAAATATTTTGCCGTTCAAACTCATGGGAGATGTGGTGTAATCCGTTGCCATAAAAATGGCTCCGAGCATTAAGCCTCCTGATAAAATGTGAGTCAGCGGCTCAAAGCGGATATCATGTGTAAACAACCATGTTATGCCAGAAATAATAAATACGGTACCGATGTAGTAAAAAGGAATATGCCAACTGATAATCTTTTTCCATAATAAGTAACCAAAACCAAGTAATAAGGCAAGAGAGGATACTTCCCCGATACAGCCACCGGTATAACCTACAAACATTTTCCAGTATTCCGGCAATAAGCTATTGGATTGTATCAATGTGGTTTCTGCAGCATCTAAATGTTTTAAAATCCCGAGCGGTGTTGCTCCGGTTTGCGCATCAATATTCAAAAAATTCATAAATTGTGGGACTGGCCAACGCGTCATTTCTACTGGAAAAGAGATAAATAGGAAAACTCGTCCGACCAATGCCGGATTAAAAATATTCTTTCCTAAACCTCCATAGCAAAGTTTGGCAACGACAATAGACATGAAACATCCGGCTAAAACCATCGGCAAAGGCAAAGAAGACGGCAGATTATAGGCTAACAGAAGTCCTGTAATAACCGCGGAATAATCTCTGGTTGTGTTTTCTGTTTTGAGCCAAAAACGTCCGGCTAAGTATTCAAGCAAGACGCATCCGGCAACGGAAGTCGCTATGATAATTAATGCCGGTAATCCAAAAAATAACACGGCTACCAAGCCGGCCGGTATCAGAGCAATAACAACATCTTTCATAATACCGGAAACGGTTTGCGGTGAATGTATGTGCGGTGCGGTGGATATTTTCAGCATTGTTTCTAACGGTTCCTTTTTAGTTCTGATTTTGCCAGTTTACAATAGTCAAGCAATGGAATGTTGGCCGGGCAAGTATAAGCACAACACCCACATTCAATACAGTCAAGGGCGTGGCAGTCCTTTACTTCTTCAAACATATCTTCTTTGACAAGTTTTCCGATGAGGTATGGTTGAAGTCCCATAGGGCAAACCTCGGCGCATTTACTGCAACGGATACAGTTTTGCTCTTCTTTTTTGTGTGATAAGCTATCTGAGAGTAGCAAAATTCCTCCGGTTAATTTGGTTACCGGTGCTTGGGTGTTGATTATTGAGCTCCCCATCATGGGGCCGCCATATATAATTTGCGCAACCTCTTCTGATGCTCCTCCGGCTTTTTCTATTAAATAATTTGCCGGTGTTCCTATTCTGACTCTATAATTGGCGGGATGTTTACATTCGTCACCGCTAATTGTTATAATTCGCTCAAAAAGAGGCTTTTTCTTTTGTACTGCCTCATAAACGGCAAAAACGGTCGCTACATTTTGGACAATACAGCCAATATCTATGGGTAGTTTTCCTGATGGAACTTCTTTTCCCGTAATTGCTTTTATTAATTGCTTTTCTCCGCCTTGCGGGTATTTGGTTGCACAGACTTGAACATTTACACCAACATAACGTTTGCTCAATCTTTGCATAATTTCTATTGCTTCCGGTTTGTTTTCATCTATTGCAATAATGGCATTTTGGATATTGAGTAGTTTATTCAAAATTTTTGCGCCAATGATGATTTCTTCTGCTTTTTCTATCATTAGGCGTCCGTCTGCCGTTAAAAACGGTTCACATTCAATACCGTTGACAATTAAAATTCGAGCTTTGCGGTTGGGTGGAACTGTCGTCTTTACCGGTGTTGGAAAACCGGCGCCTCCCATTCCGACAATGCCGCTTTCTCTAATGCGTTGTGCAATAATATCTGCTTCGGGGATTTCTGTAATCAGTTCTGGAGATGTGTCTATCTCTTTTTCAAATTCATCACCTTCAACTTTTATGGTTATGCAATCTTCATAATAGCCAAACTCTCCCTCAATAGGTTCCAGACTAGTAACTTCCCCTGAAACGGACGAATGGATGTCTGCAGAAATTATGCCATCCGAATCCGCAAGAAGTGTTCCGACTTTTACTTTGTCTCCTTTTTGTACGGTGATTTTTGCTGGAGCTCCGATGTGTTGTTTTATCGGAATATATACATATTCAGGAAGCCCTGCGTCTATTATCGGAGAATCGGCTGTTAGTTTATATTTGTTCGGATGGATGCCGCCCAGAGGAAATGTTTTAATTTTTTTCATGTGCTTTCTCCGTTTTTTCTGTTCCGTTTATATAAATAATCGCGCCGGTCGGGCATGTTTTTGCTAATTCTGCTCCGTATTTTTCAGCCGAAACGGTTGTCGGTATGTATGAAAGATTATTTTTTACTTTAACCAATGAGTTTATGCTTGTGCATTTTTGACATCCTATGCAGGCGACTTTACAATTTTTGCGTGCAATGTTGCCTTTTTGAGTATTCCGGCATGCTACATATACTCTTTTGCCGTTTTTACCGCGCGGGCGGAGCTCAAATAAGCCTCGTGGGCAAGTTTTTACGCATTTTCCGCAAGAAGTGCATTTATTTTCATCAACTATCGGCATTTGGCTTGCTTTATCCATATGGATTGCGCCGAAAGGGCATGCTTTTACGCAATCTCCCAGATGTACGCATCCTTCAGGACAACCATTGGGACTGCTTGAAATTCCGACGGCTATACGGCAACTGGATATTCCATCATATATTTTTTTTGCCGGTGCATTTTGGCAGCTTCCGTTACAGCGTAAGACTGCGACAGTTTCTTCTTTTGTTTCTTGTTTGCTGTATCCGAGAATGTCGGCGATCTTGTCCATGACATCCTTTCCCCCTACTGTGCAATACAGTTTTGAGAATTCCTCTTCATTGCTGTTTGCACAAGCGGTGGCAAAGTCGCGACAACCTGCTTTTCCGCATGCTCCGCAATTGGCTTGCGGGAGGCATTCGTCTATTTCTGAAATCTTATGATTTTCACGGGTTTTGAATTTTTTGGATACAAAATAAAGAATAATGGCGGCGCTAACCGCGATGGCATCTAAAACATAAATGTTGGTTATTATGGTATCTGACATATTTTTTCCGGATTATTCTGAGCTTTTGTTAATTATATATTTAAAATGAATTTGAAAGTACTTTTGTGTTAAGAATAATCCTAAATAGTACGGAATCAAGATAATAATGGCAGATATTCCAGTGCTAATTTCCGTCCACTGATGATATTCACCTATTGCAATGGTTGTTAAAACAAGCATTAAGGGTAAAATGTAGGCATAAAATACGGCCGTGAATCCAAAGCGGCTGTCTATGCCGATGTTTACTTTATCTCCTATATTAAATATGTGCGGTTCATTAACTGCCGCAGATATGTGCCTTTCTTTACACTCTCCCATGTTGCAATGTTTTTTTAGCTCACATGAACTGCATGCCGATACCATATCTATGGAAATGGTTATTATGTTTTTGTCTTTATTTATGATGGTGCCGGAACGGAAAAGATTTTCCATGTCTTATTCTTTCTGTAATGAACGAGCTGCTTGAGAATAGATAATCTCAAAGTTTTCATTTTGAGGGTTCCTGAGGATTAAAATGGCTTGCAAATCTAGCGCATCTGCCATTTTGAGCCCTTCTTCGGCGCCTAAAGCCATGATTGCTGTTGCATAAGCATCGGCAATTGCCGCATGAGGATAAAAGACCGTAGCAGATGCTAAATCTCCTTCAACAGGGTATCCGCTTTGCGGCGAAATGGTGTGTGATATTTTTTTTCCGTCGTAGTATGTGAAATTGCGATAATCTCCTGATGTGGCAACGGCAGTATTGCTTAATGTTAAAACCAATGTGTTCTCGTTTTTATTTTCAAGCGGAGCGGCTATGGCAACATTCCATCCAGTTTCTTTGGGGCTACGATTTCCGGAAATTCTCATTTCTCCACCGATATCAACCAAATAATCGTGATAATCATGAAGTTCAAGAAAATTGGCAACACTATCAACGGCGTAACCTTTGGCTATTGCTGATAGATTCAAGTTTACTCGGCTGTCTTGTTTTTGCAGAGTATCAAAATTGGGACTGAAAGCCAATTTATCAAATCCGGTATATTCGAGAATTTTGCTGATTTTTTCCGGAGTGGGCTTTTCTTTTGTTTGTTGAGTCCCAAAACCCCATATTTCGACCAACGGACCGACTGTCGGATCAAAGGCATGATTACTCTTTTGGTACACTTCATTAATTTTTTTCATTAAATTTTGCATGGGGGCTGAGAGTTTTATTTTTTTATCTGCAGCCGTTTGATTAATTCTTGAAATTTCTGAATGTGGGTTAAATACCGACATTTGATTGTCAATCATTTTAAGTATTTGTTTGATGTCATTATCAAGTTCGGGATTTTGTTTTGGGGAATTTATTATTATCTTATAGTAGGTTCCGTATGTCTTACCCTCAAAAACCATGCGTCCTTTTTTGTCTTTGCCAATAAAAAACATACAAAGGGCTATGCTGATTATCAGCAATATTGAAAAAATTTTTAATGTACGCATATTATCTATCATGATTTGCACAATGCCGAAGTTGTTTTTTACAAGTACTTTTTTTTATTATAAAGTATCCCGAGGAAACTTTATTTATAAGGGGATTATACTATGGCTACAGACTTAAACGCAACTGTAAAAAAAATTATGTCACAGTTAAATAAAATTAAAGATTTATACTTTAAATATATGAATGTTACAGCTCAGATTCTCTATAAACACGGAGTTTCGGCAAATATCGTTTCGGTTGTGGGATTTGCTTTCGGCATTTTTGCTCTCAACTTTTTATCAATCGGTTATTACGGAAATGCATTGATTTGTATTTTGTGTAATCGTTTTCTTGATGGGGTTGACGGTGTTATTGCCCGCAAAGAAGATGTTACTGATTTCGGTGTCTTTTTAGATGCTTGTTTGGATTATGCTTTTTATGCAGGTATTATTTTCGGTTTTGCTTTGGCTAATCCCTCCTCTAATGCTGTTGCTGCTTGTTTCTGGTTGTTTGGATTTGCTGTTTCGGCTTGTGCTATGCTGGCTTATGCAGTTGTTTCTTATAAAAACTATTGCGAGAAAAAAGGCGAAAGAAAAAAATTACCGATGTATTTGGGTGGTTTTTTCCAAGGTTTTGAAATGCTTGTCGGAGTTATTTTATTGTGCTTTATTCCGAGTTGGTTCGTGCCTGCTGCCGTGATTTTAGGGTGTTTGGCTTTAGTTAAGGCTTTAACCGTTGTTAGTGTGGCATATTATAATTTGGTTATTTTTCAAAAGAAAAAGTAAGAGTTGAAGTTAGATGAAAAATTTTTGGATTGCAATTTTAGTAAGTTTTTGCTTTGTTTTGACGGCTGCCTCAGCAGAAGCTCTGGAGGCCTCTGTCACGGAAGGTCCTGTTAAACTTGAGTTGTTTACTCAATATGAGCAGGTTAATCCCAGAAAAAGTCTTGATGTTATTATCAAGTTTACTATTGCCGAGGGGTGGCATATCTTTTCTGATAATCCGGGAGAGATTGGTTTGCCGACAACTGTTTCTTGGAATAAAACCGCTAATTATAAGTTAAAAAAACGTCGTTGGAGCCTTGGTGAAGATTTTATTACCGATGATATCGTTCAAAACGGGTTCAAAAATACGGCTTATTATATGGCTAAGTTTCGACCTGATCGTAAACTAACAAGTGCTGATACTGCGGCTTTTGAAGCGGAAATTAATTGGCTGGCTTGTAAAGAAGAGTGTATTCCTGGAAAAGCAGTCTTGCCTTTTGAACTTCCGATAAAAAAAGATTCTCTTACTCAGTCACCTAATTGGGAAAGAGTTTCGCAAGCGGCAGAGCTTAGTTTTGTTTCAATGTCTTTGGCTCAGAATATAAACTTTATTCTGATTTTGTTAATGGCTTTTGTCGGCGGCATTATCTTAAACTTTATGCCTTGTATTTTTCCGATTTTGACAATTAAGGTTATTTCTCTGGCTCATAATGCTTATCATAAAAAAGTTAGCAGAGCTAAGGCAGGAATGTATGTTTTGGGTGTATTTTCATCCTTTATGGTTGTTGCTACGATTTTGTATATTTTGCGCCTGCAAGGTGAAGAAATCGGATGGGGTTTTCAATTGCAGTCTCCGGTTTTTGTCGGTTTGATGATTGTGATTTTCTTTGTTATCTCATTGATGTTGCTTGATATTGTAAATGTAAATATTGCTGTGTTCGGAAGAATGGCTCGGGTGTCTGTTAAAGGCGCTTTGTGGAATTCTTATTTAACAGGATTGTTATCTGTGTTAATTGCCAGTCCTTGTACGGCTCCGTTTATGGGAATCGCTATCGGTTATACTTTGACGGCTCCTATTTATATTTATTATCCTATCTTTATTTCTCTTAGTCTTGGTTATGCCCTGCCCTTTGCTTTGGCTGAGTTGTTCCCGAAGGTTATTCGCGGAATATTACCTAAACCGGGACGTTGGATGGATATCTTAAAGAAAATTTTTGCTATTCCCGTTCTTTTGACTTGTGTTTGGCTTGGGTGGATATTGTATAACCAAATGCATGTTCGTTTTGAAGATGATAAGCAAAATCTTGGCTGGCAAGAATATGATGCCGTTAAAGTTGCTAAGCTCGTTTCTGAAAACAAGCCTGTCTTTATTGATTTTACGGCCAAATGGTGTGTTACATGTTTGGTTAACAAAAGAATTGCCTTACAATCAAATGATTTTGCTAAGTTTGTTAAAGATAAAAATGTAACACTCTTTCGAGCTGACTGGACCAATAAAGCTGCCAAAATAGCTTCTGCTCTGGAGTTTTATGGACGCAACAGTATTCCTTTATATGTTTATTATGATGGAAGCGGTTCGGAATATACAATATTGCCTCAATTGTTGACACCTAAGGTGTTTACGGATCAGCTTAAAGAGTAAGAAAAAAAGCCTCTCATATGAGAGGCTTTTTTTTCTTAGGATTTTTCTTACTTTCCAAAAATTCCCAGATTTTTTACTTTGTCTTTTACATCATCAACAACGTTGTTCATATTTTCTTGGGCAACGTTTTTCAGGTTTCCCAATTGGGCTTTGACAACGGTTTGTGATGCTGTTGCAAGCATTTTGTTGAAAATAGTTGCTATTGAAGCGGCAATGTTAGTTCCGTCTTTTTTCTCTTCGCCGATATTTGTTAAAGTAATATCAGGCATTTTGAGACTGACGGAATCTTCATTTCCTTCAGATGTCGGCATAAGAGCGTTTAACTCTGCGCCGGTGATTTTAACGAGTTTTACAACAACTTTTTTACCTGCTGTATCATCGCTTTTCTCTGTTTTTTGTCCTTCAGACTTTTCTTGTTTGGCTGGTTCAGATGCTGTATTTTTAGCGACGTTTTCTTGAATTTGTTTTACGTTGTTTTGTGTGATTGAAAGCATTTCATATGTGATTATCGGTTTATCAATCAAAATTTCTTCAATAATGATTTTATCACTGGTCAGACTTTTTAAATCAACTTTGGCAGAAACACTACCTAAGTCAATAATATATGGACTCTTATAATTTGCAGGGTTAGCAACGGTTAAACCTTTTATAGAAGCCTCTCCAGAAGTTAAAGAGAGTTTAAAACCTTTCAAATTAACATCTGTACCAGTTACTTGGCTACCGTATTTGTGAACAAGTTTTTGAACGACGGATTCAAGTGACGGACTTAAAAACCAGGCTGCAACGCCGGCAATGATTATTACACCCAGAATGATTAGTTTTTTCATTTATAATAACTCCTTAAAATTGTTGTATCTTAATGTTATATAGTTTTTTACTGTTTTTGCAACAGTTTGTTGCAGTTCTTTATTTTTTGTGTACTCTCCGAGTTGTTCAATTAAAAAATCAACGCCTCCTGCCCGACATGTAAAATCAAATGCAGCTTTATAATTAATATCAAATATCCATGCTATGAAGCATAATATATTATCAGTTGCAGTTTTAGTCATGTGTTTATTTATAGTTTGGCAATTTTGAAATTGGCAAAACAAATCTGTTGATACTGTTTTTTCTTTTTCTTGAGAAGTTTTTGTATCAAAAAAAAGTTCACTAAAATGATTTTTATCAATTTTTATTAAGTTAAAATTGGCTGTTTTATCTGCATCTCTGACTAAAAATATAACTTTTTTGATATCTTCTTTTAGTTGTTCGTCTTTTATTGAGGTGTATTCCTTATCTTCATACAGTTCTTCTATTAAATGTCCGTGATGTTTGACAGGAATTACTATCAGGGGGTGATTATATTCGGGTATATTTCTTAAAATATCAGCTCCAAGCAAGCTATGGTCATATTTTTTGCTGGTGTTTGAATTTTTGTAATCATCATATTTACGGCGAATTTCTTCAAATCGGCCGATATCGTGCAATAAATATGCTAAACGAGCTTTTCTTATAAATTCGGAATCTCTATTATTAAAAGATGATTCATGCTTCAGAATATAGTTTCCGGCTCCGAGGACTTGGAGAGAATGATGAATTTTTTCATCAGCATAAAGGCTGTAAAAATGGGAATCTGAAACATGTTGACGACAATTTTGATAGTGTTGTTTCAGAAGTTGGATATCTTTGCTTAAATCTGTTTTCATTGTTTTCCTGCAAAATAATTGGTTGCACAAATAAAGCCCCCTGATTGACAGGAGGCTTTCTGTTTATGGTAGGCGCGTGGGGGTTCGAACCCCAGACCCACTGATTAAGAGTCAGTTGCTCTACCAACTGAGCTACGCACCCATAAGCAATCTAACAGTGCGGAATATAAAACCAAAAAAAGATAATTGCAACAATTATTTTAACGGTAAAACTATTTTAAATGCTGTATATTGATTTAAACTGGATTTTACACGGATTGTACCTCTAAGAATGTTTATTATTTTTTTGACTATGCTTAATCCCAGCCCTGCTCCGCAGGTTTTGCAATCTAATTGGTTTTGACATTGATAAAACTCATCAAAAATTTTTGATATATCTTCTTTTTGAATTCCGATGCCGTCATCAATGATGGTTATTTCTATTTTATTTTTTTGCTGTATGAGAAATATTTTTATCTGGCTTTTAGCATATTTCAAGGCATTACTTAATATATTACGAATGATGCGCTCTAACAGCATAATGTCTATTGATATTTCTATGCCTTTTTGCTCTTTGTATGAAACTTTAACATTTTTTGCCTCTCCTAATATTTTGTATTCTGCGCATATTTTAGATAAAAATTTTGACAAATCTATTTTTTCCGGATGGTAAGACATTCCTCCGGAATCTAGTTTTGAAATATCAAGCAGACTGTCTAACATGTTTTTCAGATTACAACTGCTTTCTTGTATTTTTTTGACAATATTGCTTTGTTGTTCATTTAGCTGCGTTTGTTGCAGATTTTCTATAAATATATTTAGGGCTTGCAATGGTTGCCGAAGATCGTGACTGGCCTGAGCCAAAAAGTATGATTTTGACTGATTACTTTTTTCGGCTTCTTGGCGAGCTTTTTGATAAGCCTTTTGTGTTTCAACAAGCGGAGTTATGTCTTGCATGGTTCCGGCTATGATTTTTTTATATTCTTGTCTGATTATATTAGCTTTGAATTGGCAATATATTATCTTATTATTTATTTTTTTTAAGCGAATTTGTCCTTCAACCGGATTTCCAAAATTAAGCAACTGTTTGAGTTTTTCTTTGTAAATGGATAAATCTGCAGGAAATAGTCTTTCTTTTAAAATATTTCTTTTTTGCGATATCTCATGAGCTTTTAAGCCAAAAATTCTATACATTCCGGCTGACCAGATGAATGTTTTGGTCTGTAAATTTAGCTCCCAATATCCGAAATGTGCTATTTTTTCTGCAAATTCAAGCCTTTTTTGAGTTTGATACAAGCTATGGGAAAGTTGGCGTGTTTCCGTTATGTCTTCAAAGTTTAATATGATATTCTCTTTGAAGGGGTATGCCGATACAGAATAGTATCTTTCTTGGTGTCTTATTTTAAAATGTTCGGGATACTGTTGGTAAATTACATTTCTGATATGTTCTCTAAACGAGGAATTAAATACTTCAAAAACCTGAAAGCTCTCATATTCCGTAATATGAAAAATATATTGTGCTTTGGAACTGGCATATAAGGTTTGTCCATAGCCATTTATCTCCAAAAAAATATTTGAGGAGATTTTTAGTAAAAAGTCTTTAAGTTCCGCTTGCTTTTCCATCATCCTTGCTTATCTGAAAACTACTCAGAACCAATCCGTTTGGGCGAGTAAGTTTGAAAAACCATCCGTCATATAAAAATTGATTGTCTTTTATATAAGCATTAACTGCCGAAGTTGGAAGGTTTGTCGTTGATAAAGATATTTTTGCCCAGTATTCTTCATCATTGTAATATAGTTCTATAGACGTTATCAGTCCGCTGAAAGTTATTAAATCTATTCTGCGACGTTTGTTGAAGCGGCTTTCATCAAAATTTTGCGCAGATGCTACTTTGGTGGTTATGAGATATTCAAGCCGTTCAAGAATTGGCTCCATGTTTATAATTTTTTGTTCTTTATTAAAAAACGGATATTCTTCCGAGGCTCGATTTGCAACCTGCAAGTTTCCATCTTCTTCTATCACGACAGTTTCTGTCAAACTTCTCGGGTATTGCAGAATCGGTTGCATCAACCAAGAATAATTTTCTTGCGGAAGTAGATATTCTCCATCAATCAGCCAAATTTCTTCTTTGTTCATTTGTTTAGCAAAATGAAACATTTGGTTTGAGGTTGCTTTTCCTATAACTATACTGTCTATCGGGCTGTTATCTTCTGCAAAAGTCTCAATAATTGTTCCCTGCCCGACTTTTTGTTTTTGTTGCGGGAGTAATAAGTCATTTTCTATCAGCTTTTCTTGGGAATATCTTTGCTGATGGTAGAATCTGGAGTTACGCAAGTCATTAAATAACTTATTTACGACTTCAAAATTGGCATAATAGTAGTCATCTTCTGCTACAAGCCAAGTATTGTTATCTAGTACAAGTGTCGTCTTTTGTTTTGGCGTTGTTATGGTAATTTTTTTTATTTTGGCTTCATTTTCCCGACTTTGCGCAAAAACAAACTTCCCGCCTTGTTGTTTGGGAAAACGATAATGACTGTAAAAAACTCCGCAAAATGCAAATATAATGGCTAAAAGAGCGCAAATTATACCTTTTTTTATAAATTTATCAGTCATTGGCGTATTCCTTTGCTTCTTGATAGATTTTTTTGCGGCGGATAATGTTAAATATTGCAAGCAAAAGTATTATGATTCCAGGAAAAACTATCATATTAAAAATTATAAATAGATTACTCAACAATTTTTGTTCTTCTGAAATCTTAAACTCAAGCTCTTGTAATTTGCTTTTATTTTCAATTTCAATCCGCTGTAAAGATTCAACTTGTTTAAGAACAGAGATTGACGGAAAAACGGCTTGCTCTTTTATGCTGTTATTTAGCTGTCTTTGTTTACTTTGAGCTTGACGAATGGCTTCAGTATATTGCTGCTGCTCCTTTTGGTATTTTTTACTAATGTGATTTTGCAATATTTGAGCAAAAGTTGTTTTGTTTTCAAAGGTTTCTTTTGAAGATATTGATAATAAATCACCACTCTCAGAAAGGTAATCAACAGCTTTTTCAATAAAATCATAATTATTGTTAAAAGGAACCGCATCAAAGCCATTATTTGAAAATTTTGGTGTCTTGGCATTCCAATTCGGAGAAAAAAGCATATCAGCGTCGCTGACAACCAGCAGTTTTCCCGGACGGATTGAGGTTATTAAGAATGGTATCATCATTTTTTCGGTTTCTGTTCCCCTAAGTGGGTGTTCTTCAAACATTGAAACAAATTTTCCCTCTTGCAAGACTGCCAAATTATATGATTTTCCTGTATTTATGAAATTGCCTATAACAGATGATTTTGAGGCGTATTTAGCAACTTTTGAATCTATTTCTCCGCTATCTGTTCCGGTTGTAAATAAAATGGTGCTTTTTACGTCAGGGAGTTTTCGCAGAGCTAAACTTCCTGCTGAGCGAAATTGCAATCGGCGTAAATCTTTACTTATGGTTTGTTCTTGATTAATAAAATTTTTATTGATGTCCATCCACAAAGGATAATTTTTTATTTGATTGTGTGTCAGGCTTCCCATTAGGGTGCTTTGGCTTTGAGCGTTATCTCCGACCAATAAATCATCACTATAGCTTATTCCGAAATTATATAAAAATTTCTCTAAATTAGATGAGGCTGAATTAATATATCCGAAAAGGCTGAGGAAACTTTCTGAAAAAGGATCCATAAATAGTAAAATTCTGCCGCCGCGCATTAGATATTGGTCTAGAGCATAGACTGTCATTTCTCCTAAGTTTGACGGGTTTACAACAATCAGTGTTTTTATCCTTACCGGAATTTGTGTTTTGTCGTTTCTGATGTATTCTACATTATAGTCTTCTTTTAAGGCTTTTACGAAAGGCCAATCGGTTCCGTTTTCAAAAGTTGATTTTTTATCTATTACGGGCAGTGCCGGAGATAAAATTCCGATTGTTTTAGGTTCATATCCACTCATTTTGCTTAAGATTCGGCTGATGTCGTGCTCAATATAGTTTTTTCTGCCGATTTCAAAGTATGGTAAAGTGTAGCTTTGTCCCGAATAATTGCTGAAAACGGCTCCAAAATAAAGATTTTGTTTGCCTTCGGTATCTATAAAACTACGAATATTTTGTTTTTTGGCCTCATCTTCGGCGTTTGAATAAGGTTTTGTTTCAATAATTTCAAAGCTGATTTTTCCATTTGAATTTATTTGATATTGTTCCAACAGTCGGACAACGTAACGCGCATATTGTCCTATCAGCGGGTATTCGCTTTCCAATTGTGGAGAGAGATATAATTTGATAAAAATCGGTTCTTGATTTTTTGACAACCATGATAGTGTTTCTTGATTTAACGTATATTGGCGTGACGAAGTTAAATCCAGTTTGTATGAACTGGTCAGAAGACTGGTGCCAATGTTTAGTCCGGCAAAGGTTACTGCCAAAAGCAAAGCGAAGGATGTTATAAGATAGTTTTTAGTGGTTGTTTTTTTTGTAGATGCCATATCTTTAATCCCTCTTATATTCTACAGACATTATGTTAAGCCAGAGACAGAAGATTATCAGAAGTGAAAAGTATATCATATCACTCCATGTTAATTGTCCTTGAATTATATTTTCATAATGACTGTCAAAGTTAAGTGATTGTGAAATTCTGATAATGATTTCATTTGAAATATTGAATTTTTTTATCAGAAAATCAAAGTTGAACATTTTGAGAATCGTTCCAATGAATGCGGCTATCAAATATGCTGATATCGGATTGCGGCAAAGAGATGATACAAAACAACCGATTGCACAAAGTGCTCCAGATGCTATCAAAACGGCTAAATAATTGTAAAAAACATTATATGAGTCCACGGGAATAAATAAAGCTGTTGTCAACCAAAACGGAAATGTCAAAATCAGCATTAGGCCACAAAAAGCCCATGCGGCAAAAAATTTTCCGAGAACAACGGACGAATATTTCATTGGTTGAGTTAACAAAAGCTCGATTGTTCCGTAACGTCTTTCATCTGCCCAGAGTTTCATTGTTAAAGCCGGAATCAAAGATATCAGAACTCCTGGCTGATAATAAAAAAATGAATAAAGATTATAATTTACAATATTAAAGAAGTTTCCTAAATAAAATGTGCAAGACAGCGAAGTAATAATATAAACGCTTAATACGATATATGCTAAACGACTCTTAAAATATGACCCGAATTCTTTTTTGAAAATGGCGTTTATATCATAAAACATTTAATCTTCCTCCAAAACAGACGTCGTAGCAAATCGAAAAGCACTTTCAATATCCCCTGATGAGGTTGTTTTTTTGAGCCTTTCGGGGGAAAGGTTGCGAATGATTTTACCATGATTTATTAAAATTACACGATCTGCCAGAGCATCAACTTCTTCCATTATATGGGTTGAGATTAATATGATGCTGTTTTTGCTGTATTCTTTTATAAAATTGCGGATAAAAAATTTCTGATTGGGATCCAGTCCTTCTGTGGGTTCGTCTAAAATAAGAATTTGCGGTTTATGAATTAGTGCTCCGGCAATGCCTATGCGGCGTTTAAATCCTTTTGATAAGGTTTCACACTTTTGATTAATAACGCTTGAAATATCTAATTGTTGGATGAGAGATACCAAATTGTCCACAAAATTTTGATAAGGGATTCTTCGTATATCTGCCATAAATTTAATGTATTCAAAAACAGTAAGTTCTGGATATAAAATTCCGTTTTCCGGCACATATCCGATTTGTTTTAAGGCTTCTGTTCGATTATTGTAAATACTGTTTCCGTTTATACAAACATCACCGGAATCAGGCTCGTAGAAAGAAGTTATCAATCTCATTAAGGTTGTTTTTCCGGCTCCGTTGGGACCTAAAAGGGCGACAATTTCCCCTTCCCTTAAATCAAAACTCATATTGTTTATGACTCTTTTTTCAGAGAATGTTTTGTTTAGATTTATAACGCTTAGCATAATAAAGTTTTTTCCTTTTTTAGGTGATGTTGGTGATATCTTAACAAATTTATTTTAAATTTTAACAATTATTTTGTTTTTTCAAAAACATTGATGACAAAATATTTATTTTACATTATTTATATAGAAAAAGAGTGTTGTTTTTGGGAGTTGTTATGGCTGAAGAATTATACACCAGAGAAGAAACTCGTTCCTTAAAAATCGGTTTGTGGGTTGCTTTTGCTATTTTTTTAATTGTCGGTTTAACGATATTTGCTCGTAAAAATGTTTCCCACTCCGAAGGGGGAAAATATTATCAGTTGTTGGCGCGTTTTAATCGTACTGACGGGTTGTTGGTCGGTGACTTGGTGCGTGTTGCCGGTATGAATGTCGGGAAAGTCGTTGCTGCTAGATTAGATGATAATTTTAAGGCTATTTTAACGCTTGATATTAAAGAAGGTGTTTTACTTCCTGATGATAGTAGCGCCTCTATCGTCAGCTCCGGTTTGATGGGGGCTAAATATATTGAAATAGAACCAGGCGGATCTATGGATATGTTGCCTCCCGGAGGTGAATTTTCTTATACTCAAGATGCTATGGTTCTTGAAGAATTGCTGGACAGAATTGTCGGTATCGGTAAGGCTAACCGCAAAAATGCCTCGGCTAATAATAAAAATTCAAATGAAGAGAAAGTTAAGGAGACTTTATAATGAATAAAAAACCGGTAGAAACTATTATGGGCATTGTGGTTCTTGCTGTTGCGGCTTTCTTTGCTTATTTTGCTTATAACGTTTCTGATTTACAAGTCGTTAAAGGTTATACCGTTACTGCAAAATTCTTAAAAGTTGGTGGTTTGAATGTCGGCTCTGATGTCAGAATCAACGGAATTAAGGTCGGAACTGTGATTGCTCAACATTTGGATGATACTGACTATACCGCTGAAATCAAAATGAGTTTGTCTTCAGATGTTCATCTTCCTGTTGATAGTGTTGCTTCTATTGTTGGTGACGGGTTGGTTGGTGACAAGTTTATTAAAATTGAACCCGGTCATGATAAAGAAATATTAAAAGATGGTGATGTTATTAAAAATACTAAAGATTTCAAAACATTAGAAGATATGGTCGGTGAAATTATTTTTATGGTAACTGATAATGGCTCAGATGAATCTAAATAAACTCTTTTTGGGGACTTTGCTTGCTTCTTCCGTGTTAACCTCTTCTGTTTGTGCTAAAGAGATTTATACAAATATGGCGAGGATGCAAGCTATGGATAAAATTACCGGAAAAGTCAGCGAGATTGATGTTCCCGTAAATGGAGAAGTAAAGTTCGGTAGTTTTTCTATTACGGTTAGAGCTTGCGCAACAAGACCTCCTGAAGAGACTCCTGAAAATTATGCCTTTGTTGATATTATTGATGATTATAATATTAAAACTAAGGTTAATGTTTTTAGAGGTTGGATGTTTTCTTCATCTCCGGCTTTGAATGCTGTTGAACATCCTATTTATGATGTTTGGTTGTTAAAATGCTATGACGGGGATTTAAAAGGAAAACATTTGTTGACCGAAGAAGAGCTTCGTCTCAGAGAAGAAATTTCTAAAGTTTCTGAAGACGCCGATAGTAAGTTACCGGCTGATTTTAAAGTTCCTGAAGATGATGTTTCTGTGCCAGAGGAAAAAGTTTCTGACAATAAACCAATATCTTTGTTACCGGAAATTCCTGATGAAGAAAAAGAAATTGCTACGGTTGAAATGAAAGGCTTGGTTGATGACGAGCAGCCTGAAGCTAAAGTTATTTCTTTAGAGCAAGCTCAGAATGATGCCAATCAAGAGACTGATAATTCTCCGAAAATGTTAGTCAAAATTGAGTCTAATCTTGATGATATGGTAAAAAACATTGAAGAAACTTTGTCTGAAAATCAAGTCAAAGAATCAGCTTTAATACAACCTGCGGAACAAAACTCAAATGATGCTATTAGCGGGGTAAGTATTGTCAGAACCGTTGAAGATAAAGCCAAAGAACAGGAACTTCAAGAAAAGTTGGAAAAAGCATCTGAAGAACGGCGGCAAAAAGCTATTGAGGCGATTGAAGCCAGAAGTGCCGAGAATGAAAATCAAGAATCGGAAGCTCAAGTTCTTGAAGAGGCTCCTGCTCGAGAAATCGGGAATGCCCCTGAAGTTAAGGATATTGAGGATGTATCAAGGGAGAATTCAAACAATATAATCAAAGATGCATTTAGTGATGATGATATCATTATCGAAGAAATAGAAGAAGACGGAATGATAGAAGAATAATTCCATTCCTTTTCTAAATTAAAAGCTCCGGATTTCGGAGCTTTATATTTGTGCAGAATTTTGTCAGGACTTGTTTTATCGTATTGGTATTTATTATTTTCTCCAGAAACTTTTAGTGCAGATAACTAAAATTGTCATAACCTCTAAACGTCCAAAAATCATAGTAAAAGCTAATATATATTTGGTAAAATCATTTAAACTTGAATAGTTTCCTGCAGGACCAATTATTTTTCCAATTCCGGGACCAGCGTTGGTTATGCATGCGATAACTCCGCTGAATGCTGTTTCAAAATCCAGTCCGGTCATAGCTATTAGTAATGTTAAAACAGTAATGGATGCAGCATATGCTGCTAAAAAGATAAATATAGATCCGGCAACTCCGGAACCAATATTTACGGTTCCTATTTTTAAGGGAAGCATTCTGTTGGGTTCTATCGTTCCTATTAAGCTCCGTTTTATTTGTGCAAAGACAATTTGCCAACGATAGATTTTAATTGAACCGGAAGTTGAGCCTGTACAGCCTCCCGTTAAAGAAAAAACAAGAAATGCCGAGGCGGCAAAAGCTCCCCACTGCAAATAATCTGTTGAGCAAAAACCTGTAGTGGTTACGATAGATGTAATATTAAAAGCTGAATATCTTAGTGCGTCATCAAAATTATAGACGCCTTTCCAGGTTAGCCAACAGCTCATAAATAAAATATAAACACATAAAACTTTTATAAATGCAATAACTTGTTCGGAGCGGAGTGTGTGCATATTTCTGTTTGCCAAAAAGCTATGATAAAATGTCAGAGGTATTGCGCCTAAGAACATAAAGATGGTTATAATCCATTCTATAGCTGGACTGTTATAGTAACCTATGGAGTTATTTTTTGTAGATAATCCTCCTGTCGCTATTGTTGCCAAAGAGTGGCAAATGGCATCAAACCATCCCATTCCTGCCAGCTTGAGTGATACAAGACAAGCTATATCTAACGTAATATAAACCAAGATAATTCTTTTAGCTATGTAGCTTATTTTAGGCATAAATTTTTCGTTTACATCAGAATTTTCACGTTGGAATATCTGCATGCCTCCTATTCCTAAAATCGGAAGCATGGCGATTGCAAAAATAACAATTCCAACACCTCCTAATCCATTTAATAAGGCTCGCCACAGCAGAAGAGAACGAGGAAGAGCCTCAACATCAGCGTAAATGGTGGCTCCGGTGGTACTAATACCTGATGCCGCTTCAAATAATGCATCAGCTCCTGAACTTCCGTATAAAATAAAGGGAATTGCTGCCAGAATGGTCACGGCAATCCAGCTTATGGCTGTTAAAAGATAGGCTTGTTGGACGCTGATGCCTTTAATTTTGTTTCTATTGGCAAGAAAAAGCGAAAGTCCGATAAATACAGAAATTATTGATGAAGTTATAAAAATTGACCAGTTGCTGCGGGTATAATAAATATCAATGGCGGCCGGAAAAAGCATGGCCAGTCCTAAAACGCTGATAAAATAACCGCTTATCATCAAAACCGGCTGCCACATAACGCGTCCCTCCTCTTTTAATTTTTATCAAAGATTAGTCCAGAGCGACGTTTTTAGAGTATCCGCCGTCAACCATAGCTTTATTTATATTGATGTTACCGACAAAGCACATTCCGGTAGCTATTCCTTGATAGGTATAAGCATTGACTACGCAATTAACCGTTTTTCCTGAAATAATGTTTTTTAGCGCCAGATGTCCTTCTTGTCCTTTGGAGGTATTGGGATCAACATAAATACCATATAAAAATACGGTTTCTGTTCCGATTTTTAATTCATTTGCATTGATTGCCTCAGCTTCACCTGTGATATTAACCGGTTCATTTATATAATAAAGTGCCAGTTTTTTCTTCGGTTTGGGTTCTTCTGCAACTGGAACAACTTGAATACCCTGTTGTGTCTTGGTGCTTTTCATGATGTCTATTGCAACCAGAGATGATGAATCTTTGGCCTTTTCAAACATTTTGCGTCGCCCTTCTTTGGCCGGAATATTTGCAACTTCCGGAATAATGGTTGGCTCTAAACTTTGAGTAGTCGGTTGAGAAGGAAATTCGGGCATAACGACTTTGATTTTTTCATCAACGATTGATGAGGTTGAAGACCATAGTTTTTCAATTTGGTCTTTGTACCAAAGGTGAACTTCTGCCGGTTTAACACCTCTAAATGTCGGTGCAAGATATAAAATTGCCACAATTGCTATAAATACCAGCGGTTTACGAAACGGATACAGCAAAATAAATGCGGTTTTGTGCAAAATTTTTGCTAAACCCGTGCTCGGACCGATGTTATCGGTTTCTCTGTTCTTTTTCCCAAACATTATTTACTGCTCCCATATTTTTCTTTTAATTCCTCAATTTTTTCAGGTGTAATGCGCTCAAAGAGCATGTCTCCGACTTCAAATTTTTGTCCGGCGCTTAATGCTTTAATTTCTTCTGCGGCGTTAAAGTCTTTTAATTTGATATTATCATCAAGTTGCAAACCAAGTTTTTTCATGATTTTCTCAGATGTTTCAGGCATTATCGGGGCTGAAAGAATTGCATAAATTCTGATTAAATTGATGCAAGTGCGCAAAATGCAGGCCGCGCGTTTTTCATCTGTTTTGATGACGGTCCATGGTTCCGTAGCGGAAATATAATTATTTCCATCAACCCAAATAGCTCTGAGTTCGTTTAAGGCTTTACGGAATTCAAGTTCGTTCATGTATTTTAGATAGTTGTTGATTTTTTCTTGTAAAGCAGTTGTTAATTCTTCTTCCGCGGTTGTGAATTCTCCGCCTTCAGGAATTTCTGTGCCGATTTTAGATGATGTCATTTTCAAGACACGAGAGACAAAATTTCCGAGTACTCCGTTCAAATCTTTGTTAATTACGGATGCAAATAAATCAAAGCTGAATGAAGAATCAGAACTTTCCGGAGCGTTAGACATCAACCAATAGCGCCAATAATCTGCCGGAAATTCTTTAACGGCATCTTCGGCAAAAATTCCTCTTTTTTCTGATTTGGAGAATTTGCCACCTTCATACGTTAGGTAGCTCATTCCCTTTAAGTAGTCAACCAATGTCCAATTTTCTTTGGTTCCGAGCAGAGTTGCCGGAAAAGATATGGAATGGAACGGAACATTGTCTTTTCCCATAAATTCAACATAGCGGACATCTTTAGCATCAAGCCACCAGTCTTTCCAATTACGAGTTTCGGGGTATTCATCTGCCCATTGTTTGGTAATGCCGATATAACCTATCGGAGCATCGAACCATACATAAAAAACTTTATCTTCAAATCCGGGCTTGTTTACCGGAAAACCCCATTTTAAATCACGGGTAATGCAACGTTCCTGGAGCCCTTCTTTAAGCCATTTTTGGGCAATGGAATATGCAACATCCGGCCAGAAAGGTTCTTTTGATTTTACCCATTCGGCGAGTTTGGCTTCTAACAAAGGTAATTTTAAGAACAGATGCTTGGTTTCTCTAACCTCAAGATTGGTTGAGCCGGAAATTGTTGAGCGAGGGTTAATCAGTTCTGTCGGATCAAGGACTTTGGTGCAGTTTTCGCATTGATCGCCTCTTGCCTTATCATAGCCGCAGTGCGGGCAAGTTCCGGTTACATAACGATCCGGCAGAAAACGGTTATCGTCAATTGAAAAAATTTGTTTGATGGATTTTTCTTCAATATAGCCGTTTTTATCAAGTTGTTCAAAAATATGATATGTTATTTCTTGGTTTTGAGGGCTTGATGTCCGTCCAAAGTAGTCAAAAGATAGGTTGAAGGCTTTATATGCCTCTTTGTGGCGATTGTGGTATTTGGTGCAATATTCGCCGATATCCATTCCTTCTTTGGCGGCGCCGACTTCTGACGGGGTTCCGTGTTCATCTGTTCCGCAAATGTATAAAACCTCATTACCCATCATTCGCATGTATCTGGCATAAACATCTGAAGGAAGAAGACAACCAACCATGTGGCCAAGATGCGGCACTCCGTTTACATAGGGCAATGCTGAGGTAATTAAGATTTTAGACATTATATTTTTTACTCCGTTATTATTATTGATTTTGGATAAATTTAACTTGCAAATATTACTATAATTAAAAAAATTCTCAAGATAAAAGATAGGCTTTTTAACTTTTTATACTAACATTGTTTATTTTAATGAAAATTTTGACAAAATGTCTATTTACATCATGATAAAAATATGATATCTTCTTTGGCAGATGAAAAAAAATTAAAGAGAAATTATTAATAACCAGAGGGGACCGCCCCTCACTAAAATAAAAAAATATATGGATACAAAAAGGAATTTGGTGGCACAGACCGCCGTTATTGATGCTGCAGCAATAATTGCTTCTCAGAACAAAATCGACCACTTCTGCGTGGTTGAAGGCGCAGTTAAAATAGGAGCAGAAAATACTATTGCTCCGGGGTGTATTATCCGGGGTGACCGTACAAAAATCGGTGATAAGAACGCTTTGTTGGCCGGTGTAAAAATCGGTTATGGGCCGAAAGATATCGGCGACCCATTCTATAAAGGGGGTATTGAAATTGGTAATGGTAATTTCTTTGGGGAAGGAACCATTATCAACTGCGGAGAAGCTGATAAATTCCGCGGTGATATAACGAGGGTTGGAAACCGATTGTTTTGTATGGGCATGGTTTCCATAGCCCATAACTGCCAAATCGGATTTTCAGAACATCTAGAGCCGGCTGAAGGTGTCGATTATGACACAATAATAAGCACCGGCTCTCGCTTGGCCGGTTTTACTACCGTTAAGCTCGGAGCTAATCTGGGCTTAAATACAATCTGTCACCAGTTCTCATGGATTGGTGAAGGTGCCATGGTAGGTGCCGGAACAACGATTGTTCGGGATGTGCCGCCATTCGCAAAGGTAGTGAAATCTCGTATTTGCGGTTTCAATCAGCGAACACTGCAAAGATATTGCGGAATGTCTTCCGCAGAAGACTTTGCGATTATAGGGCAAGTGATGAAGCTGATTGCAGGGTTGCCTGCGGCACCGAAGCCTTTATCCGATGATGCAACAGAGGTAGAAAAGGCAACGTATGCCAAGCTCAGCGACAAGTTGGCTGAGGTTCAGGGGTTAATCCTTGATGCCAAAGCCGGCAGCCAGAGCGAGCCACTGCTGAAGGCGTTGCTTGTCATCAATAACTTCATAACGTCGCCGCGAAATGGCCGCAGTATTATGAAGTATAAAGAGTAAAAAATTTTTTTGCTCATGATAGATAAAGAGTGTCCGGCTGTAAAAGGCCGAGGCACTCTTTTTTTGTCTTTATCATAAAGATATCGTTTATCTAATTGCATCCCTGATAATACAAGCGGCATCTTCCGTGCTTAAGCAAACAGGATCTAGTTCGTAAAGGCTGCCCATGGCTTCAAAAGAATTTGCTGCTAATTTCTCAGCTTCTTCTTTCTTTATTCCCCAATCAGATAGTTTTAAATCTCCTAAACCGATGTTTTGAATCAACTCTTTTAGAGCCTCAATAAATTCTTCCGCTTGTTCGCCTTTCTTTCCCATGGCGCGCGCTATATCTTTGTAGCGTTGTTCTACTTTTGCTTTGTCTTTTTTTAACATGTATGAAAAATATGAAACTGACAAGGCAACCAATCCCGCACCGTGAGGAAGATCCGGATAAAAGGCAGATAAAGAATGTTCCATTGAATGTTCAGAAATGCAGCAAGAAGTGCTTTCTACCATTCCGGCCTCGGTACTTGCCCAAGCGACATTTTCTCTGGCTTGTAAATCTTCTCCGTTTTTAACGGCTTTCGGAAGATATTTGGTTATCAGACTAATTGCGTTTAAGGCAAGCATATCGCTTGTTGGTTGCGCAACTTGTGCCAGATATCCTTCAACACTGTGAAAAAAGGCATCCATTCCTTGATATGCCGTTAATTTTGCCGGAACAGAAACCATTAGTTCCGGATCAATTATGGACAGTACAGGAAAAAGCTCTTTAATCCCAAAACCTATTTTTTCATTTGTTTGCGGATTGGTAATTACTGTCCACGGGTCAGCCTCCGTCCCCGTTCCTGCCGTGGTCGGAATGGCAATTATCGGGAGTACTTCTTCACTTATTTTCTTGCCACCCTTGATGTAATCCCAATAGGTTCCCTGATTATTAACCATCATTGCGATTGATTTGGCGCTGTCTATGGCACTGCCGCCGCCTAAACCGATAATAAAATCACAGTTTTCATTACGGGCAAGTTCTGCTGCTTCCATTACATGTGCTTCTATCGGGTTGGGTAAAATTTTATCAAAGACAATAGATTCTGCTCCGTTTTGCTGTAAATATTCTTGTACTCGAGCCAGATATCCCAAATTGCGCATGGATTTTCCGTTTGTGATAACAATTAAGGCTTTTTTGCCGGGTAATTCTATCTTAGAAAGTTCTTCAAGGCGTTTACATCCAAATAAAAGTTTGGTCGGCATGAAAAAATCAAAATGCATCTTAATTATTCCTCCTTTGATATTTTTAATAATTTAATACTGTTTGTATATATAGGTTTTGCAAATTTCTGCTTCAAGCTATGCTTTTTTTCTTAAAAATTCAGGGAGGTCCGTTAAACGCGATGCTCCGGCGGCTCTTATGTGTCCGCCTCCTCCGAATTCTGCCGCAATCTTTGAAACATCAACCCCGTCCTTAGAGGTGTAAAATGATAAATTCCAAGTGTTTTTCTTATTCATAAAAAAGTTACACATGAAATCATATTCCTCAATATTGGGTACGGAATCAAAAAATTCCGAATATCCTTGCGGCATGTTGGCGCAAATGCAACGATATCCTTTATATGAACTTTCAAATGCCATGCTTCTAACCAATCGAATGTTCCGAACTTTAATCCATGATAATATGGCTTTTCCTTTTTCTACGGTTGCGTCAATATCAAGTTTATCTGAAAAAATATCATTCCATATCGGATCTGAAGGGCGATTGACTCCCAATGATTGAACAGCATATTCAAACGGACGCACTCTTGAATCTCTTAAATCAAAAATATCGTTCAATCCCAAGAGTTTTACACCTTCCGGCAACGGTTTATCCGGATAAAAATATTCCCATGTGAGGCAGAGCGCAGCCGTGCCGATACGGCGCAATCCTTTAATCGGCTGATGTGTCCCTTGTTTCATCGCTTCATCATATTCATTAATAACCGAAGCGTGATGATCTATCCATGTAAAATCTTTGCTTTGGCTGAGTTCAAACATAAAGTTTAGAGGTAAAGCTATATCGCAAACAATGATTTTATCATGCTTTTTTATGTCATCAAAAGGAATTTCCATGTCATGATTCAAACCTAAAAATTCTATTTCTGGGTAAACACTTTTGACAATGGCGGCGGAACCTTTGCCGTCATGGTCTGCAATATGGTAAATACACAACATTTTTTCTTCCTTTTTATTCTTTTAGTTCAATAATCATATTATCATAAGCCGGGTATACGTTCTTTGGGGTCAACGCATTAATTTCATCATAATCGCATTCGCTGGCCATGTGGTTTAGTATAGTTTTTTCAGGGTTAATTTTTTCTATATACTGCAAGATTGTTTCTAATCCGGCATGAAATCTTTTTTCTTCAGGGGTTGTTAACGGCATAATCAGCAATTTCGGACGTTGTTTGATTTGTTCAAGGCCTTTGTCATCAATGGCTCGAAAATCCGCAATATGAACTATCTCGCCGTCATTAAAAATATACCCCGTTGTCGGCATATTATGTCCGAGAAGTTTTATCGGTGTGATTTTGGTTTCTTTAATGTAAAAAGTCTCATTGGGCGTGATTTGGTGCGGTATTAGGCTTGCTCTTAAAATGCAATCCCCTTTTCTGCCCGGTTCGGCCAAAAGGTAGTCAAAGCGTTGTTGAATATATTCCATTGTTATCGGACAACCGTAAATATCCAGACTGTCTTGATTGATTCTGTTTATCTCTCTTAAATCATCAATTCCGTGCAAGTGGTCTGCGTGGGCATGGGTGTAAAGAACCGCATCCAAATAATTTATCTGATTGGTTATCAGTTGCTGGCGCAAATCCGGCGATGTATCAATCAGAATTTGACTATCCGGAAATTCATAATATGTTGAGGTACGGATACGTCTATTTTTTTTGTTTTCGGGATTGCAATTTCCCCATCCGCAACATAACGACGGAACGCCGGGAGCCGCTCCTGCTCCCAAAATAACGACTTTAGTCATTGCAGTAGTCTCTCCTTCCCTTATCGCTTGCTTTTCGGAAGAGATTGCAGAAATTATCCGATGTCAGTTGTGCTAATTTATCAAAGTCCATATTGCGGATTTGTGCCAACTTTTCCGCAGTGTGTTTTACAAATCCCGGTTCATTTCTGCGTCCACGCATCGGAACCGGTGCAAGATACGGAGAATCTGTTTCTATTAATAATCTATCTTCAGGTATTTTAGCAAAAATTTCTCGCAAATCTCCGCATTTGTTAAATGTTATCATTCCCGAAGCTGAAATATAAAAACCTATTTCCAATGCAAAATCTGCCAGTTTTTGAGATGAGCTGAAGCAATGGATAACTCCCGTAAAAATCTTTTCTTTGTAGGCTCGTCCCAACTCTTTTATCATATCATCATCAGATTCGCGGTTATGAATAATCAGCGGGAGTCCGGTTTCTTGTGCCGCAATAATGTGTTCATTAAGCAATTTGATTTGCAAATCTCTGGGGGCATAGTCGTAATAATAGTCTAATCCGGTTTCTCCGATGCCAATTACTTTTTTATGTTCGGTTTTATCTATTAAGTCTTGTGCTATTAGATTGGGATATTCTGATGCATTATGCGGATGAACGCCGACTGCGGCATAAACAAAAGGATATTTTTCAGATAAAGCTAATTGATTTTCAAGTTCTGCAAGATTATTTCCTGCATTTAAAATCATATTAACTCCGTTTTCACGGGCTCTGTCTATTATTTCATCCATGTCATCTTCAAAATCATTAAAATCTAAGTGGCAGTGACTGTCAACCAGCATGTTCTTTCCTTTACATTGTTTTGCATATTGAGGCTAAAATATTTATTATGGCTTGTTTTTTATCAAGATTCAGTCTTTCAACCTCTGAAAATGTTTTTATGATGTTTTCCCAGCACTGAGCAAACTCAGCTATTCTTCCGGAATCTTTGATGTTTTCACTCATAAATTTTAATATGAGTTCTTGTGTGAGCGCATAATCTTCTTCTGTTGAGGTTGCTTTTGTGGCAAAATCCATTATATCGGCTATTCTAAAATTATTTCCCGATAACAATATTCCGCATAATGCTTCATAGTGCATTGCAGCATCATTATCTACATAACTCAAGGCTTTTCCTATGCTTCCGGAAGAAATCTTGGTTATCTTTTTTATTGTATTTTCGTTTAGCTCGGGGCGGTATCGTCTTAATAAACTTGCTACTTGATTATCCTCTAAAGGTTTTAGCTGTAATTTGGCACAGCGTGATTTTATTGTCGGTAAAAGTTTATTAGGGTTGTGGCTTATCAGTAACATCAGAGCTTTGTGCGGCGGTTCTTCCAAAATTTTCAGAACAGCATTGGCTGATGCGGGATTCATGTCATCAATACTATCAATAATGACAATTCTCCACCCATCATTACTCGAACGTTTGGAAAAAAATTCATTTATCGTGCGGACATCATCAACTCGGATAAATGCAGATTTTTTTAATCCTTTCATTTCTTCTGAGGATAACTGCTCTCCTTCATTGATGGCTTTTATTATTTTGCGGCGATCCGTATCGGTGTAATCTCGTTCTATTATCTTTAAGTCGGGATGAGAATTTCCGGTTACTTGTTTGAATATCGGTGATGTCGGAGAAATATCCAGCGATGTATAACTTTCTTTTTTTGAAATATCCGCACTCAATAAAAAACGAGCCAGTTTGTATGCTAAAGTTGCCTTGCCAATTCCCTCAATTCCACTGATTAACCAAGAATTGTGAAGGGAATTGTTTTTCCATGCCTGAAGAAACATTGCCTGTGCTTCATCATGTCCAAGCAGATAACTGTTATTTTTGGGAGATATATCGCAGATATTCGTATCTTCCGGCATTTAATTTTGACCAAACCTTTCTTCTATTACTTTTACAATATCTTGATGAAGTTCTTGAATGCTCTTGTTGGCATTCAGTACAACACAACGTTCAGGTTCTTGCGCTGCTATTTCCAGATAACCTTGACGCAGATTGTTATGAAATTCAAGAGCTCGACTTTCATGTCTGGTTTCTTTTACAGCCATGTGTGTTGATTTCTCCATTGAACGAGCCAGACCTATTTGAGGGTCTAAATCCAGTATTATGGTTAAATCAGGCTTAAAGTTTCCAACAGCCAATTCATATAAATTATTTAATGTTTCAAGAGGTATCTTCTTATTATATCCATAATATTGATAAGCTACCGTAGAATCTGCAAAACGGTCATTAATTACCCAGATATCCTTTTTAAGAGCCGGCCAGACATTATCAACCAGATTAATTCTTCTATCGGCATAATAGAGCAAAGCCTCAGTGGTTGCGTCTATTTTATCTTTGTCTCCGGTTACCAAGATTTTGCGGAGCTCTTTACCAATCTCTGTTCCTCCGGGGTCTTTGGAAGCGATATTTTGTATTCCTTTTTGGGTTAAATATTCTGAAAGGAGTTTTATTTGGGTCGATTTTCCGGTACCCTCGCCTCCTTCAAATGTTATAAATTTTCCTGCCATTATTGGGCTCCTGATATTAAATATTTCAGGTTAGATTTAATTTTTCCCCAGATGCCGACTTTAGCAACTGCGTTTTCAGCAATTAAAGGAACTTCCATTGCTTCGCTATCAGGGATTTCTATTCTGATAACGCCGAGTTCTTCGCCTTTTTTGATGGGAGCTTGAACCGGTTTATCGTATACGGCTGTCATTTTTACTTCGCCCACATTACTTTTGCGAATGGTTTTCAATATATCTTTATCTACCGTCAGATTAACGCTGTCTTTTTGTCCGTAAATAACAGGTATCGTGGTTACAACAGCATCTTTTTTCAACAATTTATAGTTGTCAAATTCACGGAATCCCCAGTTCATTACTTTTTCAGCCTCTTCCGAGCGTTCTTTATTTGAACTCATTCCACTCATGACACTGATTAATCTGCGATTTCCTCTTTTGGCCGAAGCTGTCAGGCAAAATCCGGCTTCCTCCGTGTGTCCGGTTTTTAAGCCGTCTGCATAAGGCATACTGTATAAAAGCGGATTCCTATTGCCTTGGCGAATATTGTTATAAACAAACTCTTTTTGTGAAAAGAGATGATAAAATTGCGGAAAATCAGCGATAATATGGTGCGCTAATTTACTCAAATCTTCAACGCTCATACGATGATCAGGATGCGGAAGTCCCGTGGCATTGGCAAAGGTGGAATCATGCATGCCAAGTTCGTGAGCCTTTTGCGTCATTTCTTGGGCAAAAGTTTCTTCACTACCGGCTAAGTTTTCAGCGGCAACAATACAAGCATCGTTTCCTGACTGGATAATGATTCCTTTTAATAAGTCTTCAACTCTGACTTTGGCGCCAATCGGCAAAAACATGGTTGAGCCGCCGCTGGCCGCGCCGCCTTTACGCCATGCATTTTCACTGACGGTGAAAGTATCATCTAAAGACAGACTTCCGTTTTTAAGTTTTTCAAAAATCATGTAAACAGTCATCAATTTACTCATTGATGCCGGCGGAATTCTTTTATTTGCATCTTTAGCATACAGATACTCGCCTGTATCATAATCTACCAAAATAACATTTTTGGCTGCTGTCTCCAGAGCCATGGCTGAGTTGGCAAAAAAAACGACGCCGCTTGCTAATAGTGCCAGTTTACTGATTTTTGATTTTAAAAGCATCTTATCCCTCTTAATCTTGTACGACTTTTGCGTCATATATTCCTAAATTGATTACTTTATCTAATGAAGTTTTTGCATCGGCTTGTTGTGAAAAAGGACCTATGCGAACACGATAGAATTTTTGTCCGTTTACATCAACATAATAGATATTTGAATCTCCTATCCCTTCAAGTTTCCGACTGACTTCTTGGGCGGAAGATTGTTTTGAATAAGCGCCGGCCTGCACAAACCAACTTCCTTTAGGATAACTTTTGACAGTCCCTTCATAGCCGACGAGTTTTAACGGATCTCGACTACCTTCTGAAGAGGCTGTGGCAACATTTGACGTATATTCATTATATTCTTCACCCAGAAGTGCGGCTTTCAATTCTTTACTTTCTTTTGCCATAATCTCAACTCTGACTTTGGCCGTTCCTTTGGTTTGAAAACCTAAGAGTTGTGCCGCACGTTTGGATACGTCAATAATGCGATTTTTTGCATATGGACCACGGTCATTAATCCTTAAAACAAGAGAGCGTCCGTTTTCTAAGTTTGTAACCTTTACAATTGATGGTAACGGCAAAGTCTTATGAGCCGCTGTCAACGTGTTCATGTCATATTTTTCACCATTTGCGGTTGTTAAAGCGTGAAAATCCTCGCCGTACCATGAGGCAATGCCGACTTCTGAATAGTTATAATCTTCTTTCGGGTAATACCATGAACCCAATACTTTATAAGGCGTTCCTACTTTATAAACACCTCCTTGGCTTTTAATTGCCGCAGCTTGAGAATATTTATCCGTGCCGGCATCAATTCTTCCATATGTACAGGCGTTTAACAAAAAAACAGCGCTCAGAAGAGCCAAACCGCTAAAATTTGTCTTTAATTTTATCATGAATGTTCCCATATGTTGCTTTATTTTCTGAATAATCTAACTTGTTTTTATTCTAAGGTAAAGAGATTAATTTTTCTTGTGTAATTTTCTCTCGGGAACCGGAATTGAAAATCCGATCTCGGCATCGTAATTGTTGATTTTTTCAAGCAATTGATAATCAGGGTATCCGTCTTGCGGCATTTTGGCTTCTTTTTGGAGTTTTTTTACGGCTTCTCTGGTTTTGGAGCCTAAATTTCCGTCTTCTTCCAGCTTAAACCATCCGAGTTTGTTGATAAAAGACTGGACTTTTATGATATCGTCTGTTTTTAAGCGTAGTGCCGGATTATCTTCTAATTTTTGCCATTTTTTGCCACTTGAAATGTAATCAGCCAACGTACCAATTCCCAAGGCATAGTTTTCAGAACGATTCCAATTCATAATCTTATAAAAGTTGTTCAAAACCAGGTATGCATGACCTTTCTTCCCTTCCGGAACTATAATTGCTCCTTTCAGCTTATTATCTAAAGGCAAACTTTTGTTTGAGGTGGTGCGAATACCGATTTTTTTCCACTCTTTAATACTTTTCTTTTTATTTCTTCCAGCCATGGAAAAATCAAAATTCCAAGGCAATGATACCGGCATACCCCAGACTTCATCTTTTTTCCAGCCTATGGTTGACAGATAATTGGCGGCCGAGGCTGCGGCATCTTCAAATGATTTCCAAATATCTATTGTTCCGTTGTTATCTGCATCAACAGCATAAGCGTTAAATGTTGAGGGCATAAATTGAAAATGTCCCATTGCTCCGGCCCATGAACCTTGCATCTGGCGATAATCTATATCCCATGTATCTATGATTTTTAAGGCTTGGTATAATTCTCCTTTGAAAAATTTCGGGCGGCGATTGTCATAACTCAACGTTGTTAAAGCCTCAATGACGTTAAAACCTCCGAAATTGCTGCCAAAATTAGTTTCCATTCCCCAAAAGGCAATGATATAGTTGCTCGGAACTCCGTATTTATCTTCTATTGGTTTTAGAATCGGTTGTAATTCTTTATAAAGTTTTTGTCCCTTTTCTACGCGAGTTTTACTGACAACCCGATTAATATAATCTGATGATGTCAGGACAAATTCAAGCTGTTGTCTGTCACTTTTTATAACTTGTCTATTGGGACGATAATAAACATTTTCATAAACGGCATCAATTGTTTTTTGAGAAATTCCTTTTTCCAGCATTTCGACTTTTAAATTTTCTATCCAGTGCTGAAACTTGTCCGAAGGCTCTATCGGAGCTACATTTGCACAGGCTGAAGTTGAAAATGCTGCGGCAAATATTACAGATAATAAAGAACGATGAATTACCATAACAAAAAACTCTGATTCCCATTTATTTTTTTCAATTTTAGTTTCAGATTAGTAAATAAACTATAAATCTTTAATTTAATTTTTATTTTACAGAATATAAAAAACTTTAAAATAATACTTGACGACTTTATATTATTTATGTAAAAGGTTCTCCGTAACCAACAACATCTTGTGGAGAGGTGGCAGAGTGGTTTAATGCAGCGGTCTTGAAAACCGTCGAGGGGGCGACCCCTCCCAGAGTTCGAATCTCTGCCTCTCCGCCAATTCATTGATAACCCGTTGAAATAACGGGTTATTTTTTTAAGTAAAACACATTTAAAACACCCAAAATCAGAGGTGTTACAGCAAAGTGTTACAGAATCGGTCAAGATA
>CALXTS010000002.1 GCA_944391465.1 uncultured Alphaproteobacteria bacterium
ATACATAGCATTTCCTTTCATAAATAGTTGTTTTACTCACTAACTATTTAAATCATGCCGTGTATTTTCTAATTCGGAGCCCCTTATTTTCTACTTTCTGGTAACATTTTGCTACGATTTAAAAATTATAATCACAATCTCTTAATTTTTATAATTAAGAATTTATATGTTCGCACATATCCCTATGATATGCCAAATATGTTAATCTTTTTGGAGTAATAAATCTATTGTCTAGTCGATAATCTTGCCAAAATTTCTTTACATCTTCTGGAACTCTACTATAGAAAATTATTGTACCATCATTGTCAAATGAAATATAATTTAAATCAAATAAAGAATCTAATGTTTTACTTAATAATAATCCGTTGTTGGGATCAAAAGCTTCATCATCGTTTGAATATCTATACGGCTTGATATGACTTGCAATTAAAACGGGATATTCCAGTTTCTCTACCATGCATTTTACTTTACCGAAAATTCGTTGACTTTCTTTCTGTAATTGTTGTTTATAAAGTCTTTGCAAATATGAATCTCTTTGTATTGTTTCTTTTTCTTTTACTTCATCAGATTGAATTGCTTCAGCATCTTTTTCCAAATAAAAAACTTTTCCTATATAACTAATTCCATTCAGTTTTTTCAATACATTTCCAAGATATGCAATTTGATTATATTTTCGTTGGATAAATTCTTTGACTTCATTCGTTTGTGATATCAATTCTAATTCTGATTTTTTTATATAACCTGCTGGATACAGAGAAATATCTACTGTCATAATAGCTCCTAACAAGTTTTCATTTATACTTTTGCATTGCTCCAATGTTTTAACAAAAAAATTTACCTCATTTATATTAGAATCCTCATTTACAGACCTGTTAAAACTTGCATTAGAATACATTATTCTTGATAATATAAATTGTCTTTCAGCATCTGTAATCCCTTTTTTTATATACTCCTTAGCAAGTGGATGGTAAGAAGCTAAGTGATAATTAATAAAGCCAAGTTTTACTAGTTGATTTATGCCTTTTCTTAAAGATGGACCTTCAAGATATAGTGTATTGGATAATTTTGATTGTAAATTCTGATATAATTCAGAAGAATATGCTGTTGTATCATTATTATCAATAAATCTTATCGTTTCTTCCAATGCCGTCAAAAATAACCTATCATTGAAATCTGTCCACGCAAGAGTTAACTTCCAATAATTTTCATATATTTGAACCATTTATTATCCCTTACTTTCAGCAATAAACAAATATTCTACATTTTTTGTTTTGTTTTGTTTACCAGTTATTTGATAATTGTGTTTTTTTTCAATTATCTGAAGATTGTCTGAATATTTGGATATTAAGGAAATCAATTGTTCCTTTGACGGATAAGATGAATTATTATAGCTTAACATCCAATATTTATATTTTCCAAGTTTTGAAAAGAGAGCATCAAACAAATCTAAAGCATCTTTTTTATCTACAAAATTATGATTAAACGGAGCAAGTTTTTTCTTAGATAACATTTCATCAATAGCACCATAAAATCCAAAATAGTTATTCATCGTACCTGTATATGGAGGATCTAAGTATATCAAATCAGCATTAATTTTATCTATTGCATCAAAAATATCAAAGTTATACGCTTTACAACTTTCCAAATTGTCAAAAACAGCATCATTATAATCAATTACTTCTTTTTCCATATGATAACGAAAAGATTTATTATGATATGCTCTTTTTCTTTTATACATTTTGTAACTATATTCTTCATCTCTTAACTGAATTATTTTTTCCCATGGAATAGTAAAACGGGAATATGGCATCTTTCTAATCATAGCTCTTCTAAGGAGTGTTGTTGCTAGTGATTTTTTATACTTATTAGAAAGCTTATTTATATTTTCTACATATAAATCTAATTCTTTGCACTCTTCAGGAAAATATAGCTTGTTAGCATAATTATGGTACATAAATCCTTCTTTTGGTATTCCCGAAAAAATCAATTCCAAATCTTCTTTTGAAAGAGTATCTCTAGCATTTTCTATAAGAGCATTTGCAATATTATAATTTACCATCATTATATCGTTTGATATTACTTTATATCCTTTTTGTTTTGCGGCATAACTTACAGAACATCCTCCTGAAAAAGCATCAAAAAATACACCTACATTGTTAGGTATATTGCTACAAATCCATTCCGCAATTTTATCTTTATTCCCAATATAATTCAGCATAGGATATTTAGGCATCTTTTAACATCTCCTTGATTACATTAGCTAAAGAATCCGCAAACAATGGAGGAACTGAATTTCCAACTTGTTGTTGTTGTGCAATGGAATTTCCTTCAAAAATAAAATTATCAGGATATGTTTGTATTCTAGCTAATTCTCTTACTGTTAAAGCCCTATTTTGTTCATAATGGAATACTTTTCGCATATCGCCTGTAATGCAAATAGAGGGTTTAGAACTATCATATCTCACATACTTCCGTACATCTCCTTTTTGAGGTCTAATACTTTCTGGTATATCATTTCTATCCCCACCATCTTTAACAAAGCTCATTTTTGTTAACATTTGAGTCGAATGTTTCATAGCAACATGATTGGGTACAGAAGAAGATTCTCCAGAACGTAAAGGAGGTAAATCATTTATGGCTTCTCTGATTGTCTTATATTGTTTTTCAGAATATAAAATTTCAGGAAAATGAATTTTTATTTTAGGATTATTAGTACCTATAAAAATTACTCGGCGACGAATTTGAGGAACACCATAATCTGCGGTATTTAATATCCTACATTCGACAATATACCCCATATCGTTGAATGTTTTGATAATTTCAGATCTAGTTTTGCCATTATTATGATTATATAATCTAGCAACATTTTCCATAAGAAAAATTTTAGGTTTTACCACAGAAACAATCCTTGCAAATTCTTTGAATAGATGATTTCTGGGATCGTCTATAAAATGCCTACCGATATTTCCCGCAATACTAAACCCTTGACATGGAGGGCCCCCTATTATCACATCTATAGATTTATCTTTTATAATTTCTTTTATACGTTCTTGTGTAAGTGTTGTTATATCCTCATTCAATAATAAATGATTTGGAAAATTTCTTTTGTATGTTTTACAAAATATAGGATCTACATCAATAGAAAATACATTACTAAAGCCTTTTCTAGAAAAACCCAAAGAAAGACCTCCTGCACCAGAAAATAAATCAATATATGTATACATTCTATCATATCCTCTTTACAGAGCTAACATTTAATAGCCAAATTATGTTACAAACTGTTTAATGTAAACACAATTTGTTGCCATACGCACATTTTTTATACCATTTATAAAAAGTAAAGGATTATGAATAATGAGGTATTTTTACCAATTTTCAGTAAAAAAATTGCGTACTTTTACGGTTTTTCGGTTTAAAATGCTAAATATGTAAAAAAATGTATTGCAAAGTGTATAGCATTTGTAAAAATTTGGTTTTAAAATTTGAGCAAACCCAAGCATTTCAAGGGATTTGAAAGATATTGGTAAGTTTCCGGCCTAGCGCACCATTAAAAAAAGCACCTTTATCAAGGTGCTTTTTTTTGTTTCAATACAGTTTCAATACAAAAGAATTTTTATAGCTTCAACAATACATAACAAACAACACACGAATACCATCATTCAATGTCGTCATGACATGTGTTGAACGCAAAGGGTTCGCATACGCCGAAGCAACATCCATACAAGTCGGACGAACAACGGGAACCATCCATGTGTCAACAATATTCCCTTTTAACGGATTGTATTTAAACGCCCACTCTCCGTTCCATTTTTCATAAACATTATCTTCATTTCTCATTTGATTAAGTCTGGTTTTATTCTGCATTTGATTAAACGCCGAACAATGAACCAACTCGACCAAATGTTCACGTTTAGGCAAGCTCCATTTTTTTCCTTCAAGACTTCCCAGATTTGAACAAAACTTCCTGAATTCGGAAAAATCAAAGCATCTAAACGTATATGGATGAACAATTGCACGCGCTCCGTCTCGGAATGTAAACGGAATCCCAAGCATTTTCTTTTGTTTTACCTGCTCTGATACAGTTCCGTCTTCATAGACAAACACCCAATTATTCGTACCATCTTTCGGAAAATAAAGACGTTTCCGTACTTCTGGCATCTTTAAGAGCTTTTGATAGGCATCTTCCTGTATAGGATTAGACAACTTGAGCTTCTGATTAAAAACATAAAAAACATTCTGAGCTAATTCATATAAAACCCAAAAAGTCGGAACAGAAGAATTTTTTTCTTCCGTATCAACCAACAGTAATTTATATTTTTTTCGCAAGTCAATTTCTTCTCCATCCTCAACAAAAGTCCGAAGAACCGTCCCTTTTACACTAATAAACGGCGTAATCTTAATCCGATGCTTTTTGCTCACTTTTTTATAATTTTGAATCAGCAAAGGACGCTTTACCCGATTAAAAAAACGGTCATCACAACTCCAAAAAGCCGCTGATAAATCTTGAGGAAGTTTCTCAAAACCGACAGCAGTCAAACTGTTATTCAAGACCTCTCGAATATTTTCAATTTTTTTAAATTCAAGGAAAGACGGCATATTATAAAGATTAATATCCTTCCTTCGACAAGGAGCATCATCTAAAGCAGCAACGGAAAGATAATTTCCTTCCTCGTCAATAAAGATACCTGCAACATATGCGGGATTATCCACCGATGCAGAACAGTACCAACCTTTTTTAGGACTACAACATAAATAATCGCCGGGAAGAATTCCCGAATAAATCATCGGAACATCTTTTTCATCAAAAGTAATAACAACGCGGCGATTACCAACCGCAATTTTGCGATCAATCGTCTTTAGAGATTCTAGGTCATTCATAGCGATAATATATTAATTGTTAATAAAATAATTCGTAATAAGGAGTAAATTATACAAAATTTTCAAAAAAAATCAATGTTTATATATATTGTTAATTTTTAATTTTGCATCTCCACTATTTATCACTTCTATAATCTTACAATTACAATCATTGCATCACTATAACCAAAATTTAAATAAAAAATTCATCTTGCAATTAAAATAAACTTATCATATTTTCACAAAATAAATAAAATCTAATACTATACAAAATTTTAATTTAACTTTTTTAACATAAAAAAGGAAAAGTTTATGACAATAAAAAAACTTATTCCAAGTAAATTTATAATTATTGTTTTTTTCACTACTTTAGTTTTATTAGCACTTACTTACAATCTATGGATAAATAAGTTTTTTTATATAACATTTCAAATAAACTCAGAAGAAGATACACAAATCAAATTATTTTATACACAAAGATTAGATTCTTTTAATGAAGAACAATCAATTTTATACAATGCCAAAGCTGGCCAACATAAAATAAAAATGATAATACCAACTCCCAAAATAAGTAAATTTTGTCTTGATTTTACTGATAATTCAGGAAAGATAAAAATTTCAGACTTAACAATCAGAGGACGAAAAATAACAAATTTCAGTGATTTTTCAAAATTCCATTTTCAAAATATAACTAATTATAAAGAAAAAAATGGCACGCTATCTTTTAACAATACACACCATTCTTCACGGCTCATTTATAAAGAAGAATTAGACTTAAAGGGTGGAAGACATATTGATTTTTATGCCTTAATTATTTTGACAACAATCTATTTTTTATGTTCATACAAAATTATACGCTATCTATCTTATTTTAAGATAGAGCAACATCATTCTCGCATAGATATTGTATTTCTAACAATCTTTTTTTCCTTACTTTTTATACCTATGCTCCATATTTCCGATGCAGAAAAATCTGAACAAGAAAACAGGATGTTAGCCGAAAAGCCAAAATTTTCAAAACTATATAGTAAAAATAAAAATTTTGGAAAATCATATGAAGAATGGTTTAATGATCGATTTTTTGGAAGAAAGACTTTAATCGACCTCCATGATGAAATTATATATTCCTTTTCTCAAAATGGAAATAAAGATGTTTTAATAGGAAAACAAGGATGGCTGTTCTACAGAGGAGACAACAGTCTTAGAAATTATCAAAATTTAGACTTATTTACAGAAGCTGAATTAAAAAAAATTACCCAATATTTAAATGATATTCAAACTTGGGCAGTAAAAAATAATAAGAGATTTTATTTTCTTATCGGACCTGATAAAAATAAAATTTATGGAGAATATATACATATTTTAAAACAAATAAATAGAAATGAAAAAAGTCGAGCTAATCAACTAATCAAATACTTAACAACACATACCAACATTAAAGTTATTTACCCATACCATGAATTACACAAAGCTAAAAAAAATGGATTCCTTTACTGGAAAAATGACACTCATTGGAATGAAATGGGAGCATTTATTGCATACAAATCATTATCTAGCATTATATCTCAAGATGTCCCTTTATCAATTTTAACCTATAATTCTCTAATAAAGAAGAAAAACCCCAAAGGCGATTTATCTAGAATGTACGCATCTATAAAAAACGATAACACAACAGAATATTCACTTCCCAATATTCAAAATAAATCTGAATGCGATAGCCCTCTCCATAAAGGTAAGCTCACAAAATGTATCAATCCCAAAAAGAAACATACATTATATGTTTATAGAGATTCTTTCTCAACTGCCCTAGCCCCATACCTAAATAATACATTTGGCAAAGTCACCTATTTTTGGAGACATAGCATCCAAGAAAGCGACTTAGAGATTTTAAAAAAAGATGCCGATGTAATTATTCTTGAAATTGTAGAAAGGGGTTTACCAAGCTTAATAAATCTTCACTTTCCAAAGGAATAGATTATGTTATTTTCATCTATGACATTCATTTTTATGTTTTTGCCAATTTTCAGCACTGTATATTTTTTAGCACGCAAAGAATTACAAAATTACGTTCTATTAATTGCCAGTATTATATTTTATGCATGGGGAGAACCTCGCTATTTAGCAATTATGATTTTAACGATATTGGTCAACTATATCGGAGCAAATTATATCAATCGTAGCCATAACCCTACACACCGCAAACTCTTATTGATTACAACAGTCGCGGTAAATTTAAGTTTTCTGTTTTATTTTAAATATTTTAATTTTGTAATAAATAACATAAATGAACTTTTTAAAACACATATTGATTTTATCAATATCGTCATGCCTATAGGTATCTCCTTTTATACCTTCCAAGCTCTCAGTTATGTTGTAGATGTTTATAGAAAAGATGTTCCTGTACAAAAAGATATTTATCAATTAGCCTTGTACATTACGCTTTTTCCTCAACTAGTTGCCGGACCGATTGTAAGATATCATGACGTTGCAGAACAGATTTCTAATAGAAATGTTACATTTGATAAAGTTGCATACGGAGTAAAAAGATTTATTATTGGCTTATCAAAAAAGATGCTACTAGCTAACACGTTAGGAAGTATTGCAGACAAAATTTTTTCCCAGCCAGTAGAATATTTTGACACTTTGACAGCCTGGATAGGAGCAATAGCTTATACCTTACAACTTTATTATGATTTTAGTGGTTATTCAGACATGGCGATTGGTTTGGGATACATTTTGGGATTTAAATTTTTAGAAAACTTTAATTATCCGTATATCTCAAAATCAATTACTGAATTTTGGAGAAGATGGCATATTTCACTTTCTACATGGTTTAAAGAATATCTATATATTCCGTTGGGAGGAAATAGAGTTTCTAAAAAACGAAATATATTTAATTTGCTTATTGTTTTTTTAGCAACAGGCATATGGCATGGTGCCAGTTGGAACTTCATCTTTTGGGGACTATGGCATGGAATCTTTATCATTTTTGAAAAAATAAGTGGTTGGCATAAAAAAGAAGGTAATATTAAAATCGTTCTGACTCAACATATATATACCATATTTGTTTTTGTATTGGGTTGGGTAATGTTTCGTGCCGACAATATGATATATGCATATGAATATATTAAAAACATGTTTGGCTTAATCTCCAAACATCAAATAGCATATAGCTTAGCATATTATATTGATAATATTGAAATTTTAGCTTTTAGCATAGCAATTTTATGTACAATGCCCATATTCAAAAAAATACTTGAAATAAAAAGCAAACATAAAATACTATATTCAATAGTCAACATATGGTTAATTGTCCTATTCATCTTATCTGCTTCTTCAATTGCCGCATCAACCTATAATCCGTTCATTTATTTCAGATTCTAATAAATATATAAACAGATGACAAATAACGATACAAACAAGGAATATTGCAATCCTTTTGATGAAAAACCGCAAAATTTCTTTATGAAATTGGAACATTGCGGACGATACCTTTATGCTTTTGATAATATATCAAACTCAGATATTGTCGCGGATATATCTTGCGCAACCGGATACGGAAGCTATCTTTTAGCGCAAAAAGCAAAAAAAGTAATCGGTTGCGATATTAACAACCAATACCTCAACATGGCAAAAAAAAATCATGTAAAAGCAAATTTGGATTTTATACAAATTGACATTTCAAAAAACATAGATTTGTTAAAAGATAAGGTTTCGGCTATCGTAAGTTTTGAGACAATCGAACATACTTTAAATCCTTTTGAAATCATAACGAAATTTTATAATATTCTTCCTCATAACGGACGGTTAATTTTATCTTTTCCAAATTCTAAATATGAACTTACGGATGAAAACGGTAAAAACCAAGATTCCTTTCACCTATCCGTCATAGACTATAAAAAAATGAAATTTTTTTTGCAAAAAACTGGCTTTGAAATAACACAAATACTCGGACAAAGTTTAGTTAATAAACTTTTTGAACAAACACTCAAAATTGAAAATGATTTAAATTTATCTTTTGATAACATATTCAATTACCAAAAAGAAAATATTATAGCACAAAGCCGAATATTAGCCTACCCCAATGATATTGACATTGAAAAAAGCTATTCATACATTTTCGATTTAAAAAAATTATAAAACGACCTCAAACAATTAAAGGTTGGATATTAATTCTTTATAATAATCCAAAACAACTCTAACCTTCGGAATATCCTTGGTGGAGCGATGTGCAATTAAATAAATATCAGAAATAGATTCGCAAGGAATATTTTCCAAAAAATTTACTTGATTATCTATAAAATCGATAGGCATAATACCAATTCCCTCTCCGTTTCTGATAACTTCATAAGCATCTATACAACTATTGGAGACATATGCAATCTGATTTGCTTTTCTCAAAATATCTTTTCCGCCTTTTATTCGCTGGCAAAGTTGATTATCCAAAACCAATCTATGTTTTTGCAATAGATCATCAAAATCTTGAGGACGCCCATACTTTAATAAATAAGTATCTGAAGCATAAAATCCAAACCTCTGTCTTTTGGAAGCAATAACAACAATATCATTACAATTCGGAACACCATAACTCAGAGCCATATCATACAACATACTATTCATATCGGGAATACCTTCAACCAAATCGCAAATAATTTTAAGATTTGGATAAGATTCACTTAATTTAAAAAAACTTTTGGATTGAAAACGACTACTTATATTTTTATCTCTGGCTATTCTGACCTCACCGCGAACATCTCCATCAATTGAAACAACTTTATATATATCAGAAAGGCACTCCTTAATTTTTGAAGCAAAACCAATAATTTTTTGCCCGTTCAAAGTCAAAGAACTACCTTTTTCATTAGATGACAACAACTTAACACCTAGTTCCGCCTCTAAATTATCAATATATTTATTAATTGTATCAACCGAAGTATTTAAAGCTAAGGAGGCTTTCTTTTTTCCTGAATTTTCATCAACTGAGGAAAGCATAATCACACTTTCCAAATTCATTAAATCTCTTTTACTAAACATATAATTTCCATTCAAACAACAATAAAACATCTGCTTAATTAAGCAGTTACAAGAGTCAGAAATCATATGTAAAAAAGATGATTATTTTTAAAGCCCAAAGACCTCTGAACATCTATGTAAACCGGATAAATTACCTAAAAGGTTTTCGATGCCTATCCAGACAACGTTCTGATGAACAAGAAATCTAAAGACTCTGATTATCAAAAATTATTAAAGACAAAACTCCGATAACACAATGATACTACCTCATTCAAAAAAATAATCAAGCTAAATTAATTTGAATTTGCTATTGCTAAAGTTGCGACTGTATATTATAAAGACACAAAAATAAGGACGTAACACCATGAAAATAGATATTTTTGACTTTGAACTTCCCAAAGAATTAATAGCGGCACAACCGGCCAATCCCAGAGATACATCAAGATTACTGGATCTTTCGGAAGAAGGTTGTATTTCCGATCGTTATTTTTACAATCTTCCTGAACTTCTGCATGAGGGAGACGTTTTGGTTTTTAATGACACCAAGGTCATTCCGGCACGTTTATACGGAGCAAGAGGAGAAGCATTAGTTGAAGTTACACTCTATCACCCTGTTGACGGCATATCATGGTGGTCGTTTATCAAAAACTCCAAGCGTTTAAAGTCTGGAGACATTATCCGTTTTTATACTTCTGAAATTTCTGCCGAAAAATCAGACTTTACCGCAATGGTTCTTGAAAAAAAAGAAGACGACGGGGTACTGATTTCCTTTAATTGCAATCCGGCAGAACTCGGACATAAATTGGAACTATATGGTTTTATGCCTTTACCTCCATACATAAAAAGAGATAAACCGCAACCGGGTTTATGGAACAAATTTAATGATAAGGAAAACTACCAAACGGTTTATGCCAAACACGAAGGCGCTGTCGCCGCACCGACAGCCGGATTACATTTTACGCCGGACATTCTTGAAAAAATCCGCGACAAAGGCGTTGAAGAAGTCTATTTAACCCTTCATGTCGGAGCCGGAACCTTCTTGCCCGTCAAAACCGAAGACACCAAAGACCATAAGATGCATGCGGAATACGGCATAATAACGCCGGACACCGTTGATGTAATCAATCGAGCCAAAAAAGAAGGACGCCGTGTTATTGCCGTCGGAACAACATCTCTGCGTTTATTGGAAAGTGCGGCCGATAATCAAGGTATTTTGCATCCCTTTAACGGAGAAACCGATATATTCATTACGCCCGGTTACAAATTCAAAATCATAGATATGATTATTACCAACTTCCACTTACCCAAATCAACCTTATTTATGCTGATTTGCGCCATCGCCGGAACCGAGCGTATGAAAGAGGCTTATGCTCATGCCATAAAAGAAAAATATAGATTTTACTCTTATGGCGACAGCTCTATCATCAAATGCGTAAATAAAATTTAACCATTGTAAGATATACTCTCCCACCAAAGGAGAAACAATGTGATAAAATATTTAGCTAATCTGGAAAAAATTATTCCGTCGGTAAAAAATATTTTCATTCCGGCTTTTATTTTTGCGCTGGCAACTTTTACGTTTTTTATTACAGAACAATTTGAATATTCAACCAGTTTAACAGTGCATACTCTATTTTATCTGGGCATTCTGATATGTTTTTCCGTCCTCCTTTTTTACAACCTATCCAAACCGATATTTTTTATATTATGTATGGTTTTAAGCTATATTATAATCAATTACCTAAAATTAAAATACGGCGAAGAATACATTTCAGAAGCGGCATACCAAAACCTCTGTTTTTTAGCACCGCTTAATTTTATAATTTTTTACTTTTTACCAAACAGCCCATTACTGAAGATTCGCTCGGTACAAATTTTATTAGCCGTTTTTGCGCAATACGCTCTTGCAGAATATCTGAGCCGAAATTCAATCATTCTGAATTTTGATAGCTCCGTAAATACTTCTTTATCCGGCATTGCATTTTGGCTTTTCTGCGGCATGCTACTGACCGGATTTATAAAATCAACACAAAGCGGCAGCATTATGGATTATGCGTTGTTTTTTGCAGAATTAAATTTAACTTTGGGATTTTATTTTTCCAACTCGTCAACCGCATTAAGTTTGTTTTTCTTTTGTGCAATTCTCTCAATTGCCATTGCTCTTGGATTAGACATCTACCAAAAAACATATAAAGACAGCCTAACCGGTCTAGACAGTCGAAATGCCTTTATAATTCATTCTAAAAATTTCCCGTTAAAATACAGTGTTGGAATAATTAGTATTGATAATTATGAAAACATCGGAAAAAGTTTTGGACATCGAGCACAACAAAATATCACGCGATTGATTGCCGGAAAAATAGTTGAATTATCCAATCCGGATGAAAACATCTATCACTACAATAATGACGAGTTTGTAATTTTATATAAAAAACTAGATAAAAATGAAACCTATGAACGTTTAGAAACGATTCGCCGCGCTATCGCCTCCGCCGTTTTTGAATACAATCCGCATCGCATACCGATAAAAATAACCATATCAGCTTCAGTATCAGAAAAGAAAAGAAGCGACGGTAATTCATTTGAAGTTTTGGTAAGAGCGCATAAAGCCTTGGAAAAGACCCGTTCATTCAGCCACAACGTGACCTCAAAGGCCTAAACTTTTTTAATTTTCCTTAATAAGAAAACAATTACCATTAAACCAAGGACAATAAGCGGTAAAGACAAAATCTGCCCCATGGTAATCCCACCAAAGAAAAAGCCCATGTGCTGATCCGGCTCTCTAAATTGTTCCATAGAAATCCTAAAAACACCATACATCAAAACAAAAAAAGCTGAGACCAAACCACTTCTGTTCCGCACAAAAGAATATCTCCATAACCAATTCAATAAAAAGAACATGACAATCCCTTCAAAAAAAGCCTCATAAAGCTGTGAGGGATGTCTCGGTAAATATCCACCTGCAGGAAATCTGATTGCCCAAGGCACATCTGTCACTCTACCCCACAACTCATCATTGGCAAAATTAGCTAATCTTCCTAAAAAGATACCGATAGGAGCATATAAAACAACTAAATCAGTCAAACCTAAAAACTTATAATTTATTTTCCGAGCATAAACCCAAAGAGCAATAATGACACCGGCGACACCGCCATGAAAAGACATTCCGCCCTTCCAAATTTCCAAAATATGCCACGGCTCGCTCCACATGGCTTTTCCGCCATAAAAAATCGCATAACCGAGACGCCCGCCTAAAATAATTCCCAAAGTCAAATAAAAAATTAAATCCTCAACCTTCTGCCGATTAAGTTCTAAATTATTCTTTTGTACATTACGATTAATTAAGAACCACCCCAACAATATTCCAACCAAATAAGCCATCGAGTACCAACGAATATCCAAGGGACCTATAGAAAACATAACCGGAGAAATCTGGGGAAAATCCAAACCAATCATAATATACCTCTTTAAAACTCAAAAAAATTTTTAACAGTATATTAATTTTGCAAAATATATCCACATCTAAAAAAATAACAAAAAAGGCAACAAATTTATGTTATTGTTTTTCAACAATAAAACACCACAAAACTTATCAACAGCTGTGAATTAAGTGGAAAACTGCGACTCGGGACTTGTAATTCACGACTCGGCGTTGCATGCTTGCTTCAGAACCAAATTTTCACATGGAGCACTCAGAATGGAATTGGCAAAGAACCTGCCTCAAACTTATAACCCGATAGATGCTGTAGAAAATATTTTTGCGGCAAAGTCTTTTGAACTTGAACGCCGCAATGCAAATGAAGTAGCCGTAGAAGTCCAAGGAAAATGGAACAATATGCTGCTCTTTTTTGCATGGGAAGCCAACATGCAGTGCATGCATATCTCTTGCTTGATGGATATCGAAACCAAAATAGAAGATCGCAGCAAAATTTTTGAACTTTTGGCCATGGTCAATGAAGAACTATGGGTAGGACACTTTTCATATTGGGCAGAACAAAACGTTCCCGTTTTTAAACACTCGGTATTACTAAGTGATGATTCTGCAGAAACCTTTGAGGCTAAGATTGCTCAAGTTATTGAAATCGCCATTAAAGAATGCGAAAGAATGTATCCGATTTTCAAAGTCGTCCTAAATAAAGGAATGGATCCTAAACAAGCTCTCTATCCAATGTTGATGGAAACTTCCGGAAACGCATAAAAAAGAGTGCATTGCCAATTTCACAATGCACTCTCTATTGTTTCAGGACTAGCAGAACAAATCTATAAATTCTCCCACTGTCCTAACCTTTTCAAACTTATCATCTGGAATAACCTCTTCGAGGTTAAAAGTATTCTCACAATACATCAATAATTCCACACGATCTAATGAATCCAAACCCAAAGCACTTAAACGTTCTTCGTCTTTGATTTCTTCGTCAGAAAAACCCCACTCCCGAAGTTTTTTCATCATGACTTCTCTTACTTGTTCTTTTTCTCGTTTCATAATAAAAATAATTAGATTTTTAACACCGCTGTCAATTTATCTATAATATCTTGCGGTGTTTTTATTTGTTCATAAATATTTTCAGGAATAAAAACCTGATATTGCTTTTCCAGATTCATTACCATCTCAAGCATATCAAGGCTATCAATTCCCATATCAGTCAGCAAAGCTGTTTTGCAGTACTCTGCATTTAAAGCCATTCTGTCCTTTACTAAAGACTCTACAGCTTCTTCAATTTGTTTTTTCTTACCCATATACTTTTAATTTTTATGTTAAATTACTGAGTTTTCTTTCCCCCCGTTCTCCTTTACGGTGTAATCCGCCACGCGGAGAATAGAATTTTCTTTTTCTCTCAAAAGATTTCTTTATGGAAGAAACCTTGGACATCGCAGTCATTGACCACCATGTCGGTATTCTTTTTAAGAATACAAAAAACAGAACTTTCATAAGCTATTATTTTTTATATAGTTTTGATACATAACCAAACAAAAACCATAAAGCACTCTTTTCAACAATCGTTGTTGTAATGGAAGCAAACTAAAAACCAAAACGACACCGATAATAAAAAAAAGTACAGAAAATCCCGATACATAAACCGTAATCAATAAGATCGGAGATAAAAACAGCCATTTATATTTCATTTTCAATAAAAACAAAACATAAACATAAGCCATCCAATAACCGCAAAAACACGCAATAATAAATTCCCTAAACCCGAATAAGCCGCGTTGATAGTCGCTAAACATAAAAACGACTAAAGAAATCAGACATAATCCAAGATGAAAGAATACTTTTTTTATGGCATTTTTACGAATATCTTCTCTAATCTTCATACGATAAAGAAATTTTAAGACTGTAACTTTTTCAAAAAGAAAACCAAAGAACAGACATAAAATAAAAAAGCATACGGAAACATCAAATACTCTCATATTATAATTTATTAAAAATTTTTACTTATGAAATGATGGTAACGGCCGGACGTTTTTTTGTCAAACATTTTTTGTCAAAAAAAATAGGTTCCGAAAACAATCAGAACCTATTAAAAAAATTCCACAAATCAGGATTTTCGTCTTCTGAAGATAAAAATCTTCGCATCTGAGGAAACCGCAGATTTCCGCTTAGGTTTGGCCTTTTCTTTCCTCTGAGCTCCCAAAACTTTGCTTTCGGCAACTCGCGATTTCTGTCTGATAACCGCACTATGCTGAGATTGTCCACAATGTCTGCGATTCAATTTCTCAGAAGGCGCCCGCTCAGCTTCGCTCAACATTTCAACCCGTTGACTCCTAAATTTGGGATTGTGAATCAACCATTTTGGCAAAGTAAACCAGTTTCCGACAGGAACAATAACAATCTTATGTTCCAAAAAATCAAAAAATCCCATAGACTGTAATTTTTAGTTAAACAATATAATAGTTATCTCTAATCTCTCAATAATCAAAAAGATTGAGTAACTATACTCGTTTTCACAAATTCTTCAACCAAAAATTTTCATATCTTTTCAAGAATTACTCAAAAATTACTTGGTTTTGTTTTTTTTCTTCCAAAAACGAACATTATCTATATGTTCATTTAAACTTTTTGCAAAATTATGCCCACCGTTTCCGCTGGCAACAAAATATAAGTAATCGCTCATTTCAGGATTGACAGCGGCCTCAATAGCATCTTTTCCGGGATTACAAATCGGCGTTGGCGGAAGCCCATAATATTTATAAGTATTATAAGGACTGTCAATTTCTAAATCCTTACGAGTTAAAGCTCTGTCTAAATCTTTTTTTCCCTTTGTCAAAGCATAAATTACCGTAGGATCCGTCTGTAATTTCATTCCCTTAATCAAACGATTTACAAATACTGAAGCCACCAAACCTCTCTCTTCGGCAATTCCGGTTTCTTTTTCAATAATTGAGGCTAAAACAATCATTTGCTCGGGATTTTTTAAAGGAACTTTTCCACTTCGCTGTTGCCAAATTTTTTCTTTTGTTTCCGCCATAGCTTTCTGAGCGCGTTTTATAATACTGTTGCGACTGTCCCCGCGGATAAAACTGTAGGTCTCAGGCAAAAGCTCTCCCTCTTTAACCTCCAGAGTAATTTCTCCCTCCAACATAGGTTCACTTTGAATTAACTCTAAAATTTGAGCACTTGTTAAACCCTCCGGCAAAGTCAATCGTCGATATAAAATATCTCCTTTTGCAATTTTCTGCATAACCTCAAACATTGAAACATTCGGCTCAAAAGAATATTCTCCCGCCTTCAAACTTTTATCCAAGCCGACGATTCTGGAAGCAATTTTTAATAACCACGGCTTATCAATAACCCCGTTTTGATAAAGGGTTTCGGCAACAATTCCGGAATTTGCCCCTTTAGGAATAAGCACATCAACCCGCTGCTCCAAAGGACCGGCATCAACAACCCAACATCTTATTTGGTAAGACAGCAAAACAAATATCAAAAGCCCGAATACAAAAAATTTCTTCATTATAAACACGCAACCCGAGAGAATTAATAAAAATAAAAATTAAATAAAAGCGGCAAGATTCGAAAGAGCTTCAAAACCTTTGCCGCTTCAATTAAAATATCTGGCGATTACCCTTCATATTTTTTGAAAATAATAGAAGAGTTCGTCCCGCCAAAACCAAAAGAGTTAGACATTGCAGCCTTAATCTCTCTCTTTTTAGCCTTAAGAGGAACCAAATCAAAATCAACCAACTCGTCTGCCGGATTCTCCAAATTGAGAGTCGGAGGACAAATCTGATCTCTGATTGCGAGGATACTGAAAACAGCTTCAACGGCACCGGCTGCACCCAGCAAATGTCCGATAGCTGACTTGGTTGAAGACATAGAAACATGCTTAATACCTTCATCACCAAACAAACGCTTAACTGCCAAAGCCTCACCGACATCGCCGGCCGGGGTTGATGTTCCGTGAGCGTTAATATAGCCGATATCACTCAACTCAACACCATGTTCTTTAGCATGATCGACAGCCATTTTCATAGCGCGATAAGCTCCGTCGCCTGAAGGAGCCGTAATATGATAAGCATCTCCGCTCATACCATAACCAACAACTTCGGCATAAATTTTAGCACCACGTTTTTTAGCGTGTTCCAATTCTTCCAACACCAACGCGCCAGAACCTTCACCCATAACAAAACCACTACGATCTTTATCCCAAGGACGAGAGGCTTTTTCCGGATTATCATTAAAATCAGAGGTAACAGCTTTCATTCTGGCAAAACCGGCCATTGCAATCGGATTAACAGCCGATTCGGCACCACCTGCCAACATAACATCAGCATCACCGCAAGCAATAATTCTTGCCGCATCACCAATAGCATGAGTACCTGTTGAACAAGCCGTAACACAAGCATGATTTGGGCCTTTGAAATGATGTTCAATTGACAAATTTCCGGAGATTAAATTAATCAAACATGAAGGGATAAAGAAAGGAGAGATTCTTTTAATACCATTTTCATTAAAAGAAATTGAGTTTTCATAAATAACTTGCAATCCACCGATTCCGGACCCCATCATGACACCGGAACGGAACTGCTCTTCATCACTTTCAGGCTTCCAACCGGAATCTTCAATAGCATCTTTTCCGGCAGCCATTCCATACAAAATAAACTTATCAACTTTTTTCTGATCTTTCGGAGCCATAACGGTATCAGGATTAAACTCATGCTCCTTTTCACCAAAAGGAACCTGCCCGCCGATTGTTACGGGAATATCTTTTAGATCTTCGCCTTGAACATTTCTAATTCCAGATTTTCCGGCCAAAATACTTTCCCAGTTATATTCAACGCCACGTCCCAAGGGAGAAACCACGCCCAAACCGGTTACAACAACTCTTCTCATTAATTATTCCTTTTATAATTTACCCGTTTAATCCTTTAGATACAACGAAACTCGCTTGAGTTCAGCGAGTTTCATCATATTCTAAAAGTCTAAAGACTTATGCATTCTTAGAAAGATAGTCGATAGCATCTTTTACAGTAAGAATTTTTTCAGCAGCTTCATCAGGGATTTCGCAACCGAATTCTTCTTCAAAAGCCATAACCAATTCTACTGTATCCAAGCTATCAGCGCCTAAATCGTCGATGAAACTAGCGGTGTCAGTAACTTTTGATTCTTCTACGCCAAGATGCTCTGCAACGATTTTCTTAACGCGGTTAGCTGTATCAGTCATATGATAAACCTCAAAAAAATATTAAAACAAATTAATCGGACCAATATCAGCCCGTGCCTTTTAGTTAGCATAAATTTATATAATTTGACAAGCATTATTTTAAAAAAACGCACATTTGTTGCAAATAAGCCTTGCCAAACAACGCAAAAAACTTATACTTTCTAAGAACATTACAGGTGGATAAACATGGAAGAAATAATCAAAGTAGAACAACTGACCAAAAAATTCAAAATCCAAAAAAAGACTTCAGGATTTAAAAATTTTTTCAAATCAGAATATAAAAATATAATCGCAGTTGATAAGCTCTCTTTCGTAATCAAAAAAGGAGAGCGGGTTGCCTTTATCGGCCCGAACGGCGCAGGAAAATCCACAACCATAAAGATGCTTTCTTCAATATTATACCCCACTTCTGGAACAGCAGAAGTCATGGGAATGACACCTTGGGATAATCGAAAAAAATTATCCTATAATATCGGAACTGTATTTGGACAACGTTCTCAATTGTGGTATAATCTTCCGGTACAAGATAGTTTCGCTTTGCTTGGAAAAATTTACGATATTGATGAAATAAAATTCAAACGCCGCCTTTCCAAATTAGTAAAACTCTTTGAGATTCGCGATCTTTTAACCCACCCGACTTGTTCACTATCATTAGGTCAACGCATGCGTTGCGAAATTGTTGCCTCGCTAATTCATAATCCGCAAGTTCTTTTTCTGGATGAACCGACAATCGGACTAGATGTAACCGCCAAAGAAATAATTCGCAACTTAATTAAAAAACAAGCTCTGGAAGAAGAAACCACGTTGCTTTTAACGTCACATGATACGGATGACATGGAAAAAGTCTGCGACCGCGTTATCATCATCAATAAAGGTAAACTCATTTTTGACAATACGATCAATAAACTTAAGGATTCTTATTTAAGCAAAAAGTATATGGAAGTAACCAGCGAAAGCGGAGAAAAAATCAAAACGGAGGTAGACACCAAAGAAACGCCTGTTAAAAAGGCTTTGGAAGAATTGATGAAAAAATATCATGTAGTTGACATGACGGTTGAAAATCCGCCCATGGAAGAAATTATCAAGGAGATATACAGACGTGAATAAAGCGTTTTCAAAATATCTCAATCTATTTCAAATATCCTTCAAACAAGCCTGGGGAAACAAAGCCAATCTTTCGGGAATGTTGTTCTTTCTGTTTATTCTGATTTTTATATATAATCGATTATGGGAAGTAATCGGGATTCAAACAGGAGAAAACAATCTTAACTCAACTTTTATCTGGTATCTACTTTTTGCCGAAGCGGTAATTTTATCCAGCCCAAAAATTGAGCGTATTTTATTTGAAGATATCCGCTCCGGAACAATGGCATATTACATAAATAAGCCGATATCTTTTTTTCTGATGCGTTATGTTGAATCTCTGGGAAATATGACCGTTTGCTACTTGCTTATCGTCGGATTCGGAACCATTATTACCTTAGTCTTCACGGGAAAGCCTCCGTTCACACTCTGGCAATATCCCCTGATAGTGTTGTTCTGTTATATCTCTGGAACACTAAATACCTTATTATATGCCGGCGTCGGGCTTTGCGGACTATGGCTACACAGCATCCGCACTTTAGGAATGGCAATAGAACGCTTGGCTTTTATTTTCGGCGGAGCCATTTTCCCGTTAACGATTTACCCCGAATGGTTTGTTGAAATTGCCAAATGGACACCCTTTTACTCCATATACTACTTAACAATCAAACTGGTTTATGATTTTTCATGGGCTAATCTGGGATACGTTATCCTCTTAAACAGCTTTTGGAGTCTTTTAATCATCAGCTTTATAACTTACGCATACACCAAACTCAGCAAAAAGGTAAATATCTATGGTGGCTAAATTTATCAATCTTTGCAAATTGTTTTTTTATATTCAAAAAAGTAATTTAAAAACAGCTTTTTTGAATACCGGTGATGCCTTGGTAAATGTATTGATGATGACAATTAATAACCTTTCATTTATTTTCATGTGGTGGGTTATATTTCATAATAAAGGCAACATAAACGGCTGGACTTTTTCAGAAATGGCTTTGCTTTTTGCCGTCAGCAATAATGCTTTTGCCACTTATGCCCTATTTGCTCGCGGAATTCAAAATCTTCCGGAATATATTTCCAATGGAAATTTAGATAACTATCTCCTGACACCGCGCTCATCACTGTTTATAGTTTCCACATCTGAGTCGACCTTTGCAAATTGGGGGGATTATCTCACCGGATTCATTATGTACTTTCTATCCGGTTATGTTGGATGGAAAACATTTTTTCTTATGCTGTTGACCAGCTTTTTAGCATTTGTCATCTTATATTCTGTAAGACTTATCGTTTCATGTTTTGCTTTTTTCACTTCTGACACCCAAAGACTTGGCGACAATATATTCATGGCCTTTTTAACCTTTGGAATGCAACCGGCAACCATATTTACCGGATGGTATAAAATACTTTTTTTAACAATTATACCAGCAGGTTTTTTATCCCTTGTTCCGGTAAGGATTATAACGGAGTTTGAATGGAAAGATTTGTTACTCATGATTTTAGCAAGCATCTTTTTTGCAACCGTTGCTATTCGATTTTATCACTGGGGATTAAAATATTACTCTTCCGGCAACCGTTTTGGTGTCAGATAATAATCAGATAAAATAATAAAAGGAAAGCTGTTGACTTTTAGCCATTCTGCGCCTAGTTTATTAGTAACCCATTAATTATCAAAACAGGAACATAAACATGAAAAAAATTTTTTATATTATACTCGTAATTGTTATTCTCTTCGCCATTGGCCTTTTTGTAAAACAACAAGCCCCGCAACAACCGGAAGCTCAGATTGAAATTGAAGAGGTTGGCGTATCGGAAGCTATAGAAACCCCGGAAGATTCTTCTGCAGAGATGCCTGAGGTTAACGTAGAAAATGCAGAAGAACTCAGCGATGGAGAATTTGTTGGTGTAGCTCCTGTGGCTGATGTTGAAGATGTTGCCAATGAAGCTGTACCAGAAGTAGCTCCTGAATCAGAAAATGATGGAGCTGAAGAAGTTGAGGAAATCAATCCGGAAGAAACTTCTGATGAAGATGAAACTATCGTTCAAGAGTAATATTTTGAAACAAAATTTATATAAAAAAGGCTGTTTTAAACAGCCTTTTTTATTGCCTTCCGCAAAAAAACAACTATATATATGCAAGGAATATAATATAAGGAAATACAATTAACATAGGGGAATATAAATGAAAGTAGGTATTATAGGAGCCGGATCCGTCGGAAGCGCAACCGCATTCGCTTTAATCATGCGAGGAGTTGCCAGAAAAGTTGTTTTAATTGATATGAATGAAAAGAAAGCTCAAGCTGAAGCAATGGATATAGCCCATGCCGCACCTTTCGCCTACGCTAACAAAATAAAAGCCGGAACTTACCAAGATCTAGAAGGTTGCGAAGTCGTAATTGTAACAGCCGGCGCCAACCAAAAACCAGGAGAAACACGCATAGACTTATTAGGACGTAATGTTAAAATATTTGAAAGCATCATTCCTGAAATTGTCAAAGCAGCGCCTAACACAACATTGTTAATTACATCCAACCCTGCAGATATCATGACTGAAGTCGCATTAAAGCTCTCCGGTTTCCCAAGAGAGCGTGTTATCGGAAGCGGAACAGTTCTGGATACATCTCGCTTTAGAACCTTATTGGGATACCATCTTGGAGTTTCTCCAAAATCCATTCACGCAAATGTTTTAGGAGAGCACGGCGACAGTGAAGTTTTAATCTGGTCAAACGGAGATGCGGGAACAGTTCAAATAGAAGAACTGGCTCGCATGACAGGCAAACCATTTACTCCGGAAGTCAAAGCAAAAATTGATGACTGCGTACGCAATGCCGCATATCAGATTATTGATGGAAAAGGCGCTACTTATTACGGAATAGCGGGAGCTCTATGCCGTATCTGCCAAGCTATTACCACCAATGAATACGCTATTTTAACGGTATCATCTCATCATGATGATGTTGAAGGCGTAAAAGACGTATGCGTTTCTTTGCCGAGCGTCATCGGAAAAAGAGGTGTTCATAGTGTTATTTATCCCAAACTATCAGAATCAGAACACCATGATTTGAAATTAAGTGCAGAAAAAATAAAAGAATATTCGGAAGAAGCACTCAAACAAATTTCAATTAAATAATCATACCCCAAAAAAAAGGCTTTCTGAAAAACAGAAAGCCTTTTAATTTTTTTCTAAGTTACAGTATTAGAACTGAACTTTAGCTCTGATACCGGCAGTATAATCATAATCTATATCGTCACTACCAGTTCCGGCTAAGAAATAATCACCATAAACACCGAGGGCAATATTTTCTTTTACATAGTAGTCAGCTTCAGCTTGCAACCACCATTCATTAGTATTTTTGCCATCAGTTTCAAAATCGTAGCGAACAGCGCCGTCAACAGCCCAATTACCAGCATATTTATGAATACCGAGAAGAGCATACTGTTCCAATCCACGGTCAGCTGCATCAATCTTTCCATCTAAACCATAAGCTGCATAAGGTGTCAAACCATCACCCATATCATAACCGAGTTTCAACTCACCGCTAAGATATTTTTCCCATCTATCATTGCCGTCATTAAACAATTTAGCATTGTGTTTTCCATAAAAATCTTTCGGATTCAAAGTAGAATAAGAAGCGCTAACTTGAGCCAAAATCTTATCAGATTTTATATTATAAGAAGCACCCAATTCATAACCAAAGTTATGATCATTATTATACATACCTTCGCTATCAAACTCATTAGAAATAGCGCCGAAAACAGCCAAATTATCATTTACGCCGTAAGTAATTTCTTCAGCGGCTCTTAAACCATCCCAATTACCACCTGTTGTTTTATCACGGTTGTATTCAATTCTGGTATCAGAAGTTACCTGACCTTTACCCGGCAAATAAAACGGATTAGTCAAGTCAGCAGCCATTGCAGAACCTGCAAACATTACAGCGGCAGACGCCAATAAAATAGTTCTATAGTTCATAACTTTCTCCTTATTTTGTTTTATGGGATAACGCCATAATGACGTTATGAGCGCATTATATCCGAAAATAATAAAAAAACAATTAATTATATACATACTTACTTATAATCTAACAAAAATCACTCTGAGAACATATTATGGTTGCGTAGTTCAGTTTTTGCCTTTATAGTGGATAGGATTTGATTTTTTTATAAAAGATAGCCATGGTAGAAGTTGTTACACTCGGTTGCCGCATAAACAGCTACGAGTCAGAAATATTAAAAGAAAAATTAGCCAATATTGATAATCTCATCATTATCAATACATGTGCTGTTACCGGAGAAGCGGAAAGACAATGCCGTCAGACCATTCGTAAACTCCGCCGAGAAAATCCAAACGCCAAAATCATTGTTACCGGCTGCGCGGCACAAATTGCGCCGCACAAATTTGCCCAAATGCCAGAAGTTGACTTAATTCTCGGAAACAAAGAAAAAGCCGAGATTGAAAAATATCTTAATACTGAAATCAATGAAAAAACCATCGTCGGAGATATTTTCAAATATGACGATTATGACCATTACCTGATTACGGGATTTGAAGGACGCCAACGAGCCTTTGTGCAAATCCAACAAGGATGCAATCATAGGTGTTCCTACTGCATTGTTCCATACGCAAGAGGAAACAGCCGTTCAGTTCCGATAAACAAAATTCTTATTCAAATAAGAGAATTACTAAACCAAGGTTTCCAAGAAATCTGTTTAACCGGTGTTGATATCTGTTCCTATAAAATAGATAAAGAAGCATACCGAAACTCCTTTAGTATTCTTGTTCAAACAATTCTGGAAGAAATCCCCGAACTTCCGTCTTTGCAATTTGGCTCTTTAGATCCGGCAGCCTTAGACGGCAAATTTATTGCTTTGGTCGGCAAGTGCTCGCAGATTTACCCGCATTTTCACTTATCTATTCAATCAGGAGACAATGAAATCTTGAAAAAAATGCGTCGTCGCCACACACGAGAAGACGTCATCAATCTCTGCAGAAAAATTAGAGAAGTTCGACCAAATGCAACATTCGGAGCCGATTTCATCTGCGGATTTCCTACAGAAACGGAAGAACAGTTTAACAATACCGTTAATCTGGTAAAAGAAGCCGGCATAAATAAACTCCACGTTTTCCCCTATTCTGAAAGAAGCGGAACCGTTGCAGCCTCCATGCCTCAACTTCCCGTAGAAATCCGAAAAGAAAGGGCTAAAAGACTACGCCTGGAAGGAGAAAGTATTGATGAATAATTGGTTTCAAAAGTTACGATTCGGCTTAAAAAAATCATCTTCAAATTTAACTTCAGGCATCAGCGGTATTTTTACCAAACAACGTCTTGACCGTTCCACACTTGATGAACTTGAAGAGCTTTTAATTTGCGCAGATATGGGAATTAGTGCAAGTACGGAAATCATTAATAAATTTGCGAACAAACGCTTAGATAAAGATATAACACCTGAAGATATTCGTCATGAGCTTGCTGAAAACATCAGTGAAATATTAACACCGTGTCAACAATCGCTTACAATATCAGGAGTTTCACCTGAGGTTATTTTAATGGTAGGCGTAAACGGAGCCGGAAAAACGACAACGATTGGAAAATTGGCTGCAAAATTTATCAAGCAAGGAAAAAAAGTATCCGCCATAGCCGGAGACACTTTCAGAGCCGCTGCCGTCGAGCAACTGGAAATCTGGGGAAAGCGCAACGACATACGCGTCTTTAAAGGAGAAAACGGATGTGATGCAGCCGGACTTTGTTATGATGGTCTTCAAGAAGCAATCAAACAAAAAGATGATATTGTATTTATTGACACAGCCGGACGTCTTCAGAATAAAACCGGATTAATGGATGAACTCCGAAAAATAGTAAAAGTTATCAAAAAAATAATTCCGGAAGCTCCACATCATACGCTTTTATGCCTTGATGCCACAACAGGGCAAAATGCATTGAACCAAGTAAAAACATTTAAAGAAATCGTCAATGTAAACGGACTTATCATAAACAAACTTGACGGAACGGCAAAAGGCGGAATACTTGTGGCCATCGCCAAAGAAAGCCCGACAGCAGTACATTATATTGGCATTGGAGAAGGAATTGACGATTTAGATGAATTTAATGCAAAAGATTTTGCGCTCGGCCTGCTTGATGTATGATTTTCACAGCATAAATTCCGCTCTTAACAATCCAAAATAAAACTGATAATATCTCCCCAAACAAGAACTATAAGATGCAAAAAATGGAAGATTTATTTAGTTTAATACCGGCAGAAAAAACACATATTCCTGAAATTCCGGAATTTTCGGTTTCTGAAATTTCTGCAGAAATAAAAAGATTTATAGAAACAACCTTCAATAAAGTCAGGATTCGCGGAGAAATCTTCGGAGCCAAACGCGCAGATTCCGGACATTGGTACTTATCATTAAAAGATGAAAACGCAGTAATTTCAGCAGTTTGCTGGAAAGGTGTCGCAAACCAACTTTTAATTAAACCAGAAGACGGATTAGAAGTTATTGCAACGGGAAAAATTACCACTTTTGCAGGAAAATCATCTTACCAACTGGTCATTGAACAAATGGAAGTCGCCGGCGCCGGAGCTCTGCTTAAACTTCTGGAAGAACGCAAACAGCAATTTGCCAAAGAAGGTCTTTTTGATTCCGCCCACAAAAAAGCCCTACCCTATTTACCACAAACAATCGGTGTCGTAACATCAGCCAGCGGAGCCGTTATCAGGGACATTATCCACCGAGTGCGAGACAGATTTCCATCCCATATTTTATTATGGCCGACACCTGTACAAGGAGAAGGCGCAGCAGAAAAAGTAGCCGCAGCTATTACAGCCTTTAATACGTTAGAAAAAAACGATTACCCTCGCCGCCCCGATGTTATTATTGTGGCCCGCGGAGGCGGAAGCCTTGAAGACTTATGGCCTTTTAACGAAGAATGTGTTATCCGCGCTGTTTTTGCATCTGAAATACCGATTATCTCCGCTGTTGGCCATGAAACAGACACAATGCTAATTGATTATGTTGCCGATAAAAGAGCTCCCACACCAACCGGAGCCGCTGAGTTTGCCGTTCCGGTACGCAGCGAGCTTTTGGCACAAATCAACACCCTTTCAGCAAGACTTCTCAATGCCCAAGTCAGATATTTTGAACAACGTAAAACATATTTGGAAGGACTTGCTCGAGGCATCCCTAACCTTGAACAAATCTTATCAGAAGTCACTCAAAAATTTGATGACCGCATAGAACGGTTAAACCAAGCCTTCAAAACATTACTAAGTAGCAAAAAAAATCAAATAGACTTATGCCGTTTACGCCCTTTTTATATAAAAAATATTATTGAAAAGAAGAAAGAAAATTTAAATAATTTAATGCTACGCTTACAATCAGTATCTGTTGAATCGGTTTTAAAACGCGGTTTTGCATGGGTTAAGGATGGCGAAGGAAAAACCATATATAATACGGCTCAAGCAAACCAATCTGCAGATTTTGAGATTACATTTTATGACGGAAGTCTTAAAATTTCAAAGACCTCAAAATCTGAAGAACCAACACCGCAAAAGAAAAATCCGCAAACAACCAAGAAAAAAACTTTACCAAAGGAAAACCATGAATACCAAATTGACTTATTTAATTCTTAGCCTTTCGACACTCTTATCATTTGCTCCAAACGCAAATGCCGTTGAATTATGTGGAAAACTAGCACAAGGGGAAATTCTTGTAGGAAAATTTGCCGAGGGCGATGTTATTTTTAAACAAGAAAAGATTCGAACATCTGAACAAGGAGATTTTCTGATTGCTTTTGGTAGAGACGATGAAAGCTCTCAAAATATTTCCTTTTTAACAAAAGATGAAACAACAAAAGATGTAGAATTAAAAATTGAGCCAACCGCATGGGATATTCAAAATATTAATGGGGTTCCCCCACGTAAAGTAACCCCATCAAACTCAGACTTGAGAGATATTGAGACTGAACAAAAATTAGTAAAAAAAGGGCAAAAAAACAATACAACAACAGCTTTTTGGAAAAAAGGATTTATAAAACCGGTAGAAGGTCGAACCAGTGGCAAATTCGGCGGACAAAGGATTATGAACGGCGTCAAACGTAATCCGCATTCGGGAATGGACATAGCTGCACCGGAAGGCACACCCGTCAAAGCCTCATCAGACGGTAAAGTAACTTTAGCGGCACCGGAACTTTTCTATTCAGGCAATGTCGTTATTCTGGATCACGGATACGGATTACATACAATATATGCTCACCTTAAAGAAATCCATGTAAAAGAAGGAGACATTGTTACTCAAGGCGATATTATCGGTCTGGTCGGCAAAACCGGGAGAGCCACGGGTCCTCACTTACATTGGGGAGCATCATTAAACGGAATAAAATTTAATCCGCCATCTTTATTAAATATAAACAAAGGCGATGATTTTTGTTTTATTTTATAAACAAATAATATAGAATTGGCACAAAGCAATTGCAAAGAGGTTTCGTTATGATAGACGGCGTTCATAAACAAATAATTTGGGATTCGATTGTTTGCCTTATCGTTGATGATGATAAGTTTTCGCGAACCTTTACCAAAACGGCATTATACCAAATAGGCATCAAAAACACCAAAGAAGCAGGTAGCGCCAAAGAAGCCTTAGAATTACTGCAAAGTTTTAAAATTGATATAATTTTACTTGACCAACAAATGCCTGAAAAGACCGGTTTGGAATTTGCAAGTGAATTAAAACGGGGAATAGTTGAATCGGCAAAGAACACACCGATAATTATGATTACGGTAGATACCAAAGAAAAAACCGTTTTAGATGCAAAACAACTCGGCATACAAGAATATTTGGTAAAACCCATCTCTCCGTTGGCTTTAAAAAAACGTATATGTACGGCCTTTGGACTTAAACAAGAAAGAATATAATCGTGACCAATTTTCATTTAATCATATTATCCGTTTTACAAGGGATAACAGAGTTTCTGCCGGTCAGTTCATCCGGACATTTAATTTTAATCTCTAAGTTCACATCACTTCCAGACCAAGGATTAGCTTTGGATGTAGCTGTTCATGTCGGCTCAATCTTAGCCGTCATGATATACTTTTCTGAAGATCTATGGAAAATGTTTAAGGGATTATTGAAAACATATTTTATTCCTAATTTAAAAAACACAGCCAGCCGAACATTCTGGCTTTTAATAATTGGAACAATACCAATTGTTATTGTCGGATTTTTACTAAAAGAAAACGGCATGGAATGGTTAAGAAACCCGCAAATCATCGGTTGGACAATTTTAGGATACGGAATATTATTATTTATAGCAGACCATTTCAGTATGACCATTCGTCAAATCAAACATCTGACAATATTTGATGCTTTGTTAATCGGATGCGCTCAATGCTTAGCATTAATCCCCGGAACAAGCCGTTCAGGTGTAACCGTTACCATGGCAAGATTTTTAAGCATGGAAAGACGAGAAGCCGCAAAATTTTCAATGCTTTTATCCATCCCTGCAATTATAGGTGCCGCGACATTAGTTGCTTATGAACTATACAGCAACAATGATTTAATTGACATCATCTACGCAATAGACGGAATCACCTATTCATTTATAGCCTCAATTGTAGCAATATATGCGGTTATGTGGTGGTTAAAAAAGTCCACATTTCTACCGTTTGTTATATACAGAATCATTTTAGGAACGATATTAATACTTGATTCTTATAAAATTCTTGATATAAATATCCTGAATTTTTAATCAAGCCCTGATGGCGGAATTGGTAGACGCGTAAGTTTCAGGTACTTATGACTGAATAGTCGTGGAAGTTCGAGTCTTCTTCAGGGCACCATAAAAAAACACCCTTTATGGGTGTTTTTTTATGGTGATTTAAATAAAGTTCTCGAACTTCCAAAAGGAAGTTTGACCGAAACGAAGTTGTTGAGCTTGTTTCAAGCGAAACCTACGAAGTAAGACCACTAAAAAAAGACCCGTTGGGGTCTTTTTTTAAAGCAAATATTTCCTCAAAACATCTACAAGTCGCTTATTTTTTTATCAACCTGAATCGCTTTAATAAGCAAACAAAAAAACAAAATCGGAACAAGAATTAACATCACAGACACAAAGCAACATAATGCGTCACTCTGAATTTGCTTACTTATACTAAAAAACATAAAAGCAATCAGCAAAGCAACAAAAAATCCAAAACCCAAAAAAGAATGAATTTCCACGGTTTTTCGCTCAAGTTCAACCTTAATAATAACTCTATGAGAAAGTTTCTGCGTATCTTTGACTTTTTTCTCACATTTAACTATCTCACGAAAAGCATAGATGCTTATCCAAACACATCCTGCAATAAAAACAAATAAAATTAACAACATAATTTCTAGTTTAAATTAATAATTTATTTCAATTGCACATAAAATAACACCTTTCAAATCTCTGTCAATATAAAAGCACCTCAGACTTTTTTTCAATATTGATTGTATATGAATAATAACTATAATTAACAAAACAGATTATTGGAGCAAAACTATAAAATGAGTCTATCTATTCAAGAAGCTAAAGATTTAATAAATAACCTAAAAGAAAAAGAAATTGCACTCGGACGCGCTCCGGAAACATGGTACACATATGAAAACCATGTTTATGGTGCAGCCAACGTTGCCAAAACTATTGCATCTAAAATAAAAGGAATGAATGCCAATGAAATTTACATATGCGCACTGCTTCACGATATCAGTAGAACAGAAGAAGATAGAGAACAACATTTTCATGGTATTTTAGGATAATTTTGATAAAAAGATTGGATGTAATATATATAGCCTTTTCACAAAACTGCATTCTTTAGCAAAAGAACGTTAGTCATTTCCCAAAATCACGAGCATACTCATATGTCAAAAAAAGATTTATCATCACTTCTACTCAACTGGTATAACAAAAACGGACGCACACTCCCCTGGCGTATAAAGGGAGGCGCGCACCCAAATCCATATATTATATTGGTATCGGAATTTATGCTCCAACAAACTACCGTTAAAACCGTAATCCCCTATTTTATGCGTTTTATAGAGCGATTTCCCAATATTCAAACTTTAGCTCAAGCCAATGAAGAGGAAGTTTATGCCTATTGGCAAGGACTGGGATATTACACCAGAGCCAAATCATTACACCAAACAGCACAAATCATCATGAATGACTTTGGTGGCATTTTTCCGCAAAAGAAAGCAGATGTTTTAAAGCTTAAAGGCATTGGTGAATATACGGCAGCAAGTTTTCTCTCTTTAGCCTTCAATCTTCCCGAACCGGTGATAGACGGCAACGTCATCCGCATCATCTGTCGAATGTATGGTTTGCTTGAGCCGGTTGAAAAGATTATACCCGAGATTAGAAAAAAAGCTTTAGAGTTGCAAAGTTTGAAACATGCGGCGGACTATGCCTCTGCCATTATGGACTTGGGCGCCCTGATTTGCACCCCGAAAAAACCGCAATGCCTACTCTGCCCTTGGAAAAATTTCTGTATATCCCAAGGCAAAGAAAATATTGAACAAATTCCCAATAAAACCAAAATCAGCAAAAAAGAAAAGTTTGGTTCTGTTTATGTGATTAGAAACAAAAAACAAGAAATTTTCATTCGTAAACGCATCGAAAAAGGTTTACTTTCTGGTTTATACGAATTTCCATGGTCGGAAGAGAACCTTTTTCCGCTACACCTATGCCAAGATACCAATAAAGAAATATCCCATATCTTTACCCACATTAAATTGACTTTACACCTTTTCACTATCCACAGTGATATTAAACCAACTAACGGTATTTTTGTACAACCGGAAGAACTTGAGAAATACCCCTTTTCAACCCTCATGAAAAAAGTTTGGCAAACTTACTTAAAAAATAAAAAACATAACCTTTAATTTTACTGGAAATTTTCCCAGATAAGTATTATAATGAATATGTTCTTTAATTCTAACGGAGTAACCGATATGGAACATGCTGAAACCACAATGGAGACCCTGAGGATAGAACATGCCAGACTAGATTCTGAAATTAAAGAAGAAGAAAGTTGTGTCTGGAAAAATTTAATTAAAATTGAGCAATTAAAGAAAGAAAAGCTCCGTAAAAAAGACGAGCTGCTTAGAAGAGCATTGCAAAGCCAATAAAATATCTTCTCCTCATAGAAAACAGCCTTCTAAAAAAGAAGGCTGTTTTTTTTATTTTTTTATAACAAAAATTGTCTTACGCGGTTGAGCATTCAAAAGCCTCTGAATATAACGTCCTTGATACAAGTTAATTCCTAAAGAATTACCAATTTCAATCGCCTGAGCATCATCAATTCGACACAAAATTAACTTTGAGCGCTCTGCTTTGTTAATATAATCCATAAAATGAGTATCTTCTTGAATAATATCAATAAAACTCGGATGCCAAATAACTTTAATCAAATCACAATCTAAATTTTTTCTATTTAAAAATTTGAGTTTATCAACCGAAACCCCATCCACACAAACTTTGTATCCTCTTGCCTGAGCAAAAGTCTTTGCCAACATAAATGCTTTTATATCACTCAAAATATCAACCAATTGCAACTCTAAAATAATACTGGAACGCATTGAAGCATTAATATTATCATCAAAAGCCAAAAAGTCGTCCGACAGTAAGGTTGAAACATTAATATTTATACTGAAATTTCCGGCCAAAGAACCATCATCATGACGTCCAATAGTCTCCAACACTCTTTTATCTAAAGTTTCGCTTAAAGATAGAAAAAGCCATGGATTCGAGACCAAATCAACATCAGGAAGCAACATGTCTCTTAAATCCGGAATAGAAACATAAACCTCTTCAAAAATACGTTGCGGAGGAGCCTTACCAATAACGGCACAAATAGCCTGACGTCTGATAAAACTTGAAAAATCAGCCACAGACAAAATCTTTTGCAACTTAGCTAAAATGTCTGGATTCAGTTCTTTTTTAAGTTTTTTAGCATTAACAACGCTATTGAAAACAGAAGTCTGACTAGCCGCAAGATTTTCTTTTTTTGCAGACGTATTATCAGCAGATGTCTGAGTTTTCTCAGTGCCGGAAATATTCATAGATTCTTGTAATTTTTTTCTGAAAGAACTTGTATCCGAAGACAAACTATAAAAGCACACAAACCCCGTTTGTTCCAAATCATCGGCATCACGAATAACCGGATCATCATAAAACATAAAACGAATTTTAACCAAACAGGCCAGAATTTCATCATCAAATTTCTTATTATAAAAAACAACAATGTCATCATTGGGAAGAGAAAAAATCCCACCTTTAGATTTTTCAACGACATTTTCAAAAGTTTCGATCATAGCCTGTCGCTGAACATTTTTCAGATTTTTATTCTGTAATCGGCCGACATCAAAGTACAAAACTTTAAAAAAAACTATTTCTTTCTCAATTTTTTTCATAAAATCAAGAATAATGGTATCTTGCTTGACAAAAGCCGTTTCTGAATTCTTATTTAAATTAAGTTCCATTGTTTTTATCCTAAAATCTTATCTAAAAAGCTTTTATCGAAACATTTATTACGAAAATCTCCGGCAATCATACGTCTGCGTTTTAAACAATCCATAAGTTTGCATTTCTGCCCATGCGGACACATATTTTTAATCAACGCTGTTTCAATATTATCAGCAAACGGCCCTTGAAACTTCGTTATTTTATATTTCAAAGCCCAGCTCATAGCTTTATCATCCAGACACTTAGCCAAAATAAACTTATCGCTTCCGGTCTCATGAATCAACTCTTTCAACTGAGGATTATCGGGAGCATTTTCCATCGTATGGTTCCAAAAAATCTTCATATAATCCGGATTCAAACGTTTCAAATTCAACATACAAATCATATCTGGTTCCAGAGCATCTAATAAAATTTGATGCCCTTGGCTGTTTAAAAGTTCTTTAGCCTCAAAATATTGCGGTAAATTATTAAAAACGTCCATTACTTGAACTTCTGCAATAATTTTCTGATCTGGTTTTAGAAAATTATCAACCAAATGAGCAAATTCTTTTGAAAATATGGAAGATAAATTCATATTAACACTGATTTTGGGTGTCCAATTAGTAATTTCTGCTTTTTCAAAAGAAGCAAGTGTTTTTTTATCAAGAGTTTGAGAAAGATACATAAAAAGCCATTTATTTGCCTGCAAATCTAAATTAAGATCAAAAAACATGCTCAAATCTTTAACTGCGACAAAAAACTCTTGAAACAAGACCTCAAATTTTTTCGCTCCGCCGACTTGAATTACGCTTTGTCGTTTAACAATATCGGGAATATCAATATTATCCAAGCGGCTTAAAACATCATCAACTTGTCCGGCTTCCAATGGTTTGCGCAAGAACTCAATATCAAAACCATCATCTTTAGATTCCATCAGTGCTTTGATTTTTCCGTACAATGCCGGAAAATCCTCGGGAAAAACAAACAACGAAGCAAAAGTAGATGCATCTTGATTATAAAGCATCGGATCATTCGGTAAGCTATGGCGTAATTTATCAACGGCTAAATCAACAGTTTCTGGTGAAATGTTTTTACCTAAAATAGCAAAATCACTGTTTGATAAAATAAACATCATTCCATTGGTTGCACCAACCAAATCATCAAACATTTTAGCAAAGATTTTAACAAACGACGGATGTCTGTTTTTGGGCTTAAGTTTAGAAACACTAACATACAACACGGAATAGCCTTGAGGATTTCTAGCTATCCGATTCATAGAATCAAGCAAATATTTTTCAGCAACCTGATTTCCTACTTTTGCCATTAAATAAAAAGCCCTTTCAACCTATGTTAAGCTATATTAAACACTATTTGTTTTTATATCAAGCCCTTTACCTTTTAATCCAAATTTAAATTATGCAAAACAGCTTTGCAATCATTTTCCGTACATGGTTTTTGAATAAAATTGATAAAAACGTCTTTCTTTTTGAGTTTTTTTATCTCATCGGAACAAGGATTTCCGCTCATAAAAATAATTTTTTTATCTTTCCATTGTTGTCTGATAATTTTATAAACGGACAATCCTGAATCATTTTTTAATTGAACGTCAATCCAAATTACATCTGCCTTTTCAGCGTCTTCTAACATTTTATCTGCAGAAGAAAAAACTTTTACCTTCAAACCTAATGATTGTAAAATTTCCTTTAATACTTTCCTAAAAAATTCATCATCATCTAAAATAAAGGCTGTAGCTTTCCACCCTGCCTTAGCTATAGGCAAATATATTTTAAAACGACTTCCGTTTGACGATGTCTCTACAGCAATATTTCCTTTATAGCGTTTCAAATAATCATAAACAGAAGCCAAACCTATTCCACTCCCCTTTCCTTTACCTTTGGTTGTAAAGAAGGGATTAAATATTTGCTTTAAATATTTTTTCTTTATGCCGCAACCTTCATCGGCAACACAAATCTCGACATAATCTCCAACAATGACAGGAAGCCGTAGATTTTGAGAATGTTTTTTCAATTGACATTTTTGCATCCCGATTTTTATTTGACCACCTTTTTTCATGGCATCTTTTGCATTTAGAAGCAAATTAAGAAGGATACTCTGCAAAGCCTCCACTGGAAAACAAACCTGACTTTCCTTGTCTTGTCCGACATAAGAGATTTCATATTTTTTTTCCAATCCTGCACGCGCCAAATCAACTGTTTTACCAATAACTTCATCAACACAAAAGATTGCCGTTTTACTTTCCTCTTTGTTTGAAAAACCTAAAACTTCTTTTGATAAATACTGCAACCTGACACAAGCATCTTCAATAATATTTAAATATTTTTTCAGTTCGCTTTGTTCAGCTGTCTTTTTATCAAGAATTTCGACAGCACCGATAATTCCGCCCAAAATATTATTAAAATCATGAGCCATCCCGCTGACTAAACGCCCCAAAGTCTGCAATTTTTGCAAATGAGAAAGGTCTTTTCTGAACTGATATTGAGACCATAATTCATAAAATATCCATAAAACGGCAATATTAACGGCAACAAACAATTCCGTTCTGAAAAATTGAGAAGGCAATTGCCAAATCTTCCATTCGGCAAAAGCTAATACCCCGAGAACGATTCCGCAAAAAAATATTTTTATTTTACTAATCGGCATTTTTTCTCCAAAGTGACGTTATATTATATAGTAAATACAATTAATGCTTGATTTTATAGTTAAAAATCATTTATAAACCTATTGTACAACAAAATTATAAAGAAAGAACTAAAGATGCTGACACCTAAAAACAATGCTTTTTACATGAGAACAGAAATGTTGGTCAAAGTAGCTCAAAGCTACCTTAAAGACCGCCTTGCAACAGCAAATGAAATACCTAATGAGGTTTATCCTGACGAAAGCACGCCAATGCGCGGCAGTTTGGAAAAAGACAGAGAAATCACCAAATTCAGAGCCATGGCGGCCATGGGAATAGATGTAACCGACGAAAATAATTGGTCAAAATCCCTTAATGAATGTGGACAAGAGGCACTAGCCAGAACGCAGGCACCAAAAAATAAAATTATGGTTATCAAATCTGCATGCAATGCTTGCAAAAAATCTCAACATATTGTCAGCAATCAATGTCAAGGCTGCTTTGCTCGCCCATGTATGGTTAATTGCCCCAAAAAAGCAATCAGTTTTGTTGACGGCAAAGCATTTATTGATACAAACTTATGCATTAATTGCGGCATTTGCAAAGAGGCCTGCCCATATCATGCAATCATAAAAGTAGCTCTTCCTTGCGAAGATGCTTGCCCCGTCGGTGCAATCAGTAAAGATGAACAGGGAATTGAACACATCGATACATCAAAATGCATTTCATGCGGACAATGCCTTGCATCTTGCCCGTTTGGAGCAATTGTAGAAGAATCTCATATTATAGATGTTTTGAAAGCAATGAAAGAAGGCGACAAAAAAGTTATCGCCATGGTTGCTCCGGCCATTATCGGACAATTTCCCGGTACTGTAGGAAATTTAGTCGGTGCTTTAAAAAAACTAGGTTTTGATGAAGTTATAGAAGTTGCGGTAGGTGCTGATATTACAACACTTAAAGAATCAAATGAGTTCATTGAAAGAATGCACGAAGGCGCAGCCTTTATGACAACCTCTTGCTGCCCGGCCTATTACCGTGCAGTAGAAAAACATTTACAAGAACTAACCCCCTATGTATCAAGCACACGTTCTCCGATGTACTACACGGCAGAATTGGTAAAACAAGAAAATCCTGATTGCATAGCCGTGTTTGTAGGTCCTTGTCTGGCCAAAAGAGAAGAGCGCCAAAGAGATGAAAATCCCTTCACTGATTATGTCTTAACCTTTGAAGAAATCGGCGCAATGTTTACAGCCGCAGAAATTAATGTAACAGCTTGTGAAGAAGCCTCTTTCAGCAAAATATCATATGCGCAAGGGCGTATCTTCCCAATATCCGGAGGCGTTGCCAGTGCTGTTTCCGATTTAGTCGGAACCGATGCTGAAATCCGCTTGGAAAAAATAAACGGATTAACCAAAGACAGTGTTAAAATTCTAAAACGTTACGGAACCAAAGGCGGAGAAAACAACCTTATAGAAATCATGTGTTGTGAAGGCGGATGTATTGGAGGCCCCGGATGTGTTAATAGCCCCAAAAAGACAGTCCGCTCGGTTGAAAATTATGTTAAAGAAGCCCAACAACTAAAAAGGGATTCGAAAATCGGCGGATAAATAATAAAATAAAAAAGCTCCGAAATCATCGGAGCTTTTTTATTAGAAATAACTTTAATCTTTTCCGATATTAATATTTCGATTCACATAAACCGAAAGAATAATTCCAAAAGAAGCCATAACCGAAAGCACGACGGTTCCGCCATAAGAAATCAAAGCCAACGGCACTCCGACAACCGGAATAAGCCCTAAAACCATCGCCATATTAATAAAAACATACAAAAAGAAATTCGTAGCTAATCCTATAGCCGCCAATTTTCCAAAATAACTGGAGCTTTTAAGCGCAAAAGAATAACAATAAGCGATAACTATCATATTTAAAATTAAAACAAAAACCGCTCCAATCATACCAAATTCTTCAGAAAGCATGGTAAAGATAAAATCAGTATGTTTTTCAGGCAAAAAGTTCAAATGGCTTTGAGTTCCTTTCAAAAAACCTTTACCAAAAACCCCACCCGAACCAAGCGCAATTTTTGATTGAATAATATGATATCCCGCTCCTAAAGGATCACGTTCAGGATCCAAAAACGTCAGCACTCTGTTTTTTTGATAATCATACAAAAAATGCCACCCAACGGGAATAGATAGTAAAGCTCCTATCAAAACAATCCCAAATTTCCACAACTGAACCCCAACCACAAAAAACATCGCTCCGGCTGTAAATAAAAGCATCAACGATGTTCCCAAATCTGGCTGAACCATAACCAAAAAAGCCGGAGCAAGAACCATTAAAGCCGGTACAATTAATCCGCGAACCGATTCTATGCTTTGTAAGGAAGAAGAATGAAAATATCGAGCCAACGCCAAAACCAAAGCAATTTTCATTAATTCAGATGGTTGCAATTTCATAAAGCCCAAATTAATCCAACGTTGAGCCCCCATGCCGACATGCCCCATAACATCCACAATAACAAGCAATATTAAGGTTCCAAAATAAAAAACATACGCATATCGCATAAAAATACGAATATCCACTAAAGCCAAAATAATCATTGCCGTAAAACCAATTCCAAAACGCAACAATTGATTTAAGGCCCACGGATGCCAATGGCCGTTTGCCGCAGAATACAACATAACAATACCAATCCCTGCCAACATCATAATCAGCATAATATAAGAAAAACTCAAATTCTGAAATTTTTCTTTTAGTGTTGGCGTTTGATTTTTAAAACTAGTTTCATAAAATTTATACATAAACTACTCCACAGGCTTAGGACTGGCATCAAGTTTAAGTGTTTCGAGCAAAAGCTCACTGGCAATACCGGCAGCTCCCTTTCCGTGCTCAATCAAAACAGCAATGGCATATTTAGGATTATCATGAGGCGCATACCCAACAAACAAAGAGTGATCTCTATATTTCCACGGCAAATCCTCTTGTTTTATTACACCGGACTGTCTTTCTTTCATTGTAATTCTGCGCACCTGCGTTGTTCCTGTTTTTCCGCACATTTTCTGTCCGTTAAAATCAAACCTCGACCAATATGCCGTTCCCCCCGGAACATTAACCACATCGCACATACCTTGTTTGACCAATTCCAAATTCATCGGCTTAATATTCATTTTTTTGAAATCGCGTTTTTCACCCGGATTAATTTTATTAAATGTCGGAACAACTTCATAACCTCCGCTGGCAACACGAGCCGTCATTGTAGCTAATTGAAGAGGAGTCGTTAAAACGTACCCCTGTCCAATACCAGAAATCAAAGATTCCCCTTGTTGCCAGGATTCTCGAAAACGCTGCCATTTCCACTCTGTATCAGGAATAAGACCGCTTTTTTCATTTTCCAAACCAACATTAACTTTTTTGCCCAAACCAAATGCTCGGGCCATTTCGGCAATTTTATTAATTCCGAGTTTTTGTGCTGTTTCATAAAAAAAGATATCACAAGAATGTTGCAAAGCCTGAACAACATTGATATATCCATGCCCAATATTTTTCCAACAGTGAAAAGTATGATTTCCCAACATCATTTTACCGGCACAAAAGCTCCGACTTAACGTATTGATAATTCCATTTTCCAAGCCGGCAAGAGCAACAACAATTTTAAACGTTGACCCCGGAGAATATTGTCCGGAAACAGCTTTATTAACCAACAAATTAAATTCATTGCTGTTCAGCTCTTTCCACTCTTCTGTACTAATTCCTTGTGTCATTAAATTTGGATCATATGCCGGAGCCGAAACAAAAGCTAAAATTTCACCGGTATTAACACTCATTAAAATAGCCGCACCACTGTTTCCTTCAAATAAATCATAGGCTTTTTCTTGCAAGCGAGCATCAAGACTAAGTTCAATTTTTTCTCCCGGAATACCTTCAACCTTTTCAATTTCTTTCATAATGCGCCCATAGGCATTAACTTCCAGTTTGAGGTTTCCGCCTTTACCTCGAAGCCTCTTTTCATATAATTTTTCGATTCCGGCTTTACCAATCTTAAAACCGGGAACCTCTAAAAGCGGATCATCTTTCACATCATTTTCAGAAACAGAAGATACATAACCGATAACATGAGCCGTTTTTTCACCCAAAGGATAATAACGAGACAACCCCTCATCAATAATAATTCCGGGCAAATCAGGCGCATTTAATTGGATACGAGAAACCTCTTCCCATGTTAAGTTATCTTTAATTTTAATAGGAACAAAGCTACGATTTCTTTTTAAATCTTTTTTTATACGCTCCTCTTCAGCTTCGCTCAAAGGCATAATTTTTTTAAATGCATCGAGTGTCTCTTGAATATTAATTGTTTGCTCAGCCACCATCAACGCCTGAAAATTTTGTTGATTCGTAGCAAGCATTTGCTGATGTCTGTCATAAATAACTCCGCGAGGAGGGACCAGCATTCGAGTAGAAATTCGATTCTCATCAGCGAGAGTCTTATATTTATCAGCTTGATAAACCTGAAGATAATAAAGGCGCAAAATAATAACCAGCAACAGCACAAACTGTCCGGCCCCCAGAATAAGAGCTCGATTAATAAGTACTTTACCTTTATCACTGTCGCGGTTCATTTACTCATCTTCCTGAATTAAATTATTTTGAATAAACGCCAAAACAAGCGAAATTAGCGGATATGCAGCCACCGATACCAAATAAGCAAACAGCAACATGGAAAGCGGCAAAAATTGGCTGTAATAAACAGAAACCAACAACCACCGAGCAAACATAGCCACAAAAGACAACAAACAAAAGCCATACCAAGTCACAATAAAAGGCTTTGCATTAAAAAATTTTGATGTGTTATTAATCAAAATATATAAAAGCAATAAAGCAAAAATATTCGACCCAAAAGGAGAGGCTGAAATAACATCATCAATCAAACCGAGAAAATAAACAGACCATAAATTAAACAAGTCCGGACGATGCAACATCCAGTAATAAACACAGACCATTCCAACCACCGGACGGATATTATTAAAAATTCCAAACTCCAGAGGCACATAAGAAAAAAACAACAATAACAAAGAAGATAGCAACGGCAACATTCTCTGAAATATTGAAGTTATGTTTTCTTCAAATTCCTCACTCATTGTTTGGCTTACCCTCTGGCTCTTCACTGATAATTCCATCCAAACCATAATTAACTAACTTAACGTAATCAAGTTGTTCCAAGTTACTAAAGGCTTTCACTCTGATTTCATTTTTATTAACACTTACAACACGCCCGATTGGCAACCCTGCGGGAAACACTCCGGCAACACCTGATGTAACGATTCTATCACCAATATTCAAATCAGCCCCAAGAGGAATAAAAATCATTTTAGGCAACGGCGTATTATCACCGGATAAAATACCGCGAATACGAGTTTTTTCAACCATCACAGGGATTTTTGAGTTGATATCCGTCAACAACAAAATTTTAGCATAAACATTTCCCACTCTGTCAACTCGACCGACAACGCCTTTATCAGAAATTGCCACTTGTCCTTTTTTTACCGGTTCATCTCCAATATAAGCAATAACCGAATGAGAAAAAGCATCACCCTCCTCAGCAATAACACGAGCGGTAATAAACTCCGCGCTAGGAGGCGTAACATAGTTAAGGATTTCAGACAAAAGTTTATTTTCTACTTCTAAAGCTCTTGCTCTGTCATACAGCTTACTCAACTGCATATTTTCTTCTCTTAAGCGCTGATTATCTTTATGAATTTGGCGCAAATCCTTAAAATAATCATAGACGGCAGAAATGACTTTAGCGGGAATTACTAATACATCAATCGCCGGAGAAACAATATCCGTAGCCACGGAAGAAGTCTTTTCAACTAAAACAGAATTCGTTTTATTCACCAACATAAAGACAAAAGTAGATAGAAACAAAATAACCAACGCAAACTTCTGCGTCAGCAATCTGATATGGCTCAAATGAATAAATAAACTCCGCCGCCTTTTCATATCCTGCCTTTAGTTATCAGAAAAAAATAAAAGCCCGCAGACCATCCCAGTATAAGTATCTTCTAACTTGAAACAGTCTGCGAGCATAAAAACTAATACATGCTTGAAAGAATAGAACGTAAACGACTCATTTCTTCCAAAGCTTTTCCGGTTCCTTTAACAACACAAGCCAACGGATCTTCAGCGATTGAAACGGGAAGTCCGGTTGCATTGCGCAAAACCTGATCCAAATTAGAGAGCAAAGCTCCACCGCCGGTTAAGACGATACCCTTATCAACGATATCTGCAGCCAATTCAGGAGCCGTATGCTCCAAGGCAACCTTAACAGCCTCAACAATCTGAGAAACCGGTTCATTCAAACTCTCAGCGACTTGACGCTCTGTAATGATGATTTCTTTAGGAACACCATTCATCAAATCACGACCTTTAATTTCAATCGTACGTCCCTCACCGGCCTCAGGAGCAGAAGCAGAACCGATTTCTTTTTTAATTCTCTCAGCACTACTTTCACCAACCAATAAATTATGATTGCGACGGATATAAGAAATAATGGCAGCATCCATTTTATCACCACCGACACGAACCGAACGAGCATAAACAATTCCGCCCAAAGACAAAACGGCAACCTCGGTTGTACCACCGCCGATATCAACAACCATAGAACCGGTAGGTTCTGTAACCGGCAAATCAGCACCGATAGCTGCGGCCATAGGCTCTTCAATCAACCAAACTTTACGAGCACCGGCAGCCTCAGCAGACTCTTGAATAGCTCTTCTTTCAACAGCCGTAGAACCGGAAGGAACGCAAACAATAACCATAGGAGCAGCAAAAGTCCGACGATTATGAACTTTACGAATAAAATACTTAATCATCTCCTCGGCAATTTCAAAATCAGCAATAACGCCATCGCGCAACGGACGAATAGCACTGATATTTCCGGGCGTACGTCCCAACATCAGCTTAGCCTCGTTACCGACAGCCAAAACCTGTTTTTTTCCGCGATATTCTTCAATAGCCACAACAGAAGGTTCATTTAAGACTATTCCCTTCCCTTTTACATATACCAAAGTATTGGCAGTACCCAAATCGATAGCCATATCGGCAGACAGCCAACCCATAAATTTTGAAAGCATATACTATTCTCCGCTTATTATAATAAAACATTATTGCTTGATTTTTATACCCTTATAGCTTTTAGTGCAACATCATAATTACGTTTTTCACATAAAAAAAAACCATTTTAAGGATAGCAATGCTCCAAGCAAATCTGAGCCTTTAACTTGTTTTTAAACCATGTCCGTTGGCGCTTGGCATATTGTCTGGTATGTAGCTTTGCCAAAGAAACCGCTTCATCCAAAGAGCATTTACCGTCTAAATAACTACACAACTCAGGAATACCGAGCATTTTCATAGCCGGAAGATTTTTATCAAGATTGAGTTCTTTAATTTTTTTGACTTCTTCAAGTGCGCCTTCGGCAATCATTTTATCAAATCTCAAATAACAACGTTCATCTAGTTCTTGAGCTGTAGGAATAATTTTAACCACCAAAAAATCAGCCTCGGGAATTTTTTGTAACATAGGGATTTTAAACCATTCGGACATTGTTTTTCCGGTTTCTAAATAAATTTCCCAAGCTCTGCGAACCCGCGTCGTATCATTATCACTGATTTTACTTGCTGTTTTTGCATCTATCACGGATAACAAACGATGCATTTCTTTTACACCCTTTTGCTCCATATCGGATTTTACTTGAATGCGGATTTTCCGACTAACCTCAGGAATAGGTGTTGTTCCGTTAATTAAATTATCAATATATAGCCCTGTTCCGCCCACAACAATCGGCAACTTATTTTCGCTCCATGTTTTTTTAATCTCCACAACGGCAAGATTAAGCCACTCAACAACCGTCCCGTTATAATTTGGCGGAAATATCTCATATAAATAATGATTAACTTTTTGGCGTTCCTCAATATCCGGAACGGCAGAAATAATCGGAGTTCCCTGATAAACCTGCATAGAATCAGCATTGATAATGACACCGTTATATTTCAAAGCAATATCCAAAGCCAAAGCTGACTTTCCCGAAGCCGTCGGCCCGGCAACAACAACAACTGAATTAGGTTTTAAATCATGAAGTTCAATCATAAAAACTCCGTTATTAATTAAATTTTCTGCATTTGGCGTTTTCAACTAACTTTGCGCATAAATCCTCATAAGAAATCCCCGCATATTTAGCCTGTTCCGGCACCAAAGAAAGAGATGTCATTCCCGGATTTGTATTAATTTCAAGCAAAACAACACCATCTTTCGGATTATAGCGCAAATCAATTCTGGAAACCGTATTGCATCCCAAAGCCCGATGCAATTTTTCAGCATAAGTCTTACATTCGTCAGCAACGGAAGATGGTATTTCCGCCGGCAAAATATGCTGAGTTATCCCGTTAGTGTATTTAGCTTTATAATCATAAAAATTTTCAGAAGCCCGAAGCTCGGTAACAACATATGCTTTTCCTTCCAAACACATTACCGTCAACTCTTGTCCCGATATAAATTTCTCAACCAAAATTTCTCTATCCAAATCATTATAATTAACTTTTTTCAAATCTTCAGAATTTTCAACAATAAAGACCCCGACGCTTGAACCATCGCACACAGGTTTTACAACAAACGGGAACGGAATGTTCGTCCCTTTTTCAATAAAATCGCGAACAGTCATTTTCTGACTCGGCGCAATTCGAATACCGCATTCTTGAGCAACCATTTTTGTTAAAGACTTATCCATTCCTAATGCTGAAGTTTTTAATCCCGAATGTGTATAAGGAATTTGCAATAAATCCAATAAACCTTGTATCTCACCATCTTCTCCCCAATTACCGTACAAACCGTTGAAAACGACATCAGGTTTTTCATTTTTCAGCACATCAATAAATTTCCAAACATCTGTCAAATCATGAGCAAGAACCTCATAACCTTTCTTCTGCAAAGCACAAACAATATCATTTCCGGAACTTAAACTAACCTCTCTTTCGGCAGAAAAACCTCCGGTTAAAACCAAAACTTTTTTAAACATCATGAAATCCCTTTAAATTATTATTTTTTCTGCTATTGTAGCCAAAAAGTTTAAAGAAAGACTAAAAGAAGATGAAAAAAGCACTCCTGACCGCCATATTTGTCGGCCTCGTAATTTCTAAAGCGCAAGCCTTTAGTGTTGAACACCAATTTAAAGTCGGCATCGGAACATTTGATGCCAGCCGCACAACCTTTACCTATGCCTTGACAGATAAAGATTACAGTGTTCAATCACAAGTCAAAACCAATGGTTTTTTTGATATTTTGTACCCATTCCAAGCTCGTTATTCTACCACGGGAATAATCACAAAAAATGGATTAGAAACCAGAAGTTATCATTACGATTCGCAATCTCGGTTTAATAAAAGAAGCAAAGATTTAATCTATAACGAGCAAGGTCTTCCCATTCATCGGATTAGCAGCAAAAACGGCAAAGAAAAAAAAGTCAATATTGAACAAAGTACCGATAATAAAGACACAACAGATTTGCAAACCGTTTTTGCCGAGCTCGCAAAACAATACAATGACGTAAAATTCTGCGATTCTCGTATGCAGGTATTTGATGGCAAACGCCGCTTTGATGTTATTTTTAAGGATGAAGGACAAGAAGAACTCTCTGCCGATAAGAATCTTCCCTTTTCGGGAAAAGCCTCAAAATGTTCAATGTATATTGACAAACTTGAATCGGAAGGAGATGATTTGCTATGGGAATTAACCTCCGACAAACCTGTCTATTTTTGGATTTTAAAGGAAGAAAAAAGTCAAAAACCGTTCATTGCTAAAATTCACATTGATGATACGCCCCTAGGAGCATTGAACGTATATACAACCAAAGTTACAATTAAGGATTAAAATGTTAGAAAAAGCTGAATTATTACTGCCGGCAGGCTCTTTAATCAAACTCAAAACGGCAATTTTATACGGTGCCGATGCTGTCTATGCCGGCACACCGGATATGTGTCTGCGAGCCCAATCAAAATTTTCAATTGATGAACTGAAAGAAGGAATAGAGTTTGTACACAAACACGGCAAAAAAATATATCTGACATTAAACCTGTTCATGCATAATCGCGATGTTGAAAAATTGCCGCAGTTTGTAAAAACTTTACAAGAGTTGGAACCGGATGGTGTTCTGATTGCAGACCCCGGAGTTTTTATGTATGTAAAAGAACACGCGCCGAACCTAAATCTTTTCGTTTCTACTCAAGCAAACATCTGCTCATCTCAAGCCGTAAAATTCTGGCAAGCTCAAGGAGCAAAATTATGCGTCCTCGGCAGAGAAGTTACTTTTGAAGAAATGAAAGAAATTCGCCAACAATGTCCGAATATTTTATTAGAATGTTTTATGCACGGAGCAATGTGCATGTCATATTCCGGCCGTTGCCTGATATCTAATTATCTGGCAGATCGCAGCGCCAACCAGGGTAAGTGTGCGCACTGTTGCCGTTGGCATTATAAGTTACACTTGCGCCTTAAAGACGGGACAATCAAAGAAATTGAGATTAATGAGCAAAACAAAGATGCTTTTGAATTTTTGTTGGAAGAAGAATTCCGCCCCGGAGAATACTTTGAAGTCATGGAAGATGAGCATGGTGGCTATATGCTAAATTCCAAAGACATGTGCTTAATGCCCAGACTAGATGACTTACTCAAAATAGGCATGGATTCATTAAAAGTAGAAGGTCGCAATAAAACCGAATATTACGCCGGAATAGTCGCACGCACTTACCGACAAGCTATCGATGACTGGTATAAAAGCCCTAAAGATTGGGATTACCGCAAATACATGGATGACTTATATACTCTGCAAAACCGAGGATACTGCTTAGGTTTCCATGATGGAAAACTAACCAACATCAGCCAAAACTATGAATATACCCGCACACTCGGAGATTGGTTATTTGCCGGATCAATCATTGAATGGCAAGGCGATGATGCCGTATTTGAAATTCGCAACTATATTAACTCCGGAGAATTCATTGAATTTTTAATCCCCGGAACGTTAAAAAATCTTCGTTTGACGCTGACGGAATTTGAAGACGCCGATAATGGAGAAATTACAACCAAAGTTTCTGCCGGACAAAACAAAAAAATTCGCATTCGACCTACAAATTGGTCTCAGCCTGTTCAGGAAATAAAACAACTTTTACCGCAATACACCATTGCCCGCAAACCGACGTTTCTTCCTTCCGAGCAACAAAATATGCTCAACCATAAAAAAGAAGAATTTAAAATCCTTTGCGAAGAGTGATATATTTTCCTTGACGTTTTGTTTGTTTTGTCTATCATGAGCGATATCAAAAAATATAATTAATCAATAATTTAAAACAAAACATCATGGAAAAAATTATCTATCAAAACGGAAACGAGCATTACATCGTTTTTGAAAACAAGTTGTTTCCCGTACAAAGAAAAACAATGACCAAGATTGGTAATAACGCCATCATCTTGGATGAAAAATTGTACCACCTTACTGAGGATAATTCATTAACCTATATTTGCCCGTGCAAAGAAGGAGTTATTGAAATAAACGACACTGTATATGGCCGTCTGCTTCTGATAAATGAAAAGCTTTATCAACAAAAAGATGACACCATTAATCTTTTGCCCTCGAAAGAGTACTGTATCGGTAAAACCGCCTTAATGATTCAAAACCGCATTTACTGCGGCTCTACAGGCTGGTATGCACCTAAATTGTTAAAAATATTTTCTAAAAATGATTTTTACACATTGGTCGGAGCAGTTAACGACCGCGAGTGCAATCTTTTTATAAAATATAAAAACAAAAACTATTACCACTTTGTCGGAAACAATTGTTCGGTAAAAGGAAAAGTTATAAGTATCCCTCGCTCTCCGCTGACGGAAGTATGGCTGATGAGTTTTCAAAAACTCAAAAAAATTGGAATTGCCAATGCCGTTAGAGTTGAAAACTCCGGAAAAATAATTTCTTTCCGACATGACCATTTTTGCACAAGCGAAACAGGTCAAAGAATGAAATATTTTTATGAAACGTTTGAGCTTTCCCCAAAGGAAACCTATGAGTTGAAAGAAGAGAAAAACTCTTTTGAAAAACTCTTCTAAAAAATATCGTTAAAAGGTCTGCTTCTTCTTATTTAAAGAAACAGACCTTTATTTTTATCAATTTTCTTTAAGTTTTTCTGCAACTTCAAGAGTTTTAGCATGTAAAGCCTGAATTCTTTTTAAATTTTTATCATCACGATTAATTTTATATAAAGCCATTAAACTCTGGCATAAAGCCAGAACATTATCACACCTTTCTTTGAGGGGTAATTCTTCTTTTTCCAAACCTCTCATAACTTCCTCCCCGATATTTATTATTTTATCCCCATCCGCCAACATTTTAGCCGAAACCAAAACCGTTGATAGTCTTTGCAATACGGAGATTTTTTCCTTAAGATTAGTCGCTTTATTCAACGCTTTATAAAAATATAATTTTGCTTCGGAAAAATTTTTTTCTTGAAAATAAGTATCCCCGATATTTTTATAGGCCCACAATAATAAAGTACGCGTTTTCAAACTGTTATCTAAAGAACACGACACTCTATGAGAGCAAAAATCAATAACCTTATCATATGCACGAATTGTTTCTTTAGAATTTTTAGCGCTTTCTGCAGTTTTATTTGCTATTCTAAAGGCCTGCATAATTGTCTGCGGCTCATGTTTATTCAAATCATTCAAATTCATAGCCACACCTTCATAAAAATTATTAAAACCCCAAAAATAACTTAATAGGCTTTTGCTTCTCCTTCTTCCTCATCAGCATAGCCCTCCCAACATTGATGAGAAAGCTGCCCGCCTGTTTTCATACAATACTCCTCTCGATGAAGATCATATTCATGATAAATCGGACAAGTTTCACAAAGACATCCCTTATCTTCAGAAATGCAATGGCTTTTACCAAAAGCGCAAAACATTTTTTCATAGTGTTCCACATCGTCTAAATCTTTAGCCAACTTTAGCACATTTTCCGGAAAATTTTTAATCTTGCACCCTAACGAATATGACGGGCACTCCATGCAAACACATTTTTTCAGATTTTCTTTATTTTTAGCTACAAGCATCACAAAACTCCTTAAAAATTTATTTTTACTTTTCAAGAAGTATGAATAATTTTGCAAAAAACAACTAGTAAATTAGATTTAGAAAAGATTAAACTCGTTTAAAAACACCATCTTCAATTGGCGGAAGAAAAGAGCTAACTCGACCGACAACAAACTCAACTTTATCAACTCTGGATAATAAAGGACCTTTATGACAAGCTAAAATCATATCGTCCAATTGCTTTTCCGGCCCGCGCATCATAATTTCGACACTACCGTCTGCCGCATTCGTTACCCAACCAGAGATGTTTCCGATTTCCTCAGCTTTTTTAATTGCCCAATACCGAAAACCAATCCCTTGTACACGACCTTTTATTCTCAAATAAACTTCTTTCGTCATCCTCTTAAAAACTTCTCAATTTCTTGCAACTCTTTTTTAAGAGACTGTCTTCTTTTTTCAGCCTCTTCCTCAACACCCCAATTTTCAGCCTGCCAAATTTCTTCCAAAAAAGCGGCATGAAAGGCTTCTTCAGCATTAATTTTCCCTTTAACTAAAGCAAACGCCAAAAGAACCGAACGCATATTCAGAGCCGCCGCATAAAAAGCAACCAATTCCTTATCAGAAAATCCTTCTAAAATTTTCCGCAAACGCCATCCGGCCTCCTCATTTTCTTTGGGAACATCTAAACTTTGCGTTGTTTTTAATTTAACATTCAATTCTTGACCAGCCCATTGCAGTAACGGCGCCCATTCTTGTTCTTGCAACAAAATCAAATCTTTATTTTGCCCCCAAAACAAGAGCATATCCGTTAAAGAAAATTGCACTAATTTGTTAATAATGACCTGTCGTTGTTTTCCAACTTCATCTGCCATTTTATTCAAATCATCAAGCATAGTATCACCTATTTATTTTAATAGTTTTCTTTAAAGTTCCCAACAAATCTTTTGCTGTATCTTTAATGTCATTTAAACCATCTTGCACTGTTTGGCTTGCATCTTGGTAAACATTTTGTGTTTCGGCCCGAATACCCGACGGCTTAGGAAAACGTGAGGCATATGATGTCCCTTCCAAAGCGGTATAACAAGGAGAACTATTCGTATCTAACAATAATTTTGAACCCAGATATGCTGTTCCTCCTGTTGTAGCAACACCAACCAATGCACTTAACGCCTCTTTATCATTAATAACAATCTTAGGCTCCTGAATCGTACCACTGATTTTAACAAAAGACGCAAGAGCTTGAGCCACATTTAAATCAATCAATTTTCCGGTAAACGGCTTTATTGAAAAATCAATCGCATCATTAAGCAAGTTAATATTACCATCGGCAACTAAAGTAAGCTGATCAGCATTAAAGGCTATTCCTTTCGGGAAAATAGCTTTTCCGTTTGCAAAATTAGACCGAACAACCGCACATGTAAGATCCATCGTCTGCTTTTTAGAAGTATCAATCTTTAAAACATTCAACAATTGAGTAATAAAATTTCCTCTTAAGAACTGTAATTTTCCGGTCTGCATCTTTGACTTTCCAACAATACCAACAACCAAACCATTAAGATTTTGTACAAGTTGCCGATAAGTTGCACCCTTTCCGGTCAAATTAATATCCATATCTAAATTTCCACCGGATACAAAACCAAAATCATCATCCGAAGTAACAGCAAACTCTTGATACAAATTTTGCAGCTGCATATTTTTACTTATAGCTTTTACCGCAAGAGATTGACTATCAGCATTTACATCAATTGAAGCATCTAACTCACCACCGCCAAAATTAAACTTTAACGGATTAATTTTCAACAAACCATTTTTAAGGTCAGCCGCCAATATAATATTATTAGCTTCCATTCCGGGAGCAAAAATCAATTTTCCAACAGCAAGATTCATTTTTGCATCAAACTGCTTCAAAACACTATATGGTATTGTCGTATCAGGAACCATTGTGGAAGCGTAAGCAGAAGAAATCATCAACGGAGAAAGTAATGCAAAATTGCTTTCAGAACTAAAGTTTTGCAAATTAATCAAATCACTTTTCAAATCAGCATTTATAAATGGAATATTTGTATTCCACTGAGCAGAAACTTTTCCGGTAATTAAATTATTAACAATATTCAAAATTTCAATCTGAACCGTAGCTTGATTAATGTCGCCATCAACACGAGCCTTTAAGGTTGTTTCCGGAGCATTCAAATTTCCGGCCGGATTATAGATATTTGCTTCCAAAGCATATCTTGGACTTTGCAGAACATCCTCAACACTGCCGTTAACCGTCAAATTAAGTCCTAAAGCCTCCGCAGTCAACTCAAACGGATAAGGCTCTTTTGCCTCAATAAAGCTATTTAAAGAACCCAGTTCTAAAGAACCTTTAACCACATCCTGATTATAAACAACATCAAAATCCGCACTCATCTGCTCATTAGGTGAAGGTGCTTTCATTGTAATATTGTTAATTTGTAAAACTGTCTCCTTTTTCGTTTTAGCATCATAATACTGTAGCAAACCATTTTCAATTGTAACATTTTTGGCAGCAAAACCGGCAAGCAACGCAATAGCCGGATTCGTTTTTACTTTTTCCGCCACCTGCGGCTGACTAACATTTTGAGATGATGATGTCACCTCTTTAGGAGTCCCGTTTGAAAAATCCCAACTAGCCTGACCGGAAGATGATACTTCCAAATAAATCTCGGGTTGCACAAGATTAATATTATCAATAACAATCTGTTTTTTTAATAAGGGTAAAATAGCAAACTTAACTTCTAACTTTTTAACAACCAATAAATCTTTAAACTGAGACCACTCAGGAGAAGAAAGAGCCACATCATTAATAATTATAGTCGGAACCAAAGAAATTCCCAAACTAGCATCACCATTAATTTCAAGTTTTCGTCCCAGTTCACGCTCAACAATTTCGGTTGCATAAGATTTATATTTATTCAAATCAAAATTTCTGACTGCAACATATCCGGTAATAGCTAAAATTATGATTAAACTAAAAACAACAGATGCCAGTTTTTTTACCCAACCCATTTTTTACTCCTTAAATTCAATACCCAGATTTTTAAATGCTTCATTAAAATACTCAGGAAGCGGCGCCGAAATAATCAGCTTTTTATTATATATCTCTGACAAATCAATTTTGTATGCATGAAGATAAAGTTTATCCTTCAAATTAGCAAATCTCTCTCTTTTTTCTCCAAAATATTTAGAATCTCCGACAATCGGACACCCGATATGTTCAAGATGTGCTCTTATCTGATGCGTTCTTCCCGTCAAAGGAGAAGCCTCAACTAAAGAAAATTTAGTTCCAACCTTATCCCAAACACGATATTTAGTAACGGCCGGCTTTCCGTTAGAAATAACAACCATTTTTTCACCTTCTTTTTCCAACGGGGCTTTTATTTCACCAACCTCTTTAGACGGACATCCGCGAACCAAAGCCAAATACGTTTTGTGTAAATTTTTTTCTTTAAATGCTCTGGTTAAAAGCTCTGCGCTCTGACGACTGCGTGCCAAAATTAATACCCCGCTGGTATCTTTATCAATCCGATGAACCAGCTTGGGTTTATCATTTTTTTCAAACTTTAGAGCCTCCAACATGCCGTCAATATGTCTGTCGGTATTTGTTCCTCCTTGCACCGCCAAACCGGAAGGTTTATTTAGTGCAATAATTTCATTGTCTTTATAAATAACCAAAGACAAAATAAAATTTTCATCTAAATGAGAAACTTTTTCTTTTTTTAAATTATCGGCTGATGCTTTTTCATTATCCAGCGGAGGAAGCCTCAGTTCCTGCCCTGCCGTCAATTTAGTTGAAGTTTCCGCACGCTGACCATCCAATTTAATCTGTTTGGTCCGCAACAATTTTTGCAAACGCCCCAAACTAAGACCAGGATATTCTCTTAAAAACCAACGATTCAAGCGCATACCATCATCTTCAGGTCTAATTTTTATAATTTTCACGCCAGCCATCAGAAATCCTCATAAAAAAAACACTTACATATTAGTTTACCAAAAACTAATTTACAATAATTAAATAAAAAGGATTAAAAATCAAACCTACCAACACAAACGCCCAATTTTCATTCCGATAAACAAGAAGATAATTCCCAAACCGAGAGAACCTAAAAGATAAAAAAGAGCCTCTGCGATTTTTTGATTATTTAACAAATTTCCAAAATCCAACATATAAGTTGAGAAAGTAGTAAAACCGCCTAAAATTCCCGTAATTACAAAAGCTCTGATTTCCGGACGTAAATAATCTCGACTTATAAAGAACTGAAAAGCGATTCCAATCAGCAATGCCCCGATAATATTCACAGACATAACCGCCCAATGTCCGCCGATTTTAACACAAAGCAAATGGCGTAATAACGCTCCGATTCCACCACCCAAAAAAACACTAACCAAATTAATCATCTATATTTTCCTTTAAACCGGCAGATTTCTGTTTTTGTTTTTCTACCCGTAATTTATCAAAATAATCCACTCTTTTTTTAATCTCGCGTTCAAAACCTCTATCAACCGGAAAATACAATTTAACTCTCCGCATTCCATCCGGAAAATAATTAGCTCCGGAAAAACCGTCTTCACATTCGGGATCATATTCATAACCATCACTATAACCAAGCTGTTTCATTAACTTTGTCGGAGCATTAAGAATATTCTTTGGCGGCATTAAAGAACCGGTTCTGCGAGCCAAATCACGCGCCGCGTACATTGCTTTATACACGCCTATAGATTTAGGAGCCGTAGCCAAATAAGCCGCCAATTGCATTATAGCCAAATCCCCTTCCGGAGATCCCAATCTTTCATAAGTATCCCAACAAGCAATTGCCTGAACAACAGCATTAGGTTCCGCCAAAGAAACATCTTCAACGGCAAATCTTGTCAAACGACGCAATATATATTTAGGATCTTCTCCAGCTTCCAACATTCTTGCCACCCAATACAAAGCAGCATCAACATCAGATCCTCGCAAAGATTTATGAACCGCCGATATCAAATTATAATGCCCGTCACGCCCTTTATCATAAATCGGCGCCCGAGAACGAATAATTTGAACAATACTGTCTTTATCAAAAATCTCGTCATTTTGAGCATAATTCCAAACGCTTTCCGCCAAATTAAGGATGTAGCGTCCGTCTCCGTCTGCCGTACTTTTCATAAACTCGCGAGCTTCTTTATCAACGGGAAGTTTTTTTCCGACTTCTTTTTCGGCCCGACATAACAATTCCTCAAAATCATCAGAATTTAACCGATTCAAAACAAAAACCTGACAACGAGACAAAAGCGCGGCATTTAGTTCAAAAGAAGGATTCTCCGTTGTCGCTCCAACCAAAATAACCGTTCCGTCTTCAACATACGGCAAAAAACCATCTTGTTGAGATTTATTAAACCGATGAATTTCATCAACAAACAGTAATGTTCCTTTTCCTTGATTAGCACGGCGTTCTTGCGCATATTGGAAAACTCTTTTCAAATCGGCAACACCGGAAAATACTGCTGAAATTTGCTCAAAATAAAGATTTGTATTTTCTGCAATCAATCTGGCGATTGTTGTTTTTCCGCACCCCGGAGGTCCCCATAAAATAAACGATGTTATTTTTTTAGACTTAATCATTCTCCCCAAAGGAGCATTTTCACCGACAATATGATCCTGTCCGACAACTTCAGCCAAAGTCTGCGGACGTAATCTGTCAGCTAACGGTCTTTTAATTTGTGTTGAAAATAAAGTCTCTTCCATTTTCCTGCCGATTCTTTCTATATCACCGAAGTATAATAGACAATTAAAGACTTTTTATCAATTTTTCTTTTCAAAAGGATTATCCAGAGTTGCAACAGGCTCATCAAATGCTTCCTCAGACATCCACCAATCATCACTATTGTTAAAACCTCCATCAGAAACATTTTTAACTTGATTTCGCCCGGATTTTTTCCATTTATTGGAAATATCCTCGACTAAGACAGTCGTTTTATCAGTCGCATCCTGAACTTTATCAATAGCTTCATCATAAGCAATATTCATATATTGACTTAATTCTGTTTCATCGTCAGCACCGGTATTAACATCATAAAAGACATCATCCAACGCCGGAACAACTTCATCTTGGGGATTCCGCATCATAACCAAATCTTCATCTAAGAAATAGTTGGCATTAATTAAAGATTTTTCTCTAAATTCCGCATCTTTCAAATAATGTACATTTTTAGCTAGTATCGGACGATTATAATACCCTTCGACCAAAACGACTTGATATCCCTTAGTTTCTATTTTTAAATTACGACTTGATTGCAAATCTTGCGCTAACCGATGATAATAAACAGAATTTGTATAAACCTTGTTTGATTTAAGCAATTGCATCTGCTGATGAACGGGAATTTGCACTGATTTTGTTCCAAAAACCGCCAACTTATTAAGCTGCTTACTGAGTTTTTGATTGTTTTCCGCCATCACAATCTTATAGTTTGTAGATGCCACCAAATCTTCCAACATTTCTTTTCCATAAACATTCTCAAAATTATAAAGACTGTTGCACAATAAAAGAAAAGACATATTTTTTGACTTAGTTTTAGACAGACTGGATATCAGGCTTCTGATTTTCAGCATTTGTCCGACATCATCCATAACCACCAACAACGGACAGCCATTTTTCCCTTTTCCGACACTCGGACATTGGCGCAATGCAATTTCAACAAACATCCGACTGACAAATTTAGTACTTTTCGTATTAGCTGTCGAATAAACCGTTACCGGCTCTGTTTTTTTAGTCTCGGGATTTCGAATACCTCTAAGCATTGACATATTAAAATCCCGCCCGCTTGTTCTTTCTCGAATAACCGCATTTCTAAAAATCATCAATGGTTTCAACAACATCGGAAAAACAATATCTCGTTGTTTAGCAGATAAATAAACCAATTGCTGCAAACCGCTGACAACCTCCGCTCCATAATTAAAAAGTTTAGCTTCAAGCATCAAACCTTCAAGCCATTCTCGGCAATCTCCCTTCCCATTCGGAGCATTTTTATAGGTAAGATAGTTTTTAATAACCCAATCAGAAACCATACTGAGACACAAATCTTTTCCTTGCCACGGCGAAGGAATTCCTTCCCATGTTCCGATAGGTAAATAATCATCAATCGTTAGCTTTTCTTTTGCAATATCGGCAATAGCCTTTTCTGAATATTGCTGAGGCATCAAGACATAATAACTTAACAAGATATCTTTATCATCCTTGCTCATTCGTCCTTTTTCAACAACCGTATTTAAAAAATAATCATTGGCCATTGCTTGAGAAGTTTTACAAACCATAAATTGTAAAAAACAATTAATAGCTCGATAAGTTAACCACTCCCAATAGTTATCTCGCTCCAAACTTTGCTCATAAGAAGCCAAATAACTGGCAATAAAAGCCAAATAACTATCGCGCACCTCTCCTTTGGGCGGTAAATCGCTAATAGACAAAGGATTCCAACGCGGATAAAAATTCCTTTTTTCCGGATTATCACACATATCCCAATTAAAATAAAAAACCCGTCCGTTCAGAGAACGATAACCGCTTGTATATTTCGCCAAAACGGCATCATTATCAACCGCCAAAACACTGGCTTTATCAGATTGCAAAATTGACGGGATTGCCACACTTGAGGTCTTGCCGCTGCCGGCCTCTCCGAAACAAAGGACGGAATCCGGAGCTTTAATACCTAAAATATGGCTACCGAAACGCCCGATAGCCATCATTCCTGTATTAAGCAAATCCATTTCCGCAACATCTTTTTCTTTGGCAAAATGATGATTTAATATATACCACAAGACAAAAGAATAAGAGCTTTTAATATAAGCAACACCTAAAATCACCAGAGAGACCAGCGGAGCCAATAATGGAATATATAGGCTCGGAATAAATCTATGCTTTTCCAAAGCTACCCAAAATATATCCCACCATTTACCATAAGAAGAAAACAAAAAGCCGGGATTTTCCCATATTCTTAAATAAAAAGTTTCTAATAACAGAAATGTTTTATTGTTAAACCCTTGCTGAACTAATAATGACAAAGACAAAGACAAAAGAGCCGCCACCACAAAACAAACAAGCGACAAAATCAAAACGCCGACAAACTTTAATATAGCCGTCTTGACACTTTCTTCAGTTTCAATGCTTAATTTAACACCCATAGTCCTTGTTTTTAATCCCGTCCTCTACTCTGTTCCCTGATAGCCATTATCATATCTCGAGAAGGCTTTTCTTGCTGAGGCTCTTCTCTTTGAACCTCATTTTGCTGAGTTTCATTTTGAAGTTCTTTTTTCTTTTCGGCAAACTCTTCTCTTTTTCTTTCCTTAAAGGCCTCGATTGTTTTTCGCAATTCTTGATTATGGTTTTTAACTTCAAGTTCATGTTCCGATTTTATATTTTTCAAAGCCTCTTCATCTTTAACGGGTGGACGCTCGGCATGGCGAAATACTTTTTTTCCAACCTTAAGCAATGTTTCCACACTGATTTCGCCACCATTGATTAAATCCAAAACACCAAATTCCCGTCCATCATCCAAAAAGATTTTTGAAAGATCCAGAGCCTGACGTTTCCCTTTATCTTTTTTCTTAGGAGCTAAAATTTTAGCCAACTCATCTTTTCCGGGCACTCTTCCCAAAGCCTGAGCAATTTGCTCGGGAGTAATAATACACTCGCTTAAATCCAACTCCATAATATTTACACCGGTAAAATTACATCCGGTAAAATCAACTCCGCGTAAACTAACCTTAGATAAATCAATTTTTGTTAAATCCAAAAGAGTTAGATTCAATTTAGTTAAATTAAGTTTATGCGGATAATATTTTGCCAAATATTCAATTAAAGACTGAAGTTCCTCTAAAGCAATATCATCAATATCAATTCCGAGAAGGATTGCATCTTCCAAATCAGCATCGGTAAACCGCACGCCGCGCATTTTTGCTCCGGTAAAATTAGTACGAAGCAAAACAGAACCGGATAAAACCGCACCGGTCAAATCTGCACCTTCCAAATTCGCATCTGTCAAATTAGCACCGGAAAAATCCACACCTTTAAGATTTGCTCCGGAAAAATCAACCCCCGTCAAATTAGCGACCGAAAAATTTGCTCCTTCTAAATTTTCTTGCGCAAATTTGCCGTTTTCCAGATTTTTACCGATAAAATCAAAATCAGAACGAACCACATCATTTTCAGCTGCAGTAATTTTTGAAACCGCATTCCAAGAATAACTGCCTTCTTCGGGAAAAGAAGGAGTTTCTCGATTAGTATATTGCTTCAGCTTGGATTTCCATGCATTTACAGATTTATCTTTTGTATCATTAACGCCCATTCCCAAAATCCGATAAAATTCCAGTTTCTGCCATTATGACATTTTTTAAATATTTTTACAAACAATTTATCACTAACGTAATAAGCATTCTGTTTTAGCAGCTCTTAATTCATTACAGATATTTCTGAAACCGCCGTTTACGGAACTAACCAACAAGCGATACCAAATTTTACCATCAACATGAGAGCGCTCAATTTGAGGCATATAGCTTTTAAGTCCTGAAAAACGAGAAGTCAAATCTTGCCATGTTTCTGTTGCATTTTGTTTTTTCTCAAAAGAACCGAGCTGCATAATTTTATATTTATCAGCTTCCGGAGCATAGGGTTCAAACATACTTTCGGTTTTATTTAAATTAACGGCAGGTACGGCTTTTTTTGAAGAAGATTTTCCGTCAATAAGTCTTTCCAGCCAATTTTCACCTTTTGCCCAATAATTTTTTTCATTATCAATCGGCTTACTTTGTTTTAATTTCTGTTCAGCTGCAGCCAACATCCGAACAACATCCTCATTAAAACCAACCTTCAAAACCTGTTCAATATCTTTTAACGGAGCTTTCAACAATCTTTTTGTATAAGGAGAAAATCCGGCTTCAAAATACAACGTCCGTAAAGCAACAGCTCTTTCAGCCTTAATTTGAGACAACGTATATTCTTCTTGCATCAAGGCGATTCGCAAGTTCAATAACTCTATTTTCTTCTCACTATTCAAACGAGATTTTCTTTCAAGCTCATTAATTTTTTTCTTAAGCGTTTTAATTTTATCTGAAGTCAATTTATAATCAATATCCGCCAACCGAACCAATTTATAGTTAACTTTAATTTGCGCTAAAATAGCATTTCCTAAAACATCAAAGGCCTGTTCTTGTAATTTATTTTTCTGTTGGACATCATTTTCATTATTATAAGCACTAACGGCATCGATTAAATCATTGGCATTTTGCAAAGCTCTTTCTTGCAGTTGGGTACTATACAAACGATGATCAATATCCAAACCGTTAATATCCAAACGTTCAACGTCTTCATACATCAGATTTGTACTTTGCTTAACCTCATCAAAAGAATATGTTTTGACCAACTCTTTGGCAACCGCAAACTCCGTTCGATTATTCACGGCAGATTCTTGAAAAATTTCTACGCTGTAATTTTTATCAAAATCTTCAAGTTCATAAAAATGGCGTCCGGCGAAATCGACTTTACTTGTTAACATATTTGTCAATTCGCCGTATTCAGCTAAATTCATTGCTAATTTTTGCTGCAGTTCATTTAAATTTAGCAATGCAACTTCCAAACCCTTTTTATATTCCAAATCATCACGAGTCAATTTACCGGTTCTTTCCAGTTTAGCGTTTATCTCCGCAAGTTTCTTTTGTTCTTGCTTTGCTAGACGATTAATTTCTTTAATTTTCCTACTGGCATACCAAGCATCTTGATGAGTTCTTATTGCGGCAAGAGTCAAATGTTGTGCCGCTCTCGTATAAAACAAGTTGTCAACAAAGCCTTTTTTGTTATTAAGATTTGCCGTTGCATACAAGGTTGCATACTCCAGAGCATTTGAAACTTCATACAAAGGTGTCGTATTATCAAATTTTATATTCATAATATTCTGAAGAACGTTGCGCGGTTTTTGATTAGGGTCAAAAATTTTTTTATTTAGATTCGCACTTGCGTTATCAACATTATATTTAGCCGCTCTTGCCATAGAAGTATAAACATCTACTTTACCCTTAACAGCTTCCGGCTCTGCACGAAAAACCAACTCATCTTCTTTAACCGCAGGAGTTTTATCAGCATCATCGAGCGCACAGCCGCATAAGAACAAACAGGTCAAAAACAGTGCATTTCCGGAAAATTTCACATACTTCATGGGCAACTCTTCCAATGTAACAATATGTAACAAGAATTTAAAAGCTTTTTACCAAATTTCTTGTTATATGTAAACTAATAAATTTATGAACTTTATATAAAGGTAAAACTCATGAACGAAACGATTAAGGTTGCCGTTATCGGCGCCGGCATGATGGGAAAGAACCATCTGAAAACCTATAAAACATTAAACGGCGTTGAGCTTGTCGGTGTTTACGACATTTTTCCCGAAAGCTGTCAAAAAGCCGCCGAAATGTTTGGGATTAAAGCATTTTCATCTATGGAAGAAGTAGCCGCCAACGTTGATGCCGTCAGTGTTGTAACAACGTCAATCACGCATTGTGAAGTTGGCGAATTTTTCTTAAATAAAGGCATCCACTGCTTAATGGAAAAACCCTTAGCAACCACGGAAGCCGAATGCCAAAGACTCATAAGCGCTGCAAAACGCAATAATGTAACCTTACTCGTTGGGCATATTGAGCAATTCAATCCGGCCGTAGAACAAATGCACAAGATTCTTTCAGACACATCTAAAATTTGTTCTTTAACGGCTCAACGTATGTCTGCCGCAAGCGGCCGCATTACGGACGTTGATGTTTCTATGGACTTGATGATTCACGATATTGAAGTTATCCAATCTTTGGTAAAATCAAAAGTATCTAATATTCAGGCAGCTGCAGTCAAAACTCCTCTCAGCCCGAATGGTAAAGATTATATTACAGCGGTATTGGAATTTGAAAATGGCGTAACTGCCAACATTACAGCTAGCCGCATAACCCAAGCCCGTGTCAGAACCTTATCAGTCACGACGGATACCAACTATATTGATATGGACTTTATCAACCAAAGCATCAATGTTCACACTCAAGGACGCATGCCTTACGTCAATCAAGAAGAAATTCCGGAATGGATGCACTATGGCTTGAAAGGAAGTGTCGAACAGTTGTTTATCCCGACAAATCAACCCTTGCAGGCAGAACTGACACACTTTATCAACTGCGTTAAAGGCAAAGAAACACCTCGCATTACCGGAGAAAACGCTCTTGACGCATTGCGTGTTATTTGGAAAATACAAGAAAAACTTGGTTTTTTTGCCCAAGACAATAATGCACTCAAAATTGCCGCGGAATAAAAAACTTGCCAAAACCGTTTTTAAGGAGCATAAAAACTTATGCTCCTTTTTTTGATAGAAAGTTTTTTCAATGCGTTATAAAGCGACTTTAGAATATGACGGAACAGATACATTAGGCTGGCAAAGACAACTTGACGGCCCCAGCTTGCAAGAATATCTTGAAACGGCAATTTCCTGTTTTCTGGGATACACAAGAATAAGCGCCGATGAATGCGGAAACGTTGACAATCCGTTTTTAAAATACGGTAAGGAGCCTCCCATTGAAGTTTTTTGTGCTGGCAGAACCGATGCCGGTGTTCATGCACTAGCCCAGGTTGTTCATTTTGATATAGATACACAAATACCGGAATGGAAACTCCGTGAAGCCTTAAATGCGCATTTAAGAATAGCTGAAGCTCCAATGAGTATTCTGCAAATAGAAAAAGCATCGCCGGAATTTCATGCACGTTTTTCAGCCAAAGGTCGAGGTTATATCTATAGGATTCTAAACCGGAGAGCTTTTCCTGTTTTAGAAAAAAACCGTGTTTGGTGGGTAGGTGTCCCTTTAGATGTAGAAAAAATGCAACAAGCGGCTCAGTACCTTTTGGGGCATCATGATTTCAGTTCTTTCAGAGCGGCCGCATGTCAGGCAAAATCTCCGATAAAAACTCTGGATAAACTAGATATCATAGCCAATGGTGATGAAATTCGTTTTATTGTAGAAGCACGTTCTTTTTTGCACCACCAAGTTCGCAACATGGTCGGAACACTTAAAATGGTAGGAGACGGACATCTCCGACCGGAAGATGTCAAAAGGATTCTTGAAGCAAAAGACAGAAAACAAGCCGGAGCAACAGCCCCTGCCTGCGGTTTATATTTGAGCAAAGTTGTTTATTGATTATTTTCAAATTCTAAAACTTTAACAACAACATCATAATCAAAGCCGGCGCGCACCAAAATAGCCATATCCTTGCTTCTACGCTCTTTCCGAACCTCTTCACTAATACTATAAGGACCGATATGCTTTTTGCGCGCTAACTTTAAAGCCGCATCAAACGGATTATACTCTTCTAAATCCATTAATCGCTCAGCGGTTTCTTCAGCAACACCTTTCTCTCGTAATTTATTTATAATATAACGAGGCGATTTTCCGGCTGCGATATAATTCTTAATTTTAATTTCGCTATAGCGCTCATCATTAAGATAATTTTTATCTTCAAAATCATGCAAAATTTCTTCAATCCACTGATAAGCCTGTGCTTTATCAAAATTTTTCTCTTGTTTTGCATAATCATTAACACGCCTCTGCAAAACCGAGCGCAGATTCGCGACAGAACTTTCAAACCTTTTCAAATAATAAAGAGCAATATTTCTAAGGCGTTGTTGCGTAATTTTACGTACGACCTTAGTTTTTTTCTGAACTTTATCCTCTTCAAACACTTGAAAAAACTCCCGTCTTAGATTATACCCATACTAAATCATAATCATTATACAGAGGAATTTTCATAATGCCTACACAAAACATTCAAAATTTTGATAGCTGTGTGTCTTTTTTTATCAAAAACGGAACCTATCAAGGACGATTAATCCGTTTAAATAAAGTATTAGATGAAATTTTAACAAGACATGCCTACCCTCTCCCCGTTTCTGCCGTTTTAGCAGAAAATACGGTTTTGGCCACAATGCTTGCCAGCACAATAAAATATGAAGGTCTCTTCACACTGCAAACCCAAAGTAACGGACCTGTATCAATGATTGTCGTTGACGTTACCTCTGAAGGCAAAATCAGAGGCTATGCACGCTATGATGAAAACCATTTAAATAAAAACCAAGAACTTCGGAAAACCCGCGGACAAATAGAACCATCCCCTCACTTAATGGGAAACGGCTACCTTGCTTTTACGGTTGACCAAGGCTCTAAAACAGATCTATACCAAGGCATTGTTGATTTACAAGGAAAAACTCTAAGTGAATGCGCTTTGAGATATTTCAAACAATCAGAACAAATAGACACGGATATTAAATTATTTTTACAAGCACCTACAGGAGAATCAAAACACTGGCTCGGAGCCGGAATCATGCTCCAAAAAATGCCTCTTAAAGGCGGAAATAACTCTATTGAAGAAGACGATGCCAAAGAAGCATGGGAAGAAGCAAAAATTTTCATGGAAAGTCTAAATGCAGATGAAGTATTCAATTCTGCCCTAAACGCACAAGACATCTTGCATCGTCTGTTCCACGCACATGATCTGCAAATTTTCAACTCACGTAATTATGAATTCAAATGCCGTTGCAACCGAGAAAAATTACTAAATACATTAAGCAGTTTTTCGGAAGAAGAAATAAATTCAATGATTGAAAATAATAAAATTTCGGCAACCTGCCAATTTTGCTCGGAGCAATACACCTTTGAACGAGGAGAAATCATAAAACAATAGTTTAACCAGTTTTTAATTAATCCCAATTATTATAAAAGAGTTCCCGAGGGGACTCTTTTGTTTTATACAGAAAATGGAAATAAGAAGATGAATACGCTAAAAAGAATTTTACCTGCCTTTGTTCTGACGCTTGCTCTGTGCGGCTGTGCAACAATATTCGGCACCAGTGATGAAGAAGTCAAAAAATACGATGAACCCCGTTTTACAACGGAAGAGCCAATAAAACTCAAAGTTAATAAAATTGACGTAAAATCAGAGTTTACCCCATCTTTCACACGACCGAATGTTGAGCATCTTTTCCCGATTTCAATAGAAAAAACAGCCGAAAATTGGGGTCACGACCGTCTGGAAGCTGCTGATTTTTCCAGCGACAAGATTGCCGAAGTCATCATCAGAGATGCCAGCGTAACTGAAAAAAATGAAAAGAATGCAGATTTCTTCAACAAAGACCGCGTAAAATATCGAGCAACCTTAAACGTCGTTGTAAAAGTTATTGATCCGACCAACCTTTCAAGAGCAGAAACAGAGGTAGAAGCATGGAGAGAACTTATTATTCCGGCAGATACCAGCATTTCTGAAAAAGAGCAGTACTGGAACGGAATGGTAACCAAATTGTTTAATGACTTCAACGCCAAAATGACAGCAAATATCTACCAATACTTAAACATGCATGTCGTTGACGGAGAATCAAAACCGACATATCTTAATTAAGTACTCTTGAATAGGCTTGTTTACGAACAGATAAATTAAAAGTAGGGATTCGAATATCCTTAGCGCAATTCTGTCCCTCCGCCAAAACTTTACAACTTCCGTAAAAAACGGCGTTAGCGGACTTAAGAGGAGCCTCGGAAGTAAATTCAAAACACTCTCCCGGCTCCAATTCAGGAAGTTCGCCTTTGAAACCGGCAGAAGTATCAGAATAGCGATTTCCCAAATCATCGGTAATGTTCCAATCTTTACCGATGATTTGTATTTTATGGTCAGAGTTATTCTCAATACACAGATAATAACCCCACATAAAATCTTGATTAACATTTTTCTGAGATTCCATCAAAACCGGACAAGCCGAAACAATAATTCCATCTGTCTGGCTGACTGAAAAGTCCTCATTGTCAATCATTTTCCAACTCCGCTTATTCTTTAACTATATATTAAGGAATAATTAACCTTTTTTTGATTCGCAAGCGAGAGTCAGATTTACACACAAACTTATCCCCAATAATCTTTTAATATAAAATTTATCTTGATATTCAAAATATTAGCATTTTAGGAGTCGCAAAAAAAGAGCCTCTGACAAAATGGCAGAGGCTCAACCTAAAAAAACAAAACTTACTGCTTAGATAAAACGTCCAACAATTTTTTTGTTGCCGCATCTGAAGTTATATTTTCACAAACCGCATATTCATTAGCAAGACGATCCAAAGCCTGCTCATAAATCTGCCGTTCGCTATAAGATTGCTCAGCTAAATTTTCGCTACGATACAAATCTCTGATAACCTCAGCAATAGCAACCGGACTACCGGAATTAATTTTATTTTCGTATTCTTGAGCACGTCTAGACCACATAACTTTTTTAGTTTTTGCTTTACCTTTAAGAGTATTTAAAGCATCGGCCATTGTGCCGGCCTCTGAAATTTTTCTGAGACCAGAAGTCTCCGCCTTCGCTACGGGGATTCTCAAAGTCATTTTATCTTTATCAAAATTAACAACAATTAACTCCAACTCCGAACCCGCCACAGTCTGTTTTGTAACATCAGCCACGCGACCAACACCATGAGCGGGATAAACAACATACTCACCGGAGCAATATGGATTTTTTACTGAAATTTTTTTATTCATGATTCTCCACCGATTAATTTTTTCAATTGCACAACTAAGTCTTTTTGCTAGAAACACCGATAACATACCACAAAAAAAGCATTAAATCTAGTCAAAAAATAAATTTTGTCAAAAAAATTATTAACCAATAATTAAATAAGCAATAATAAAATCAAAGGAGTTCAACTTGATAGGGCATAAAAAGATGAAAAAGAACATACAAAGTCTCATATTGTTACTCCTTATTTTTTTGACAAATACTGCTTTTGCTGCAGTTGTTCCGGATTATGCCCAAAACAAATACCAAAACAAAGAATTGAGTCGCGCAGAAAAAAAATGCATTGAAGAGGGTTACAATGTTACCTACGCGAGCTGCGGAAAAATGACTGCACCGACAGAACGTTGCCCGCATCACGACAACTACTATAAAAGTTGTTCTCAAGAACAATGGTGCAAAAATAATAACTATCGCTTTACAGAAGCCGAATGCACACGACCGCTTTATCCGATAAAAATGTGTGATAACGGATACCACCTATACCGCCAATGCAAAGAAAATATTATAAAGGCCTGTGAAGAAGAAGGTTTCACATCCGAAGAAAAGTGCAAACTTACTGAAAAAAGATGCCCTTATTCAAAAAATTATGGAATATGTTGCGATTCTTGTCCGCAATTTTCACATGAATTAAACAATATTCCCGTAGGATACATTGCATTCGGAGACACCTGCACAACCTGCGATGATATCGTTAAAACCAATGTCATTCCGGCGCCTTGCGAAGGTTACATCAGTTGCCCTTATGGTCCTGAAAATCCTAATACCCCCTCTTGCCAACAAGCAGAAAAAATACTTTATAATGCCTGCAAAACTTCCAACACATACTGTATAGAAAACGGATATGCTTCAGATATTTGTAAAGATGTTGAAGACTTTGAAGTTTGCCCAGAAAATGATGGCTATCTGCGTTGTAAAACAAATTGCTTAAAAGTTGCAAAAAAAGCCTTTCCCAAAGCAGATATCTTTTCCAAAGATATAACCAATCCTGAAATCAATTTACAAAATGACGAGATTCGGAGTCTGATTGGCTTAAAACATACAGACTGCCGAATTGAAAATCGTCCGACAATTACATTAAATATTAATAGCAAGAGCTATGAGATATATCAGTCGATTTTCAAACGTAAAATCAGCAACATTAACTTCAAAATCAATTTTGAAGAACCATTACAACTTCCTGCCGACGGAATATTTGAAAATGTTAAAATTGACTTCAGCGGCAATCTGCCGGAGTGTCCGTTAAGCTCAAAAATTACCGAGATTAAAGGAACTGTCAGCATGAATAATGCTCCTCAACTTTGTCTCGGATTAAAAATTACCAATGAAGCCAAGTTTATCTCAGACGGAGGAATAACTGGAAACATTGAACTGGGAGATGACGCAACACTAGGGCTTAAAGGAGACTTAAACGGCTCTTTGCAAACCGGAAACTATTCTCAAGTCCTGATAAAAGGCAGTCTAACATTTAAAGATGAATTTAATAGTCAAGCAGATGACATGAGTATTGTTTTTGGATGCAACAGCAAAAACAAAATAGAAAAAGGTATCATTGCCGACACATCATCAATTTACCTCAAATCCTGGGCAAATCTTGATACACCAAGCATCAGTCTGCATTCAACCAGCGACAATCCCAACTTGCCGAATAGTTTAGCATCAATTCACATGTACAAATGGAGTAAAATTTTTACAAGCTACGGAAGTGGTGACAATGCCGTAATCTATCCGATTAACGAAAATGACAATGCTACCGGATGTGATGATAAATATTACCAACATCTTGGTTCGGCTGTCCAACAAAACGAACAAACCATGGTTATAGAACCGGCCAATTTGATTGAAGACAAATGGCAATGCCGTGAAAGAACCAATAAACAACTATCGTGCAATTAAGGATTAACGTTAGGAGAATAGATTGTTTGAGGGTTTGCAGGATTACTCATCACATTAATATCCTGCTCTGGATAAGCCTGAATATCATAAATCATTCCGTTTCCTTCAACCAAAGTATTTTGAAAATCCTTTCCCAGAGCTTGTGCCGCCTGAGGAGAATTGGGTAACACCCCCTGTCCTACAGGAATTCCCTGAGGCCCTGAACCCAAATTATTAATAGAAGAAGGTGCAGGAGAAGATGTCGAAACCGAAGCAGCATGATTTTGAGCAGGAGGAATAATTTCCGGAGGTTGATCTGAAGTTATAGGATTACCCAAAGGATTTTCAGCATTTTCAGGCTGTTCCAACAAAACTGAATCTATTGTTCCGTCAGCCTTTTTAGCTGCCCCGTAAACCATTGTCGGTGCAGAAGGATTACTCTCTTCTTCAATAATTGTATTTTCGCTTTGAGCATATGAATTAGAATTCATAGCACACAAAACCCACAGCAAAACCGCAAATGTTCGCATTCCATCTCCCATATTACTTCTCCTTTTTTATAATTAAGCAAATACTTAATCATCTTTTTTGAAGATACAAGATAAGTGAGCAAATCAGAGAAAAAAATTAATGAACTTTTAAACCAGATATGCTATACTAAAAAATAGTAAAATAAAGGAGGTCATTATGTCAGCAGAATTAGGCGCACTAAGTTCCTATGCATTGTCTGTTCAGCAAATGCAATTGAATCTCATCAAAACCAATATGGAAATGCAGGAGGCGGTTATTGATATTTTAACAGATGCAGCTCGCTCTGTTCCCGTATCAGAAACCTTAGGGCAAAATCTGGATATCTCCGTTTGATCGGCTATGGAAAATCAAATTTTATTATTACAAGAAAGTTGTCTTCAAATATATAATGAAACTATTGCTCCAGAACTTTCTGAAAAAGATAAAAAAGTTCTTGCCGAAATTTTTATGGAAAATCCCCATAACTTATATCAATATCATCAACCCATCCCTATTGCAACTTGGCAAGAAGAAGGAGCCGATGTCGAACGCCTGAAATATCTGACCCTAAAATTGTGCAATGGCACGAATAACGTCAACAAAGAAATAAAAAACTTTTTGTTGCAAAATAATTATATAAAAGAAAATAACGGAAAATTGGAACTAACCGACAAACTAACTTTTCAAACGCCAGATAATAACAGTATTGGCGGATGCACCAAACAAGATACAAGCGGCAATATACTTATCATAATCAACGGTGAATTTATGAAACGCTCAAATAGCTCATTGGCTATAGCCCTTGGACACGAAATCTGCCATTGTATGATAAACAAAAAACTGGGAAAATGCGGAACTTCTAGTGAAGTTGAGGCTCTATGTGACATAATTGGCCTCAGCGCAGCCAAAGGAGCCGGTTATGATATCAGCCACATACCCACACAAAACAATATCGACTATAACAAACAAAAACAAATGGAACAACTCCAGCCATACAAAAAATATCTGGAATCTCAAGGTATTAATATTGAAAAAAAGGTTCAAGAAACTCTAGACTTTTATCAACCTCAAAAACTAAATAGAATTGCTGAAATCATCAATCAAAAAATTCCGCTTTCTGAAAATAAAATTGAAAGAAAACTTGATCAGTTAAAACAAAAGATTTCAAAACCACAAAAACAAAATTTAACTAATTTATTTAAAGCAAGACAACATGAAATCTAAAAACAAAGATTAGAAACTTATTAAAACAATAAAAGACATCGTCAAAATAGATGCAAAGACAAACTTGACCACACCCAACAAAGCCTCTCCTAAAACAGCCATATAATCAAGCGTTTGGTCATCTTTATAAATACGTTTAAAAGAAAAATGAAATACCAAAGAAAATAACAATACCGCCAAATATAAATAAGAATTATGGAACAACGCATTAATGGCTTCGCTTTCCATATGTGTCATGCAATAAATCCCCAAAATAACCCCACATAACACCATCGGATTAAAAATCAGTCCAGAAGTAAATAAAGAAAGCAAACCTTTTATCATAGGATTTAGCGTCCCCAAACTCTGCGGCTTAGATATTTGGAATCAGAACTTCCGAAACGATCCGGCCATAAACACCGCGTCCCTTCCATACTTTGTTTGGGATTATTAAGATTAAGCGCCGGAAGCACCAAAGCCATATTTCCGCGTTTTTTAACCTCAAAAGTTTTATTTCTGTGCCAATCAAAATTACTTTGGCTTGCCATTTTTATCATCAAAACTCTCCTTCGCTACCACTTTCATATAAGTTTAGCCTCAATTAGTAAATAAAAGTTTAAGCTATTTTTTCAACGGGTAGCTACTATAAAACATCTTTTTGTGCAACAAAACCCGAAAACTCTGATAAAACATCGGATACACGAGCATTAACTTTTTCAACCAAAGTTTTATCGTCTCCCCAAACCCAAACTTGAATTTTAGGTTCTGTTCCTGATTTTCGAACTAAAAGTTTACCTTTTCCTGAAATTTCATTTTCTCCAGCTTTTATAGCAGCCTGAAACGCTGGATTTTCAAAAGCCGACAACATATTTTCTCGACCATCAAAACGGCTATCCACACGTTTTTTCAACATTGGAGAAAATAGCGGAAACAACTCACTCATTTTTTTACCGCTTTCTTTCAAACCTTTTGCCACAACCAAAGCCGTAACCAAAGCATCTCCGGTTTTTGAATAATCACTGACAACCATATGTCCGGATTCTTCTCCGCCGACATTAGAGCCGCAATTTTTCATTTCAACAATAACATTTCTCTCGCCAACCGCTGCTCTGATGCATTTAACACCAATTTTTTTCAAAAAGCGATCAAGAGCCGGATTAGAAAGAATTGTAGCCACAACCGTATCAGATTTTAAAACACCTCTGTTTTTATAATACTGACCTAAAAAAGCAATAATCTGATCCCCGTCTAAGCGCATACCGTTTTCATCACAAATAATGATTCTATCACCATCGCCATCACAGGCAATCCCGATATCAGCACCATTTTGTTTAACTTTTGCCGACATATTTTCAATATGCTGAGAGCCGCAATCTTTATTAATATTATAACCATCCGGTTGATTTGATAAAACAACAACCTCCGCACCGGTATTTTTGAAAACAGACGGCATAATTTTTGAGAAACATCCGTTTGCGCAATCAAGAACAATTTTTAATCCTTTTAATGAATCTTTTTCCGCAATTTTTGAAACCATATCATTATAAAGATTTATGACATCAAAATCGTCCACGACTTTTCCGATTCTATCTTTATCCAAAGAAAACTCTCCGACTTCAACTGATGCTTCTATCGCAGCAGTAATTTCATCAGAGAATTTATCCCCGTTAGCGGCAATCAGTTTAATTCCGTTATCATGATAAGGATTATGAGATGCCGTAATCATAACAGCCATATCAACATCAAGCTGAGGAGTTAACAAGGTTAAAGCGGGTGTAGGAATAACGCCGAGACGCAAAACATCAACACCTTTAGAAGTAAACCCCGCAATCAATGCTGCTTCAAGCATATCACCTGATATTCTTGTATCTTTAGCAATTGCAACTTTTTTCTTTGATGTCGCAACCAAATCAGCACAAGCCATAGCCAAGTTCAAAGCAAATTGTGTTGTCATCGGATAAACATTTGCCACTCCGCGAACACCATCGGTTCCAAATAATTTAGCTCCCATATTAAAACCTTCCGTCAAACTAAAAAAAATTCAATAAACCGATTCTATTCAGAGTTCCGCGAAAAGGCAACTCCAAAATATTTTATCCCTGTAAACTGTTGTTAAAAAATATTACAAAAAAGCCGCTTAAAGCGGCTTTTTTATTTTAATTATACTTCAGGAACAGAACTATGCGTTCGTTTATCCTCTCCAACCGGTGCTTCTGTTGATTTATCAATTTTCTCACCTTTAATAACCAAATCAATTTCTTCCCCGGTTAAAGTCTCATATTCAATTAGAGCCTGAGCCAATTTTTCCCATTCTTCGTTTTTCTCTTTCAAAATACGCGTAGCTTCTGCATAAGCATTCAATACCAAGGATTTAATCTCTGCATCAACTAACCGAGCTGTATCTTCACTCATATTTTTATTCTGAGTAACAGATTTTCCCAAGAAAACCTCGCCGGAATTTTCAGCATACAGAACCGGACCGAGTTTATCACTCATTCCCCATTCCGTAACCATTGAACGAGCCAAATTTGTTGCCATCTGAATATCTCCGGAAGCACCTGAAGTAACCGCTTTATGCCCAAACTTCAATTCTTCGGCAACTCTTCCGCCCATCGCGACGATTAATCGGGAAAGCATTTGCTGACGTGTGATTGAATAGCGGTCTTTTTCAGGTAATTGTTGAACCATACCCAAAGCGCGCCCTCTCGGAATAATTGTTGCTTTGTGAATAGGATCGGAACCTTCGGTAAACAAACTGCAAATAGCATGCCCAGCTTCATGGTATGCGGTATTAATTTTCTCTTTTTCATCCATAGCCATCGAGCGACGTTCACTTCCCATCAAGACTTTATCTTTAGCATCATCAAAATCTTTAGAAGTAACTTTTCGCTTATTTTTACGAGCAGCCAACAATGCAGCTTCATTAACCAAGTTAGCCAAATCCGCACCGGAGAACCCTGGTGTTCCGCGAGCAACAACAGACAAATTAACGTCCTTTGCCAACGGAACCTTGCGAGCATGAACTTTCAAAATCTCTTCACGACCTTTTTTATCAGGATTCGTTACGGTAACTTGTCGGTCAAAACGTCCGGGACGTAACAAAGCCGGATCCAACACATCTGGACGGTTAGTAGCCGCAATCAAAATAACATTTTCATTAGCTTCAAAACCATCCATTTCAACCAACAGCTGATTGAGCGTTTGCTCACGTTCATCATTTCCACCGCCCAAACCGGCACCACGATGACGTCCAACAGCATCAATTTCATCAATAAACAACAAACACGGAGCATTCTTTTTTGCCTGCGCAAACATGTCGCGAACACGGCTCGCCCCCACTCCGACAAACATCTCCACAAAGTCAGAACCTGAAATTGAAAAGAACGGAACATCAGCCTCGCCGGCAACAGCTTTGGCCAACAAAGTTTTACCGGTTCCCGGAGGGCCGACCATCAAAACACCCTTAGGAATTTTACCACCCAAACGTTGAAATTTTTCAGGATCTTTCAAGAAATCAATAATTTCTTCCAACTCCTGTTTTGCTTCATCGGCACCGGCCACATCGGCAAAAGTAACTTTTTTGGTATTTTCAATCAATCTTGCCCGAGATTTACCAAAACTCATGGCTTTATTATTTCCGGAATTTGCCTGCCTCATAAAGAAAACCCATACACCGATAAGCAAAATCATCGGAAACCAAGAAATTAACATTCCCATAAGAGTATTAGAAGTATTATCCTCAGGTTTAGCAATTACTCTGACATCATTTTCACGAAGTTTCTCAACCATCGACGGATCAAAAGGAGCATAGGTTACAAATTTTTTTCCATCGACGTAACTTCCTGTAATACTTGCACCTTCAATTGTAACTTCTGCAATTTTTTTATTTTCAACATGCTGCATAAAATCCGAAAACGCTAAATTTTCAGCGCCTACCGTTGATGAGTTTCCGGCAAACATATTCATTGCACCGGACAACAAAATCAAAGCCAACAGCCAGACAATAATATTTCTTCCTGTTTTCATTCTCATCCCTTCACTAATTATATCTTTTTTATATATAAGGTGAATATCCCCAAAACTCAAGTCCGAAAACTTTTACCCTCAGAATATTACACAAAAAAAAGCGACCGCTTTGCGGCCGCTCTATTCTCAACATCAGCTAAAACTATTTAGCAGCATCGATCTCTTGCTGAATAACAGCCTCGTCCAAAGTCTGAACAATTTTTCCGTTCATAACTAAAGTCGGAACACCGCTGATTTGAAGTTTGCCAGCCAATTCAGACATTTCTCTCAAAGTCTTCTGAACCTTTTCAGATTCCATATCAGCTTTAAGTTTTTCAACATCAACACCTGTAGCAGCAATAGCTTCAATAACTTTTTCTTCAGTCAAACGACCTTTGAATTCAAACAAAGCTGTATAAGCCTCAGCATATTTTCCTTGTTCCTTAGCAGCCAAAGCAGCTTTTGCGGCATATTTAGAAATCGGAGATACAAAAGTTAAAGTTTTAGCAACAACTTTCAAATCCGGATTCTTAGCAATAACGCCTTTGATAGCCGGATACAATCTATGGCAATAACCGCAAGAGAAGTCAAAGAACTCAACTAAAACAATCTTGCCGTTCGGGTTACCGAGAACACCGTCATTCGGATTATTGTTCAAAGCCTCAGTTTCCGAAGCAATCAATTCACGAACTTTTCTCTGAGCCTCTTCTCTGGCCTGAGCTTCATAATCCTGCAAAGCCTGAGCAACCAAGCCCGGATTATTTTTCAAAACTTCTTCAACTGAAGCGGATTTTTTGTCATTGCAACAAATGATGCACATAACAAGAGCAACAATGGCAACAACCAAAGCAACTAAAGCAACATAAAGAGCATTAAGTTTTTTCATAATTAAAAATCCCTCAAATTGTAATTTGTAATAAACAGAGAATAATTTAACTAATATATTTGGGTTTTACAAGCCTAAAATATTTTTTTTATCTGAGTTTTACACAAACAAATAAAGCATTTCTTCATAAATAAGGGTTATAGTAAAAAATAAAAACCAGAAAGGAATAAAATATGTTTCACATTTCGGTTTCACTTTTTGCGCAAACACGAACCTTAGAAAATAAGATAGATTTGTTCCATGACAAGTTATTGGACATATCCATGACCTTTAAAAAAGTAATACAAATCTACCTTAGTGAAGGCAGAAGCAACGACTTCCGCAAAACCTCAAAACAAATCAAACAGATTGAACACGATGCAGACAATCTTCGAAGAGAGATAGAAAATCGATTATATACCCAAAATCTCATTCCCGATCTTCGGGCAGATGTCTTGCACCTTGTAGAAAACTTGGATAAAGTCATAAATAAATTTGATGAAGTAACATACAAATTTTTCATAGAACGCCCGGAAATTCCGCAAGAATATCATTCCCGTATTTTTGAGCTTTGCGACTTAACGGCAAGTTGCGCCGAAAACATGGCAAAAGCCTCTCGAGCTTTTTTCAGAGATTTAAGTTCCGTAAGAGATTATTCGCAAAAAGTTTATTTTATTGAACATGAATCAGACCTCTCCAGCGGACGCCTGCGTGAAAATATTTTTGATTCCGATTTGCCTCTGGCAAACAAAATCCAAATAAGCAACTTTATTAATGAAATTGCGGATATTGCGGACATTGCCGAAGATTTTATAGACGAATTACTCATTTTTACAATAAAAAGAGATATTTAATGGATTTAAGTTTCTTTATATATTTAAGTTCTGGCTTATTCCTCGGTTGGTCTTTAGGAGCAAATGATGCCGCCAACATTTTCGGTACAGCCGTCGGGACAAAGATGGTTCGTTTTAAAACAGCTGCCGTTATATCCTCCATTTTTGTAATACTCGGTGCGGTTTATGCCGGTTCCGGAGCTTCTCAAACACTTGGAGAGCTTGGAAGTATCAATACGATAGCCGGCGCCTTCATGTCTGCTTTAGCCGCTGCCGTAACAATCTATTGGATGGTTCATCTCGCTATTCCCATATCAACCTCACAAGCTATTGTCGGCGCCATAATCGGCTGGAACTTTTATGCGGGAAAACCGACAGATTATGCAATTTTGAGCCAAATTGTTAGCACTTGGGTTATTTGTCCTGCGCTCTCCGGACTTTTAGCGGTTACCCTTTATGCTACAATAAAATTCATACTTCGCAAATCACACATTCATATCTTAAGACAAGATTGCTATACTCGCATAGGCTTAATTCTTGCCGGAGCCTTCGGAGCTTATGCCTTAGGCGCCAATAACATAGCCAACGTCATGGGTGTTTTTATAGATTCAAGCCCAATCAAAGGCTTTGAATTACCAAATGGTTTTGGACTTAATGCCGCCCAAGTTCTTTTCTTAATAGGCGGAATATCCATCAGTTTAGGTATATTTACCTACTCCGGAAAAGTCATTAATACGATTGGGAACAACTTAATGAAAATGTCTCCGATGATTGCATGGATTGTTGTTGTATCTCAGGCTCTGGTTTTGTTTCTCTTTGCATCTCAAGGATTAAAAAATCTGCTACAAGAACACGGATTACCATCTTTACCGTTAGTTCCTGTTTCTAGTTCTCAAGCCGTGATCGGAGCCATTCTGGGAATTGGACTGGCCAAAGGTGGAAAAAATGTTCATTGGGGAATTATCGGGAAAATAGCCATCGGTTGGATAACCACGCCGATTATAGCCGCACTGTTTTGTTATATATCGCTATTTTTCTTACAAAATGTATTTAATCAAGTTGTCTATCTTCCTTAGGAAAAAACATGAAAGCCTATATTATAGCCATCGGCAAATGCAAAAAAAACTCTCCCGAAGCACAGATAATTACTGAATATATAAAACGCTCCGGCTGGGAAATCATCATCAAAGAAAAAGACAATTCCACCCAACAAGATGAAGCCGTTTTTTTGCAAAATAGCATTCCCAACGGAGCCAAAATCATTGTATTGGATGAACGCGGAGAAAATATCAAATCAACAGAACTTGCGCATAAAATAGAACAATGGATGCTTTCTGGTTGTTCTGAAATATGCTTTCTTATCGGAGGTGCAGACGGACACCTGCAATCCACCAGAGATAAAGCCGATTTATTACTTTCATTCGGAAAACTTACCCTACCGCATATGTTGATGCGAGCCGTTCTGACCGAACAAATTTACCGCATTCAAACAATCATCTCCGGACACCCCTACCATCGGGAATAACTCACAAAATTCAGATACAAAAAAGGCGGTCGCCAAATACAAACCGCCTAAATAAATGACAATCAAAAATTATTCTGCACTGATACGACGAATTTCAGCGACCGAACTCCACATTTTTTCAATATTATAAAAATCACGAACTTCAGGTTTAAAAATATGTATAATAACATCATACGCATCAATCAAAACCCAATCAGCCTTTTCCTCACCTTCCATTGATGACTTAAAACCGGCTTCTTTTAATTTTTTATAAAGATTGTCGGCTAATGCCGCGACATGACGTTGAGATGTACCACTCGCAACAACCATATAGGCAGCAATAGATGTTTTTCCTTGCAAATCAAGAACAACCAAATTTTCAGCCTTACCATCATCAAGACTTTTAACGGCAATATCTAAAATTTGCTCACTTTCATTTTTATTAATTTCTTTTTTAACTGTTTTTTTCAAAAGTCCAAACTCCTAATTCAACGGCGACCAAGGCTTATTTTCTTCTTCAGAAACAGATTCGGCAACCTCAACCTCTTCTTTTTTTCTGCCTTCTCTTTTAATATACTTGTTTACTTCCAACAAGCAATCAAAAATTCCCTGTTTTGCAATTGCCGACATTACAAATACTTTTTTTCCGCAAGCCTTTTCCAATTCTTTTTGTTTTTTCAAAGTTTCTTCTTTAGGTAAAGCGTCAATTTTATTTAAAACCACGACTTCTGGCTTATTTTGCAGAATTTTATTATAAAGTTCAAGCTCACGACGAATAGCTTTATAAGTCTTTACAACGTTCTCATCCGTCGCATCAATCAGATGCAAAAACGCCGAACATCTTTCCACATGTTTAAGAAAACGATCACCCAATCCTACGCCTTCGTGAGCACCTTCAATTAATCCGGGAATATCGGCAATGACCATTTCATAACCATCCACCCAAGCGACACCCAGATTCGGATGCAATGTCGTAAAAGGATAATCGGCAATTTTAGGGCGAGCTTTGGTAACCACCGACAAAAAAGTGGACTTACCGGCATTTGGCATTCCGATTAAACCGACATCTGCAATAACTTTCAGACGCAACCAAACCCACATTTCCTCACCGGGCCATCCGGGTTCCGCATATCGAGGAGCCTGATTAACCGACGTTTTAAACTGGGCATTACCACGTCCACCATCGCCCCCTTTTGCGATTCTGAATATTTGTCCGGGCTCTACCATATCAGCAATTAAGGTTTCCCCGTCTTCAGCAATAATTTCCGTTCCTACCGGCACTTTAATTATAATATCTTCACCTTTAGCCCCGGTTTTGTCAGAACCCATACCATTTTGCCCTTTTTTGGCTTTAAAATGCTGATGATATCTAAAATCAATCAAAGTATTCAAGTTAGCTACGGCTTCAATATAGACACTGCCACCTTTTCCACCGTCACCTCCGTTAGGCCCGCCGAACTCAATATATTTTTCCCTACGAAAAGAAACACACCCGGCACCACCATCACCTGATTGAATAAATATTTTAGCTTGATCCAAAAATTTCATATACAGACACTCTTCAATAAACACATCACCAAAGATAATTCCCGATTATGAAAAGTAAAGGGGATGTTTTAAAGCACCCCCTTATCTTTCAAATTTATCTGAAAATTAGTCGGTAACAACAGAAACAACAGTCTTATTACCAGCCTTTTTAGAAAATTCAACTTTACCTTCGGCAACAGCAAAAATGGTATGATCTTTACCCATTCCAACATTTGCCCCCGGATGATATTGAGTACCACGTTGACGAACAATGATATTTCCCGGAATAACACTTTGACCTCCGGACTTTTTCAAACCCAAACGGCGTCCGATTGAGTCGCGTCCGTTGCTGGAACTACCACCTGATTTCTTATGAGCCATAATTCAATCTCCTCAAAAACTCTTACTTACCACAAACATCAGTAATTTTTACCAATGTAATATTTTGTCTGTGGCCATTTTTACGACGATAGTTTTGTCTTCTTTTCTTTTTGAAAACAATAACTTTAGCATCTTTAGCCTGTTTAATAACCGTAGCCTTAACACTGGCACCGGCTACCAACGGAGTTCCGATAGTATCGCCGAGAGCTAAAACTTCATTAAAAACAACTTCTTGACCAGCCTCTCCAGCAATTTTTTCAATTTTAAGAACATCACCGGATGTAACTCTGTATTGCTTTCCGCCGGTTTTAATTACTGCATACATTTTTTTCACCTTTATATTTTAAACATAAAACGTTGCTTTGCAATATACATAACTTTTTGCCGCTGTCAACAAGAATCTAAAGAAAAAATTAAATTTTCCAAAAAAAATACTTAAAAGAAATTTTATTTTGTCAAACGACGAAAGAACTCTGGTCTCATAAACTTTCCCTGCCAAATTCCTCTTTTTTCGGAGCGAGCTTTTTTTTCATCTTCAAAATAATCATCTCCATATGCCGTATAAGCCACAGCCCAGCCATTTCTAACCATCATACGATTAATATCTTTCTGTCCCGCATAACAAACTGCGACACTACGCTTATAACGATCTTTATTCTTAATAGCACACTCAACTTCACCATTAAGCAACTTTTTCAAAAACTTTTCGGCTTCTGCACCGCACTGATATTTTTTTCCGTTTTTCCGATAGCAATATTGTTTATACTCAGGAGCATCTATTCCGTGAAGACGCATTTCCACGCCATCAACAATCAGGCTGTCCCCGTCAATAACCTGAGCATTAGAGCCTTGTGCGACATTAGCTCCGCCCAATAAAGCAAACAAAGCAACCAAACATTTTATGTGTTTTTTCTCACTCATCATACGGCAATTTAATACTCAAATCCTAAAAGTTTCAAGGACTCCTGTAAAATACATTGAATAACCTGAAAAAAAGTTTTGTTGTTTGCTAAAGTTTATCTTATTATGTCTTCAAAATATATATTTAATTAAGGTCTCATAATGATATCTGCAAAATTACAAAAAAAAATAATCTGTTTAAGTACCGTGCTTGCGCTCTGTGGTTGTGAATACTTAAAAACGCACACGGTAAAAGATTTTATGATTAATCCGATGGAGGCTTTTAACTACAAACCCACGGAAGAACAATTAGCGATTAACACCCCAGAATTGAGGGCGCCGAGGTCTATTGTAGTTTGCCGTTCGCATCAATGCGCTCCGTCAAAACTTTCAATGTCTAAAGAATATATTTACAACAGCTTACTTCAGCTTTTTGAAAACAACAATTATCAAAAAGCCTTAATTTGTCAGGCAGATTCTAATACACACACCTGCCTTGAAAACTATATAACAATGGGTATTACTGCAGGTATAACCCCAACCAATGCGTATATTGACCATGTAAAAATAACCGATGTCATTGTCGGAAAAAACATCAGTACAATTAATCTTATTCTCAACTACAATGTAACCTTTGGTGGCCAAACTGCAGAATGCACACCGGCTCAAAGCATTGTCTTTGCACGCAACGTCAACCATGTCTTATTAGAAGATAGCGGATATGTTTGTAAAATGACGGCAATCGGACAAACAAATATCAAAACCGTTTTTGCAATTGACTATATTGACTTAGATTATGGTTATATCGGCGGCTACTTTTCTGTAGGTTTTTCTGGACCGGCATACGGCGGAGGTAGTGGTTACATGCTTTTACGCCTCCCCAAAAACGCCTATCCGCTTTCACCTAAATTGAAAGCACCCAAGATTAACAAACAAAACCGACAGAACCAAAACCGAAGCTACACTGCACCCAGTATTCTGGACAGCTCTGCCGAAGAAGGTTCAGCCTCGAGTGCTGTACAGGTTTTCCCATTACAAAAATAATAAATGGAAACAGTAGCAAATCCCCCGATAAGTCGGGGGATTTAAATTATACGGAACTTTTTTACACAAAAATAAACTTAGCTTACAACGCAAAAAAATCCGGCAAAACCGGATTTTTTTTATAAACCATAACTAAAATACTGCACACTTTCATAAACAGTAATTTTATCGATTCCATTAAAAGGAAATGTTAAATCCCCATAACAAATTTTTCCTGAGGTATCGGGAAGATATCCTTTTCGCAATTGAAACTCTTTTATATCCCCCAAATTCATAACTCTTCCGTTATTAAACTGAACAATCCACCCGTATGTGCTATAGCCCACATTCACGTGAATACAATGACATTCATCAGTCCCCTCAATAACCACAGACTGAGAATCTTTTGAAACTGAAAAACTTTGAGTTTCATCACTATACCATTTAATAAACGGGCTAACCGTATCATTCCAATAACCGGTATTTTGAGGAGTTTCAACTTCATGTTGAATAACCGGCTCCTGATAAACACCATAACGTTCATCTGCTTGAGGAGAAACCGATGTTACTGAAGCATCTGCCATGGGAATATCGGCATCTACAGTATCAGCCTCTATGGCATCCGCTTGCATTTCAAAATTTTCAGATTGCTCTAATAACTCAGGCTGCTCTGATGGTTCTAACGGTTCTGATTGTTCGGATGAATCTAATAATACCTCCTCATTTTGTTCTCTCGTTTCAACATCAGAGAAATCAGCAGCAAAATCAGTCTCCGCTTCAGGAAGTGCATCGACACTTTCATTATTCGAATTTTGAGTTGGAATATCAGAAAATACTTCTTCGTTTCTCCCCTCCCTGTCAATATTATCAACATCTGCAGAGGCAACAGTTTCATTTTCCACAAAAATTTCAGAATTCTGCTGATTAAAAATATTATCTGAAGTGTCTTCCGTTCCCAAAGAAATTTCAGCATTTTCATTCTGATTTATCTCTGAGGATGAATTAAACTCTAAAGAATTTTCGACTGTATCGTCATCTAAGGTTTCACCATCAAAAATCAGAGAATTTTCAGTCTCCTCAGAAACTGGCTCAGATTGTTCTAATACTGGCAACACCGACTCTTCATCAATTTGTTGCAACTCATCAGCCAAACCATCATTAAAAGAATTTACGCCGCCAATATCCGGCACAGAAGAATTTTGTTCAAAACTCACTCCATCGTACTCATCTGTTTTTTCATCTGGAGCATCTAAAATTTCATTAATATTTTCCGTTTCGGGATTCTGAAACTCAGGAGCCCCTTTTTGAGAAACTTGCATCTCTTCAGACACCGAAACATTAGGCTCAGTATCCAAGCTTTCTTTCGGAAGCGTCAAATCAAAATGAAATTCATCAAAAACACTATCATCAGTTTTCATCTCTGACGGAGCCTCGGGTTCCACCTCCGGCTCCAGCTTAACCTCTATATTTTCCTCTTCGTTTCCCACATCTGAAACAGGAACATCAAAAGAAGGCTCTTCTTGAACTTTCTGTTGCTCAGAATAATCCATATTAAATATATTTGCTGTTTCTTCCATCCCTCCGGCCAACGGAACTTCAGGTTCTTTTTTTTCAATTTCAACATTCTGTTTTTTTCCAAAAAAACCTGTCAACTTATTCACCGAAGGAATTTTATCTTTCAGAGCATCAATATTACTATCAATTTCTTTATTAAAAATCTTAAAAGCCATTTAAAACATCCTCACTACAAAGGGATAGCAATAGAAACTTTCAAACCACCCAAAGAACTATCACCCAATTCAATCGTCCCACCATGAGAAGTAATAACATCTTTCGCGATAGAAAGCCCTAATCCGACACCTCCGGTTTCTTTATTGCGAGAACTTTCTAAACGATAAAACGCCTTGAAAACATCTTCACGCTTATCTTCAGGAATTCCGGGTCCATCATCTTCAATATTAATCATCAGCTTTTTATCGTTGCTTTCAAGTTTAACGGCAATAGTTTTCCCATAACGAAAAGCATTTGAAATAACATTTGTCAAAGCTCTTTTCAAAGACTGTTCACGCCCCTGAATAGCACTGACTTGATCATTTGTTGAATAACGAATAAGAGCATTTTTATTACGGAATTTATTAATGATACTTAAAATCATTTCATTAACATCAACAAAAGTTGATTTTTCACCACCTTCTCCGCTAACAAAAGACAAATACCCGTCAAGCATTTTTTCCATTTCTTCAATATCCGCCAAGAAATCTTTTTTATCTTCCCCTTCTTGCATCATAGACGCTTGCAGTTTCATTCTGGTCAAAGGGGTTCTCAAATCATGAGAAACACCGGCTAACATTTGCGTTCTTTCCGAAATCTGACGCTGAATACGCTCTTTCATCTTAATAAAAGCAATTGCAGCTTTCCGAACCTCTGAAGACCCATAAGGTTTAAAGTCTTTGTTATCGATTCCTTTACCAAAATCTTCAGCCACCTGAGCCAACTCAGCAATAGAACGTACCTGAATTCTTAAAAATAAAACCGCCACCAAGAACAACAAAATAGAAGTTCCTGCCATCCATGCAACGAACATAAAGATAGAACTGCTGAATATTTTTTTACGAGAAGTTTCAAATTCAAACAAACCTTTATCCGTATCAATAAAGACGATCAAATCTCTGTCTTCTTTTCCCAAATAAATATCCGTAACATCATTCGGAAAAGCCTTACGCAGAGCTTCATCCAAATAACCTATAATCATACGGCTACCCTTACTGGCTTTTTTCATTACCTGATATTTAGTCTGATTGGGATGGAAGTTAAACTTTATATCCAACTTAGTTTCTGATAATTTTTGAATATTTGAAAGCTGCTTAGGATTTTTGTTTACCAATTCCATCACAACTTCCATATCTGAAACCAGATTATCCGAAAGGCGACGTCCCATCCGCTTCCAACTTCCGTCAAAAAACATGACAACAGAAACAACCTGAACCACAATTAACGGAATAAAAATCAATAACATTGTTCTAAAAAACAAAGTTCTCGGCAACAGTTTCAAGCGCCAATATTTCAAAGTTTCTTCAGCTTTTTCCGATAATGTGATATGCATTTCAAACTCCTATCTAATCAATTCAAACCTTAATCTGCCAAAAGCATATAACCTTTTCCGCGAACAGTTTGCAAATAACGAGGATTCCTCGAATCCTGTTCAATTTTCTTTCTCAAACGCGTAATCTGAACATCAATTGACCGAGGGCTCTGTCCGGCGCCTAAAATCTCTGCTAAATCCTCACGAGTAAACACCTGTCCTAATTTTCCACCCAAAACATTCAGAAGAGACTGCTCTACCGGTGTGATATGAACAATTTCCCCTTGTTTTGTATAAAGCTCTTTGGTTTGCACATGATAAACACATAACCCCAAAGTCAACTTTTCGGGAATTTCATCTTTTTCAACCGGCGAACGTTTTAAAATGTTTTTAATTCTCAAAACCAGTTCTTTAGGCTCAAAAGGTTTCGACAAATAATCGTCAGCACCAACTTCAAGACCATTAATCCGATCTTGAGTTTCCCCCATAGCCGTAAGCAAAATTACCGGAATATTATTTTTTTCTCTTAGTTTTGCCAGAAACTCCAAGCCTGACTCGTTTGGCATCATAATATCCACAATTAAAATATCAAAACGATAATTAAGCAACATTCCCCGTGCACTTTCGGCATCTTTTGCGCTCGAAACATAGAAACCATTTTCGCGCAAAAACCGTTGCAACAGGGAACGTAATCTGGTGTCGTCATCAACGACTAAAATATGTTTCTTCTCCAGATTCATATTTTCCAATCGTTACTTTCCTTTTTTCAAAGCAGAGCTTTTTCCTTTTTTCGCAGGAGCTTTCTTTACATTTTTCTTTTTAACAGCAGCTGTTTTAGGTTTTGAAGTAGTTTTAATCGGTAAATCAGCAGCAGTTTTTACCACATCTGATGCTTTTGATATTTTAGCTTGCTTATCCTGCTCATGAATATAATCCAAACTTTTCTGGAAATACTGATATCCGGTAACAAAAGTCAGCACACCGGCAATCCATAACAAGACTTCACCGATACCGCCCCAATACCACACACCTTTCAAAAGCATCATAGACAAAGCAGTCATCTGAAACCCTGTTTTCCATTTTGCCAAACGAGTTACCGGCAAACCGACATTAACTTCTCTTAAAAACTCACGCAATCCGGAAACCAAAATTTCCCGACACAAAATCACGATTACAGGAATGAAGCTGAGTTGCGTCCAAACCATATCCGGCTTAGCCAAAATAACAATTAACGCTGAAGCAACCAACAACTTGTCAGCTATTGGATCCAACAAACGACCAAATGCAGAAGTCTGATTCCGAGCTCTTGCCAAATAACCATCTAAATAGTCTGTAATGGATGCAACGATAAATAATATTGCCGCAAAAACAGACCAAACTTCAGCTCTAATGTAGATAGATAAAAAGATTACCGGAATCACCACGATTCTGGAAATAGTCAAAATATTAGGTAAATTATACACGACATGCCTCTCATATAAGAAATAATTTTCCTCATAGTAAAATATAAAAACTAATTATGAAAGTAATTAAAGATTTTTTCCGCTGTTTTTTTACTTATACCACCCACTTTTTGCAAATCTTTAACACTGGCATTAGCAACTTCCTCAGCAGAGCCAAAATAATTAAGCAAATCGTGTTTTCTCTTCTGCCCGATTCCTTCAATTTCATCTATTCTGGATTTATAAATTGATTTTGCTCTTTTTTTCCGATGTGTTCCGATAGCAAAGCGATGAGCTTCATCTCGAATATTCTGCAAATAAAATGCTATTGCTGAACGATAAGGCAACTCAAAACTTTCTCGCCCTTTAATATGATAAAATTCCTTTCCGGCGTTTCTATCCGGACCTTTAGAAATTGCAATAATTGTAATACCGTTTAAATCAAAATCGGCCAACGCTTCATGTACGGCATTTAACTGTCCTTTTCCTCCGTCCAAAAGAATAACATCAGGACGATTATCCGGCGTCATTCGCGACAATCTTCGAGTTAAAACCTCTTGCATCATTGCAAAATCATCATTTGTAATTGCAGAATTTTTTATATTAAAAGTTCGATAACTTTTTTTATCAAATCCCTCAGGAGTTGCCACAATCATTGCACCAATGGCATAACTTCCCTGATTATGAGAGTTATCATAAACCTCAATTCTTTGTGGAATTCTAGGAAGATTAAATATCTTAGTCATTTCTTCCAAATTATTTTTAATACTCGCAGACATCGCCAATTTTCTTTCTATGGATGCTTCAGCGTTATTCTCAGCCATTTTTATAATACTTGCTTTTCCACCTTTTTGATAAGTTCTGATTTTTGTACCGATGGCCTCTTCCAAAAAATCTTGATTTTCTAAAGACGTTGAAACGATAATTTCATCGGGAGCTTTCTGAGATGCATAAAAACTGGTAATAAAAGCCTCTAAAATTTCAGTATCTTCAGCATCCTCCGTCTGCATCGGAAAATATGGTGCATTTCCGCAATTTTGCCCAGAACGAATAAAAAATATTTGAATACAAACAATACCGTTCTTTCGGGCAATCGCAATAACATCTGCAGATTTTATTCCGGCATACTCTACATTATGAGTGGATTGAACACTTGTCAGCGCGCGAATACGATCTCGGTATAACATAGCCGTTTCATAATCCATTCGGGAGCTGGCTTCTTGCATTTTTTCAGAAAGTTGTTCTTGTATTTTTGCGTTTTTTCCTTCCAAAAAATCCACCGCATCTTGCACCAAAATTTTATAATCTTCTTTAGAAATTTTTCCCACGCAAGGAGCACTGCATCTTTTAATTTGATACATCATGCATGGCCGTTCCCGATTTTTAAACACACTATCCCGACAAGATCTCAGCAAAAAAACTTTTTGTAAAATGTCAGTAACACTATTGACAGCACCGACACTTGCAAACGGACCAAAATATTTATTATTATCTTTACGAGAGCCTCTGTATTTCCGCAAACAAGGAAAATCCGCTTCCACATCAATCATCAAATGAGGAAAAGTTTTATCATCTTTAAGCAAAATATTATAACGTGGTTTAAACTGCTTAATCAGTTCATTTTCAACCAAAAGAGCCCTCGCCTCATTTTCCACAATAATAAATTCCATCCGACAAATTTGAGCAACCATTCTTTGCAAACGTACGGGAAGTTTATTAATGTGAGAATAAGCCGTAATTCTCTTTTTAATATTTTTTGCTTTACCAACATACAAAACTTCCCCATCTTCACCAATCATTCTGTAAACGCCGGGATTCTCTGGAGCAATTTTTATATGCTGTTTTAAATTTTCAAGGCCTTTTTTTATATCAATCAAAATCAAATTCCTCTGCCAAATTGCTATTATAGTAAAGAGCAAATTTTCTGATTTCAAGTTAAACTTAATTTCAAAGCAAAAAAAAGCCTCCCGATAATCGGAAGGCTTTTCTCACTTAAATCACTTTTAAGCGTTTTCGGCATTAGCCTCAGCAGGAGCTTCCAACTGTCCGGAAGCAGCGGCAGCTTCTTCCTTCAAGGTTTGAATTTCCTTATCATTCTGAGCTGCAACTTTCTTCAAGGCGCGCAGAACATTACCCGTACCGGCCGGAATCAAACGACCGACGATAACATTCTCTTTTAATCCTTGCAAAGTATCAACCTTTCCTTCAACCGCAGCTTCTGTCAAGACACGAGTTGTCTCTTGGAAGGAAGCGGCAGAAATGAATGACTTAGTCTGCAATGAAGCCTTTGTAATACCGAGCAGAACCGGATCAGCCTGAGCAGGTGTTTCACCGGCAGCAATAACTTTTGCATTTTCTGCTTCAAAGATATCACGATCAACTTGTTCACCGACTAAGAATGTTGTATCGCCCGGAACGGTGATTTCAACTTTTCTCAACATCTGAGATACAATAACTTCAATGTGTTTATCATTAATTTTAACACCTTGTAAACGATAAACATCTTGAACTTCTTTAACCAGATATTCAGCCAGTTTTTCAACACCGAGAACACGCAAAATATCATGCGGAGCAGGTGTACCTTCAACCAACATATCACCTTTCTTAACGATATCACCATCTTGAACAGCCAAATGACGACCTTTAGGAATCAAATATTCAATAGCCTGTCCTTTAGCCGGAACAACGGTAATTCTTTGTTTAGCTTTGTAATCTTTACCAAACTCGACTTGACCGTCAATATCCGAAATAATAGCAGGATCCTTCGGGCGGCGAGCTTCAAACAACTCGGCAACACGAGGCAAACCACCGGTAATATCTTTAGTTTTTGAGCTTTCTCTAGGAATTCTCGCAATAACATCACCGACTTTAACTTCATCACCATTATCAACTGATAAAATAGCATCAGCAGACATATAATAATGAACTTCCTTACCATTATCATAAGTAACCGGCTTTCCTTTGGCATCTCTAAGCATAATGCTCGGTTTGAGATTTGCACCGGCAGCATTTGAACGCCAATCAATAACCACTTTTGAAACAATACCCGTTGTCTCATCGGTCGTTTCTTTAACAGAAATATTGTTAATCAAATCAATCAATTCAACCTTACCGGCTTTTTCGGTAATAACCGGAATAGTAAACGGATCCCACTCGGCAACCTTCTGACCTTTTTTAACCTTAGCGTCTTCGGCAACCAATAATTTTGTACCATAAGGAACATGGTGACGAGATTTCTCACGACCATTGCTATCAACGATAACGATTTCACAGTTACGAGACAAAACAATACCATGACCTTCGGAATCAACCACGATATGATTGTTTTCAAGTTTCATAATACCGGCAAACGGAACTTCAATAGAGGCTTGTTCAGCACCTTTCTGAGCCGCACCACCGATGTGGAAGGTTCTCATGGTCAATTGGGTACCCGGTTCACCGATTGATTGAGCAGCAATAACACCGACGGCTTCACCGATATTAACCGGAGTTCCGCGAGCCAAATCGCGACCATAGCATGCGGCACAAACACCATTTGGACTTTCACAAGTCAAAACAGAACGAATTTTAACTTGTTCAACACCGGCTTTTTCAACTGCATCAACGTCATTTTCATCAACCAATTTTCCTTTCGGAATCAAGAGTTCACCGCTTTCCGGATGCAGAACATCTTCTTGAACCGTACGTCCGAGAATTCTCTCACCGATAGAAACAATAACATTACCACCGTCAACCACCGGACGAACAATAATACCTCTTTCGGTTCCGCAGTCTTGTTCGGTAATAACAACATCTTGAGCCACATCAACCAAACGACGTGTCAGGTAACCAGAGTTAGCGGTTTTCAAAGCAGTATCCGCCAAACCTTTACGAGCACCATGGGTAGAGTTAAAGTACTCAGACACCGTCAAACCTTCTTTAAAGTTTGAGATAATCGGTTGTTCAATAATTTCACCGTTCGGCTTAGCCATCAAACCGCGCATTCCTGCCAATTGGCGCATTTGAGCGGCAGAACCACGGGCTCCGGAGTGAGCCATCATATAAACGGAGTTGATATATCCATGTTCTGTCTTAGAAATGTTTTTCATCATTTCATCAGCAATTTTATCTGTGCAGGCAGCCCAAATATCAACAACCTTATTATATTTTTCACCTTTGGTAATCAAACCGTTCTGATACTGTTGTTCAAACTCTTTAACCTGTTTTTCGGTTTCTTCAATCAAAGCCTTCTTAGCATCAGGAACAATCAAATCATCTTTACCGAAAGAAATACCGGCTTTACAAGCATTAGCAAATCCGAGAGACATAATTTTATCAACAAATAAAACGGTCTCTTTCTGTCCGCAATGACGATAAATCGTATCAATAATTTCTCCGATTTCTTTCTTTCTGATTAAGCGATTAACCAAAGAGAACGGAACATTTTTGTGTTTCGGTAAAGTTTCAGAAACGATAATACGTCCCGGAGTTGTTTCAATCAAACCATATTTAACTTCACCGTCATCGGTAATATATTCCATACGGCATTTAATCTTAGCATGCAAATCAACGACTTTTTCGTTCAAAGCAAGTTGAACTTCGTTAAAATCAGCAAAGATCATACCTTCGCCTTCCATACCTTCCGCATCATATGTCAGATAATAAATACCCAAAACCATATCTTGTGTCGGAACGATAATCGGTTTACCAGAAGCCGGAGACAAAATATTGTTGGTTGACATCATCAATACACGAGCTTCCAACTGAGCTTCAACAGACAAAGGAACGTGTACGGCCATTTGGTCACCATCGAAGTCCGCGTTAAATGCGGTACAAACAAGCGGATGCAAATGAATAGCTTTTCCTTCAACCAAAACAGGTTCAAAAGCCTGAATACCAAGTCTGTGCAAAGTCGGCGCACGGTTCAAGAGAACCGGATGCTCACGAATAACTTCTTCCAAGATATCCCAAACTTCCGGACGTTCTTTTTCAACCATACGTTTAGCAGCTTTGATTGTTGTTGCATGACCATAAAGTTCAAGTTTTGCATAAACAAAAGGTTTAAACAATTCCAAAGCCATTTTCTTCGGCAAACCGCACTGATGCAATTTAAGTTCCGGACCGACCGTAATAACCGAACGACCGGAATAGTCAACACGCTTACCTAATAAGTTTTGACGGAAACGACCTTGTTTACCTTTCAACATATCAGATAAAGACTTCAACGGACGTTTGTTTGTACCGGTAATCGCACGAGCACGACGACCATTATCAAACAAAGCATCAACAGACTCTTGCAACATTCTCTTTTCGTTACGAATGATAATATCCGGTGCATGTAACTCAATCAATCTCTTCAAACGATTGTTACGGTTAATAACACGACGATACAAATCATTCAAATCAGATGTTGCGAAACGACCGCCATCCAACGGAACCAACGGACGCAACTCAGGCGGAATAACCGGAAGAACCGTCAAAATCATCCATTCGGGTTTTGTGTTTGATTCGATAAATGACTCAATAATTTTCAAACGCTTAACTAATTTTTTGCGTTTAGCTTCAGAGGCATTATCTTTCAACTCATCACGAATGATTTTTCTTTCTTCTTCCAAATCAATCGCTGCCAAAATTTCGCGTAAAGCCTCGGCACCGATACCGGCACGGAAAGAATCTTCACCATACTCGTCAATAGCTTCTTGATACTGTTCTTCAGTCAAAAGCTCATTAATACCGAGCGGAGTCAACCCCGGCTCAATTACGATATAACTTTCAAAATACAAGACTCTTTCCAAAGATTTCATCGGAATATCCGTCAACAAAGCAATTCTTGACGGCAGAGATTTCAGGAACCATATATGAGCAACCGGAGCTGCCAATTCAATGTGTCCCATTCTTTCACGACGAACCTTAGACAAAGTAACTTCCACACCGCACTTTTCGCAAACAACGCCGCGGTATTTCATTCTTTTGTATTTTCCGCACAAACATTCATAGTCTTTAACCGGACCAAAGATACGAGCACAGAACAAACCGTCTCTTTCGGGTTTGAAAGTACGATAGTTAATTGTTTCCGGTTTTTTAACTTCGCCATACGACCAAGAACGAATTTGTTCAGGAGAGGCGATGGAAATTTTAATCTGGTCAAAAGATTCACCTGATACCTGCTGACCAAAATATTTCATAATATCATTCATATTTTCAAAAACTCCTTTACCTTAAACTTCTTCGTTCAACAACTCAACATTCAAGCACAAAGATTTAATTTCTTTGACCAGAACGTTAAAGGATTCTGGAACGCCGGATTCAAAGCTATCCTCGCCACGAACAATAGCTTCATAAACCTTTGTACGACCGTTGACATCATCGGATTTAACGGTAAGCATTTCTTGTAATGTATAAGCAGCACCGTAAGCCTGCAAAGCCCAAACTTCCATTTCACCGAAACGTTGTCCACCGAATTGAGCTTTACCACCCAAAGGCTGTTGAGTAACCAAACTGTACGGACCAACGGAGCGAGCGTGCATTTTTTCATCAACGATATGGTGCAATTTAATCATATAAATGATACCAACCGTAACCTTACGATCAAATTTTTCACCTGTACGACCATCATACAAATCAATTTGACCAGATGTCGGTAAACCGGCTTTTTCCAGCATAGTATTAATATCATCACCGGAAGCACCGTCAAATACCGGAGTAGCCATCGGAATACCGTTTTTCAAATTCGGAATCATCCGATCCAACTCTTCGTCAGACATCTTCTCGATTTCACGTTTATACTGTTTTTCACCGTAAACATCTTTTAATTTTGCACGCAATTCTTTCTCGGTTTTTTGTCCGGCTTTAACTTCTTCCCACAGCTCATTAATCTGCTGTCCGAGTTTTTTAGCCGCCCAACCAAGGTGCGTTTCCAAAATTTGTCCCACGTTCATACGAGAAGGCACACCGAGAGGATTCAACACGATATCAACCGGTGTACCATCCTCCATATAAGGCATATCTTGTAACGGTAAAACACGAGAAATTGTACCTTTGTTTCCATGACGTCCGGCAATTTTATCGCCTGATTGAATTTTACGTTTGGTCGCAATGAAGACTTTAACCATCTTCAAAACGCCAGGTAATAAATCATCACCACGTTGTACTTTTTCAACCTTGTCGTCAAAATGCTTTTGGATTTTTTCCAAACGAGCATCAAAAGCACTAAGAAGCTCTTCTACCTTAGACATAATATCTTCGTCTTTAACAACGATTTTACGCCATTGAGAAGAAGGAATGCTTTCCAACATTTCATCAGTCAAGACAGAATTCTTTGAAATACCTTTAGGAGCATCAACAACTTTCTGTCCGAGCATCATAGATTTCAAGCGAGCTTCAACGTTACGACGAATAATAGCAATTTCATCATCACGGTCTTTTGCCAACTGAGAAATTTCTTCTTGTTCAATAGATAAAGCACGTTCATCTTTTTCAACACCACGGCGAGAGAAAACATGAACATCAACGACAATACCCTCAATACCCGGTTGAACACGCAAAGAAGTATCACGAACATCACTGGCTTTCTCACCAAAGATTGCTCTGAGCAATTTTTCTTCAGGAGTAACCGGAGATTCGCCCTTCGGAGTTACTTTACCAACCAAAATATCGCCGGCTTTAACTTCTGCACCGATATAAACAATACCAGCTTCATCAAGATTACGCAAAGCCTCTTCACCGACATTAGGAATATCGCGAGTAATTTCTTCTTGTCCCAATTTGGTATCGCGAGCCATGACTTCAAATTCTTCAATATGCAAAGAAGTAAAGACATCATCACGAGAAATTCTCTCTGAAAGCAAAATAGCGTCTTCGTAGTTCAAACCATTCCACGGCATGAAAGCAACCAAAACGTTTTTACCCAAAGCCAATTCACCCATATCGGTACAAGGACCATCAGCCATAATATCACCGGCATGAACTTCATCACCGACTTTAACCAACGGAACCTGATTGATACAAGTATTCTGGTTAGAGCGACGGAACTTCTGCAAACGGTAAATGTCAACACCACCATCGGCAGCATGTTCATCATTTGAACGAACCACGATACGATTAGCATCAACGGCATCAACAATACCATCGGCACGGCAAACAACTGTAGCACCGGAATCTTTTGCAACCGTAGCTTCAACACCGGTACCGACCAACGGAGCCTCAGAACGAAGCAAAGGCACACCTTGGCGTTGCATGTTCGCACCCATCAAAGCGCGGTTCGCATCATCGTTCTCCAAGAACGGAATCAAAGCTGCCGCAACAGAAACCAATTGTTTCGGCGAAACGTCAATAAAATCGATTTCCTCAGGAACGGAGAACTCGAATTCACCGGCTTTACGGCAAGCAACCAAATCATCTTCAAAATGTCCGTCATCTTTAACTTTTGCATTAGCTTCGGCGATTTTGAATTTGCCTTCTTCATCAGCAGACAAATAAACAACCTCAGAAGTAACTTTGCCATTAACAACCTTACGATACGGACATTCAATAAATCCGTATTTATTAATGCGAGCATAAGTTGAAAGAGAGTTAATCAAACCAATGTTCGGACCTTCAGGAGTCTCAATCGGACAAATACGTCCGTAGTGTGTCGGATGCACGTCTCGAACTTCAAATCCGGCACGATCACGGCTCAATCCACCAGGTCCCAATGCAGACAAACGACGTTTGTGCGTAATCTCCGACAACGGGTTGTTCTGATCCATAAATTGAGACAACTGAGAAGAACCAAAGAATTCACGAATAACGGAAGCTATCGGTTTGGCATTAACCAAATCTTGCGGCTTAACGTTATTAAGATTCTCGGAACTCATTCTTTCACGAATAGCTCTTTCCATACGAAGCAAGCCCATACGGTATTGATTTTCCATCAATTCGCCGACCGAACGAACACGACGATTTCCGAGGTGGTCAATATCATCAACTTCGCCTTTTCCGTCACGAAGTTCAACCAAATGTTTAACAATACGCAAGATATCATCTTTACGCAAAACCTTATAATCATCCGGAGCATCATCAAAAGAAATATCCAAAGCGACATTCATTTTGACACGACCGACTGACGACAAATCATAGCGCTCATGATCAAAGAACAAACCGTTAAACAACTGATCAGCTGTTTCATATGTCGGAGGATCCCCCGGACGCATAACACGATAAATATCCAACAAAGCCTCTTCACGACAGCTATTTTTATCACTGGCAAGAGTATTACGGATATATGGACCGACATTTACACCATCAATAAACAAAGTCTTAATTTCGCCGATTTTATTATCAGTGAAAGATTTAAGCAATTCCTCGGTAATTTCATCACCGGCTTCAGCCAAAACTTCGCCTGTTTTTGCAACAACAACATTGTTGGCAAGAAATTTACCAATCATCTGCTCAGGAGTAATTTTATAATATTCCAAACCTTCATCAGCCAACTTCTGAGCCATACGCGGAGAAAGTTTTTTGCCTTTTTCCAAAGCAACTTCACCGGTTTTGACATTAATTAAATCAAAGTCAAATTTAACCCCTTTCATTCTTTCGGGAACAAATTTAACCTTCCAAGATTTTTTATCGGCAACATAAGTATCGGCATCATAGAAATAATTCAAAATTTCTTCTTTATCCATACCTTTAATTTCGGCAGGATCAATCTTTTTGCCTTCTTTAGCCAACTTAGCAATTTTTTCTTCGGTTTCTTTAGAATACAAAGAATACAAAATAGAAGTTACCGGAAGTTTACGGCGGCGATCGATACGAGCATAAACCAAATCCTTGGCATCAAACTCAAAATCCAACCAAGAACCGCGATAAGGAATAACGCGTGCGGCAAACAAATATTTACCGGAAGCAACTGTTTTACCTTTATCATGATCAAAGAAAACGCCCGGAGAGCGATGCATCTGAGAAACGACAACGCGCTCAGTACCATTACAAATGAATGTTCCTTTATCCGTCATTAAAGGAATATCACCCATATAAACATCTTGCTCTTTAATATCATGAATAGACTTTGCACCGGTAGCCTCATCAGTATCCCAAACGACCAAACGCAAAGTAGCTTTAACCGGAGCAGCATAAGTCATATCACGTTTGATACACTCATCAACATCATACTTCGGCTCTTCGAGTTCATATTTTACAAACTCAAGTTCGCCGTTTCCGGAAAAATCTTTAATAGGAAAAATAGATTTGAAAACTTCTTCCAAACCAAACTCGCATTTTTCAGCTCCTTCGGCCTGAATAAAACTATCATAAGAACCTTTTTGAATTTCGATTAAGCTCGGCATATCGGCCACAGCGTCAATTTTACCGAAACTTCTTCTTACACGTCTTTTGCTCGTATAAGATTCCTTCATTGTGTTAAAATCCTTCTCTGGTTTATATTCTGCGACCATGCTGTCGGAAAACTTCCAAACCCCGTCAACAGAAGGTTAAATATTATAACGTACGTTTAAAACAAAAAATCACACCAAACCGCAAGGCAGACTCTCCCCCTTGGTGCCGATTCGCAAAATAATACTTTAAAAACTCGTTCTTTCTTTATACCCATGCGAGTCAAATTGCAAGAATTTTTACGCAAAATGAGTCAAGTTTTTTATGTTTTTTGCACAAGAAAAATTTTTAAAAAGATTCACTCTGATTCACTTTGAGCTTTTCCAACGATTCGCATGAATCTTCATAAATTTTGACAAAATAAAGGCTGAAAATCTTTCGCGCGACACGCACTTAGAAAATCAGCCTTTATAAATTTACTCTACTCGAGTAGCTTTTGAAAAGTCAAATTACTTCAATTCAACTTTTGCACCAGCTTCTTCGAGTTTCTTTTTCATTTCTTCAGCTTCAGCTTTAGCTACGCCTTCTTTAATGGTTTTCGGAGCACCATCAACCAAGTCTTTAGCTTCTTTCAAGCCCAAGCCTGTAATAGCACGAACTTCTTTAATAACATTAATTTTGTTAGCACCTGCTTCAGCTAAGATAACATCAAATTCATCTTTTTCTTCAGCAGCAGCACCGGCAGCAGCTCCACCGGCAGCAACAGCAACGGCAGCAGCGGCAGAAACGCCCCATTTTTCTTCTAACATTTTTGACAAGTCAGCAGCTTCCATAACAGTCAAAGCTGACAATTCATCTACTAATTTGGCTAAATCGGCCATTTTTTTTCTCCAATATATTAAAATTAATCAAATTAAATTACTTAAAAACTTATCTTTGCTCAATCCGCATAAACTATCCTTTTACTTAAAACAGACAATACACTTTTCAAATATTCCCGACAAAGGAAAGAAAAATATATTTCCATCCGGAAAAAGATAATAATTAAGCGGCTTCTTTTTCGCTGTAAGCTTTTGTAACTCTTGCCAACTGAGCAGCAGGAGCTTGCAACAAACCAATGATTTTGGCTCTGAGCTCTTCCAAAGAAGGAATAGTAGCCAACTTGTTAATTTCAGCAAGGCTGAGAACACCTGTTCCCATCGCACCGCCGATAACAACTAATTTTTCATTGTTTTTAGCAAATTCAACACAAACTTTGCAGGCAGAAATCGGGTCATTAGCAAAAGCAATGGCCGTCGGACCAGTAAACAAATCGGTCAAACCTTCAAATTTTGTATCTTTAAGAGCAAGACGAGTAATCCGGTTTTTAGTAACTCTAAACCCTGCGCCTGCTTTTCTGATATTGTCTCTTAATTCTGAAACTTCAGCAACGGTCAAACCCTTGCAGTGAGAAACCACAACGATTTCAGAAGTCGTGAACAATTCATGCAGTTCGCTGAGTAATTGTGCTTTTTCTTCGCGGTTCACTTATTGTCTCCAATTAATACATCATCCGCAAACGGAGGATGCAACCTTTTAACACATTCCGCCAAGACACTCGAAAGGAGAATTTTTTCTCCCGAAGCCCTGACGGGACCAACATCTGTCCAGGAGAAAAAAGATTAAATATTTCTTCACTCCCGTCTGCATAGGATATTTAAGATTCGATTACTAAAATTACCGTTTTAGATTGCGTCCGTAAAAACTTTGGCTTTCCAAAAGAGCAAATCAAACCACCTATGGTCTTGGACAGTTATCAAGAGCTTGAAATAAAAGCCCTTGAAGAGCGGGAGATGATAAGTTCATCTCCCAAAACTTTTATAAAATCTCTACTGTTTTATAAAAACATAAAACTCATTAGAGATTAGACATATCAACTTTAACGCCGACACCCATAGTACTGCTGAGAGAAATTTTCTTCATATAAGTACCTTTGGCACCAGCTGGTTTTGCCTTAATGATGGCATCAATGAAAGCCTTAGCATTCTCATAAAGAGCATCTTCGCTAAAACTTGCTTTACCTAATCCGGCATGAACGATACCATTTTTTTCAACACGATATTGAACTTCACCGGCTTTAGCTTTTTTAACGGCATTTTCAACATCAGTTGTAACTGTACCCAATTTCGGGTTTGGCATCAAACCTTTCGGTCCCAAAATACGAGCAACTTTACCGGCCATTCCCATCATATCGGGAGTAGCGATACATCTGTCAAAATCAACTTTACCGCTCAAAATAGAGTCGATAAGGCTTTCAGCACCAACGATATCGGCACCGGCAGCTTTCGCCTGATCAGCCTTTTCACCTTGAGCCAAAACAGCTACGCGTACAGTCTTGCCGTTTCCGTTCGGAAGAGCGCAAACACCGCGAACCATTTGGTCGGCATACTTCGGATCAACACCCAAATTAACGGCGATATCAATAGTTTCATCAAATTTAGCAGTAGCATTAGCCTTAACAAGAGCAACAGCTTCTTTCAGGCTGTAGGCTTTTTCTTTATCAACGTTTTTATAAGCGTTTACAATTCTTTTACCATTCATCATACTACTCCTCAACCTTAATACCCATAGAAACAGCCTGACCTTTAACCATATTCATGGCAGCCTCAACTGTAGAGCAGTTCAAATCCGGCAATTTAGTTTCGGCGATTTCTTTAACTTGAGCAAGAGTAACTTTACCGGCAATAACCTTACCCGGTTCTTTAGAAGCAGACTGCAAATGCGCAGCTTTCTTCAAATAATAAGAAACCGGAGGCAATTTTGTAACAAAAGTAAAACTCTTATCTTCATAAGCGGTAATGATTACCGGAACCGGAATCCCCGGCTCCATTTTTTGAGTGGCAGCATTAAACGCTTTACAAAATTCCATAATATTCAAGCCTTTTTGCCCCAAAGCAGGTCCGACAGGAGGAGACGGATTAGCTTTTCCGGCAGGTATTTGCAGCTTGATTAAACCCAAAATTTTCTTTTTAGACTTAGCCATTTCATACCTCTTTTCAGGTTCGTGGTAAAATTCAAGACCATGGCTGGTCTCCCACGAATTACGTTAAAATTTTACGATTCTCAAACTCCCAAAAGCAAACTTATCCCTTTTAAGAGTCGCCTCTATATACCACAACCGATTCAATTTGCAAGTATTTTTTTCAATTTTTTTATAACAAAGCCTTGATTCGATTCATAAAAAAAACGAGCACGGACAAAAAACATTTTTTGTCCACAAAAATGATTGCCTTTAATAAATTTTTCGGTATAATTAAATTATTCAAAAAAAATTATTAACTAAATATTAGGTTATGAAAACAAAAAAAATCCAAGGAAACCGTCCTCAAAGACAGACCGTTTCCGCGATCGTAAAAAAAGTTAAAGACGACCGCATTTTGTTTAATATCCATGGGCTTAACGCCGCATGGTTTGTGCATGGAGGTAAATTAAACCTCCACACCCTCTACAAGAAAGGGGAGGAAGTAGCGGTAAACATCATTAAACAATGTAATTACCGCCAAAATGCATCACGATTATCTTACATCGTGATACCGGAATTGCTTCCAGTAGATGTATACGCGCAAACACATCCGATAGGCACCACGACATCCGGAACTATTGACAGTATCAATGGCTCCACAATGAGCGTTATGCTTGCGGAAAATGTTTTCTGCATCACGCGCAGATGCCGCAATGCACGTACCGGTAAAACGGTATCATGTAAAATAGAAAAATATAATTCCAACCAAAGATACATCAGCATCCGCGTGTTGGAATAAGTTATTAACCCAACGGCTCTGAACTAAAATTCAGAGCCTAATTATTTTTTAAATAATTCAAACTATACTCTCAAACTAAGGAGTGCGAAATGAAAAAAAACACATATTGTTGCATTGGCATCATGACCGGAAATTCATTAGATGCCGTAGATACTGTCATAACGGAATTTAATAACACAAAAATAACGGATTTAGCCGCCCTCTCTACTCCTTTTCCGATTAATCTCGCTGACAGATTTCGAAACCTGAAAAATTTATTAGCTCAAAATAACGGTAACATTCAAAAAATAGCTTCCGACACAACATTACACTTCAAAGAATTACATGACAATTACATTAATTTGATTGCTCAAACCGTTAATGAACTGATAAGTCAATCCGGAATTAAACAGAAAGATATTGATGCCATAGGTTTTCATGGGCAAACCTGTTACCACTTGCCTCCATCAATAGCCTCTCACGAACACACCCCTTCTACTTTACAAATAGGCAGTGGTCAAATGCTTGCCGACATAACCAATATCCCCGTAGCTTTTGACTTTCGCTCTGATGATTTAATGAACGGAGGCGAAGCGGCACCGCTAGCTCCAATACATAACAAACATCTTGCTCTTTCCCTAAAATCTCAAGGAATTTTTCCGCTGGCTTTCTGCAACGGCGGAAATACCGGCAACATCAGTCTTGTTTATGATGATAAAGTAAAAGGATGGGATACCGGCCCATTCAATCATCTTATAGATTTTTTAACCCGCAATGAAAAAAATGAACCTTGTGATTTTAACGGAAAATACGGAAAAAACGGCAAAATAAATTTGAAACTTCTTAAAGAATTATTTGAACAAACCGTTTTGAACGAAGATAGTCAAAACTTTATCTTAAAAAATCCTCCCAAATCAGCAGATCCGGCTTGGTATAAAATTATCCCGTCTTTAACGAATAATTCGATTCCTTTTGAGGATCGTATCCGAACCGCTGAATTTTTCAGTGCTTATATTTTTGCATTCTCACTAAAATTTTCTCCCATCGGCACCCCCGAATATTTCCTTGTTTTTGGAGGGGGATGGAATAATCCTGTAATTATGAAGGACTTTGCAAACCTTATTCATGGAAAAGCTCCTGTTTTACCGGAACATCAAGAGATTTTTGAGAAAATTAAAAATCCGCAAACTAAAATCAATTGGTCGGATGATTATGGTTATAGCGGAAAATATATGGAAGCTCGAATTTTTGCAGATATGGCCAAATGCTTAATAACGCAAGAACCCTTTTCATATCCGGAAACAACCGGTTGCCACACCCCGACTATTGGCGGCATTTTTGTTCACCCGAATGAACACAACCCCCAATTATGGTCAAGAGCCGCTTATGGATGGAAGAATGTTTCAAATGATAACGAATAATCATAAAAAAAGCGGGAAATTAACTTCCCGCTCACTTTTTAACTAATCTTTTCTACCTGATTAAATTCAAGTTCTACCGGCGTTGAACGTCCAAAAATAGAAACAGAAACTTTAACTCTTGCTTTTTCTGTATCGACCTCTTCAACCAAACCCACAAAAGAAGCAAACGGTCCGTCACAAACTCTAATCTGTTCACCGACTTCAAAATTAACCACAGTCTGCGGGCGTTCAATACCTTCTTGCATCTGCGTCATAATTCTCTGAGCTTCCGCCTCAGTAATCGGATAAGGCTTATTACGACTACCCAAAAAGTTTGTAACGTTTGAATTATCTTTAACCAAATGCCATGTATCATCGGTCATGACCATTTTAATCAAAATATAGCCGGGAAAAAATTTACGTTCACTGGTAACGCGACTACCTTTTTTAACTTCAACAACTTCTTCAGTAGGGATCATAATATCAAGGATCTTATCTTCCATTTTTTTGAGGACAGCCTGCTCTTTAACAGATTCGGCAACCTTTTTTTCACATCCCGAATGAACATTCACAACATACCAACGAGCATCCATTACACTATACTCCAAGACCAAAAATTAATTTAACTGCCCAACCAAGTATCTGGTCAACAAAGAAAAAGAATGTCGCCGCAATAGCAACCAACACAATAACCATCAAAGAAGTCTGCAAAACCTCTTTTCTGGTTGGCCAAGTTACTTTCTTAACTTCTTGTTTTACCTGCCTAAAAAACTGTATCGGACTGATTTTTGCCATGGTCTATCCATAAAAAAATGATTAAAAACACGTAGCCATTTTAATAAAAATGGCCGAACATATTGTACAATACACATATTAAATATATTTACACAACACGTCCCAACTAACGCGGAAAACATATTAAATTATTTTTCATATGTCAATAAATATCTTTCGTAAAATAATACGTTTATAAAGATAACATAATAAACAAAAGACTTTAAATAAGAAATATTTTCACTTTACAGTCAAAAAATTGACAAATAGATAAATAAATGATATTATACCCTCACAACTAAACAACAAAGGGAATAAATCATGTTTAACAAAATACAAACAAAAATGAATGTATATAAAAATAAACAAAATTACAAACGCAACACCAAAAAAGAACAAGAATTTCTATCTAAACTACAACAAAAAGGCATTCGGATTAATGTCTCCAACAAAAAAGAAACTGAAGCCGACTGTCCTGATGGCATAAAAAGCTGGTCGGCCACCGTAGAAATGACCCATAATAACAGTACGTTCAAGGTCTTATACCAATACCAATACACATACCCCACCCCTAGCCATGACATATATACACCAGATAGTGCAATTCCAGAACGTAAAACAATGCAAGCCAGTGTTATCAATAATGATGAAGCAATTTATCATTCCCAAATCATTCCTAATTGTGAAATGAGAGCTGATGGTGTTGATGCCATACAAGAATCAGAACGGAACAGAAAATTCAGCGATAAAGAAGAGCAATTATCTCTTTTAGTTAGGATTGCAGCCCCCTATGCAAAAAAAATATTTGAACCTATAGATATACAAAAAAGAAAAGAGCAATTAAGAAAAGAACAAGAATCTGCCGAAAGAGAACAAAAAAGAGCAAATAACGAAAATGCAAAAAAAATGGCGATAAAAAAGAAATTAGAGAATTTTTTTGATATCTAAAAACAAACTTATCTCACAAACAGATATCCCTCAGTAAACTGGGGGATATCTGCAAGAAAAATAAGAACTACAATATAATTTCCAGATGTCCGGTTTGCAAATCAAAATACCATCCGTGGATTTTCAAACGATTTTCAGATATAGCTTCATCAACAAAAGGAAAAGTTTTAAGATTACTAACGGATATTCGAATTCCTTCCCTTTCACACAAAGAGCAAGCGGCGTCAAAATCATAATCTTTACAAATTTGGCGCATTTGAGGAGTATCAGCAATTTCCAACCATGTATCAATAAAATTATGCTGATGATTATGCTCTTCAACCAATGTCTTTATACCGCCGCAATGACTATGTCCCAAAACAATAATATTTTCAACCTTCAAATGTTTTACGGCATATTCAATAGCAGCCGAGGTTCCATGACAATGGCTCATATCACTGTCAAAAGCCGGAACAAGATTCGCCACATTACGAATTACAAAAATTTCACCCGGAGCAACATCTAAAAGAATAGACGGATCCACCCGAGAATCACTACAAGCGATTATGAGCGTTTTGGGAGATTGACCTTTTGTTGAAAGTTCTTTATAAACATGCGGATTTTCAATAAAATATTTCTTATAAAAATTATCAAAACCGGATAATAATTTTTCTATATTTGCCATACACACTCTCTTTTCAATTTTTGCCACATCAAAACGAGGCAATATTAACAAGATTTTTCAAGTAATCAAGATTATTAAACACAAAAGCATTTCTCAAAAACAACCTTAATTACAATCATATCAAAATACCCCTAAATTTTAGGGATAATAATGCACAAAAGCACCTAATTAAATATATAACAATTAAAATCAGAAATTATATTTAAGAAACTACTACACATTTAATAGTTTATTTTCTAAAAACATATTTATTCTGAATAAAAGACCAAGAAAACGCTGAATTGCTTGCTGTTAAAATAGCATTTTTGAGACTATTAGAAAAATACTTTTGTTGGTCAACAGGTAAAAAATTAAACTCATGTCCGTTTAATTTTTTCTTCAAATATTTAAGATAACATTCATTATCTGCCGTATCTAAACCTTTAGAAGCCATATGCTTTTTTATATCTTCTTCAAGTTCCTTATAACTTTCAGGCAAAGGAGCATGATTGCATACAGAAAAACAAATATTATCTTTAACAATATAAGAAATTTTGATATCAGGCAACTTCGGCAGAAGCCCTAAATTTGCAACCCTACGAGCTTTTAAGAAAACCAAATCACTTTCTTCAAAATTTGCCAATTTCATTAAATCTCTTTTCAGTTCTTCTCCGCAATTTTCTTCACTCGTAATAGTCCTATCCGAATTGTTAACAATAGCTACTGTTTGAAAATATTTTGGATATTTACTAATTTTTAAAGCCGGAGATGAAATTAATACCTTAGGAGCAGACAACAAATCTTTAATTTGCCTTTGATTAAACTGACTTTGTTGTAGTCTTTTTTCCAACAAAACTTCAAGTTCTGATATAACCATAGCCCCAAAGCAGTGTCCCCTAAAAATCAAACAACTAAGAGCTTGATGAGTTTGATTATAGTTATCACTAATCATTGATGAAACAACTTGCTCAAATATTGCTTCGGCATGTATCTTATTTTCATCATTATACTCTTTTATCGCCTTATCTGCCTTATTTTCGTAAACAGCCGTATAAAAAGAACAGTTTTCCAATTGAAAAAGAGGATTATTTTCCAGAATTAATTTTTTTGTAGCGTCATTAGCTCGATTAGCACTATTATCGACTTTTTGCCTATTCTTAGAAGACAAACACATACCAGATCCCGGAAAATTCACAATAAGAATCTTCCCTCTATAATTGAAAGAATCTACTTGCCTGCCATTTTCATCAATGAAATATGTTTTTCCAATAAAATCAGTTTCTTCCATATCTCTATATTTCACTCTATTACACTATTTTAAATATAAATCATTTGTTGTAACTAGTAAATAAAATCCATGTAACAAGCAAACAAAATAGCTTCTCCGGGCACACCTTACACGAACTTAATTAACCCTTTTATTTATAAAGAAAAAAGACGCTTTTCGGCGTCTTCATCTTGAGTGGCAGGGGCAGTAAGATTCGAACTCACGACCCTCGGTTTTGGAGACCGATGCTCTACCAACTGAGCTATACCCCTATGCAACCTTGCGTATTACTAAATACACAAATCTTACCTATTAATCAAGTCTTTTTTTAGAAATTAATATAAAATTTAAGGAGGAAAAGATTTTAATCTTTTTCTCCTTAAATTTTCTAAAAAGCCATAACAAAATTGATAAAAACTTTTTTATCTGCTTTGCAACAATATCCCTCACATCCTTCAGGAAAGAGAACCGATTTTTGTCTTCCTTTATTATGTTCTGTGGAAGAAAATACCCATCCTTGCAAAGTTGGAGCCTTAATTTTTCTCAATGCTGAATTTATAATTGTCGTATTTTTGGCAACTTTCAGCAATTGAGCTATTGAGGGAACAAAAGCTTGCACTTTCATAGTTTCACTATACTGTTCACACCAATCCACTCCAGGAAAATAAACTGCATTTTCTTGCGAAAAAAGTCGGCATTTTTCAGTGTTTTCTTCCCCATTATCAATGTCAGAAATATTAGTTAAGCACCTTTTTGCAACCCATTCACTACAAATTCTATCTTTTAAAAGAATCAAACCACGATTTCCCTTTAATGCATTTTTATCCGGATTAACCCAGGCCACAACACCCAATAAATCAGGATACGCATTTTTATCTACAGAAAATCTACTGTTTGCAAAAGCATACCAACCGACCTCAACATTAGGAAAATAACTCTGAGAGTAGCTGCTAATCACGCTATCTACAACTGAAGATAACTCCGCGATTGTTATTTTCTTTTCTTTTAGCAACAAAAGAATATATTCTTTCAATTCATCCATAATAACTTATATTTAATTAAACATGTTTATATATATCTCATATCGCACAAAAGAAAGCAACTAAAAAATTTCTTTAAGATAACACACAAAAAAAACTCCCGACCGACACTCTTGTCAGCGGGGAGTTAAAAATTACTTTTT
>CALXTS010000003.1 GCA_944391465.1 uncultured Alphaproteobacteria bacterium
GTCTTGCCGTGATCTACGTGTCCGATTGTTCCGATATTGCAGTGCGGCTTCGTCCGCTCAAACTTCTCTTTTGCCATTTAGATTTACTCCAAATAAAATTAAAAAAATAAAATTAAAATAAAACTCAGTTTCTAAGGGAAACAAAGATAAGTTTTTTACTTTGTTTCCCTATAAAAACAAATCAATTAAGCATTCTTGGCTTTAACTTTATCAGCCACATCCTTAGGAACTTCAGCATAATGATCAAAGACCATTGTAAACTGAGCACGTCCCTGAGACAAAGAACGCAAAGTATTTACATAACCAAACATGTTGGACAAAGGAACAGATGCGTCAATAACACGAGCATTTGCTCTTTGATCCATACCGTTTACCATACCACGACGAGAGTTCAAATCGCCGATAATATCTCCCATATATTCTTCCGGAGTAACGACTTCAACTTTCATAATCGGCTCTAAGAGTTTCGGATTAGCCTGACGCATACCTTCACGGAAAGCAGCACGAGCAGCAATTTCGAAACACATAACGTTAGAGTCAACTTCGTGGTAAGCACCATCATAAAGGTTACATTTAACACCGCTTACCGGATATCCGGCAATAACACCGGCTTCCATAGCAGAACGCAAACCTTTTTCAACACCTGGAATATATTCTTTAGGAACATTTCCGCCGACAACAGTGTTTTCAAATTCAAAACCATTATAACCTTCAATCGGTTCAAATTTGATTTTGACCTTTGCAAACTGACCGGCACCACCGGATTGTTTCTTGTGAACATATTCAATATCGCAAGGTTTGGTAATCGTTTCACGATAAGCAACCTGAGGTTCACCGACATTAGCGTCAACCTTAAATTCTCTTCTCAAACGATCAACGATAATATCCAAGTGCAATTCACCCATACCTTTAATAATGGTCTGTCCGCTGTCAGGATCAGAAGAAACTTTGAAAGAAGGATCTTCCATTGCCAAACGAGACAAAGCCAAGCCCATTTTTTCAACATCGGCTTTGGTTTTTGGCTCAACGGCAAGTTCAATAACTGGATCCGGGAAAATCATATTTTCCAAAACAATCGGATGAGCTTGGTCACACAAAGTATCACCGGTTGTTGTGTCTTTCAAACCTGCCAAAGCAATAATATCGCCGGCATTTGCTTCTTTCAATTCTTCACGTTTATTAGCATGCATCAACAACATACGTCCGACACGTTCTTTCTTATCTTTAACAGAATTATAGATATAAGAGCCTGCAGAAATAGTTCCTGAATAAACACGCGTAAAGGTTAAAGAACCGACAAACGGATCGTTCATAATCTTGAAAGCCAAAGCAGCTAAAGGCTCATTATCGCCGGCCTTACGAGTAATAACTTCTTCCGTACCGGGTTTAACACCTTCAACATCAGGCAAATCAAGAGGAGACGGTAAATAATCAATAACCGCATCCAACAATGGTTGAACACCTTTATTCTTGAAAGCCGTACCACAAAGAACCGGAACAAAACTTTGAGAGATAGTACCCTTACGAATACATTTCTTCAAAGTTTCAAGAGAGATTTCCTTACCTTCAAGGTAATCTTCCATCGCCTGTTCATCTTCTTCAACAGCTGTTTCAACTAATTGATGATGATACTCCTCAGCTTTTTCTTTCAAATCAGCCGGAATTTCTTTAATTTCAATCGGAGAATCAGCCGTATCACCGGTATAAACAATTGCATTCATAGCCAACAAATCGACAACGCCACGAAATTCATCCTCAGCACCTATTGGCAATTGCAAAGCTAAAGGTTTAGCACCCAAACGGTCAACAATCATATCCAAGCAACGATAGAAATTGGCACCGATTCTATCCATTTTATTACAAAAACAGATTCTCGGAACACCATATTTATCAGCCTGTCTCCAAACCGTTTCAGATTGAGGTTCTACGCCGGCAACAGAATCAAATACGGTAATAGCACCATCCAAAACACGCAAAGAACGTTCCACTTCGACAGTGAAGTCAACGTGTCCCGGTGTATCAATGATATTAACTCTGTGTCCTTTCCAAAAACAGGTTGTCGCAGCAGAAGTAATGGTAATACCACGTTCTTGCTCCTGCTCCATCCAGTCCATGGTAGCAGCACCATCATGGGTCTCGCCGATTTTATGATTTACACCAGTATAATACAGGATGCGCTCTGTTGTTGTGGTTTTACCCGCATCAATATGAGCCATAATACCGATGTTTCTATACATTTCCAATTTATGTGTACGAGCCATTGTATTTTCCCTATATTATGGTTAGAATTTGTAATGAGAGAAAGCCTTGTTAGCTTCAGCCATCTTATGAGTATCTTCACGTTTTTTAACGGCAGAACCCTTGTTAGCAACAGCATCTAACAACTCATTTGCAAGTCTCTCAGTCATAGTTGTTTCAGAACGTTTTTTCGCAGCTTCGATAATCCAACGAATAGCCAAAGCCTGACGACGATCGGCACGAACTTCCATCGGAACCTGATAAGTAGCACCACCGACGCGACGAGATTTAACTTCAACTACCGGCTTAACATTTTCGATAGCTTCTGCAAAAACCTTCAAAGCATCCTGTTTAGACTTAGAAGCAATGATATCAAAGGCTGAATAAACAATTTTTTCAGCAACGGCTTTTTTACCATGCTCCATAACATTATTAATGAATTTAGCAACTACCTTATCGCCGAATTTTGCATCAGGTAGTACAACTCTTTTTTCAGCAGTATGACGACGTGACATCTTCTCAACTCCTTACTTAGGTCTCTTAGCGCCGTATAAAGAACGACGTTGACGACGTTTAGAAACACCTTGAGTATCCAAGGTACCACGAATGATATGATAACGAACACCTGGTAAGTCTTTTACACGGCCGCCTCTAATCAGTACCACTGAGTGTTCTTGAAGATTATGACCTTCACCAGGGATGTAACTGATTACTTCAAAGCCGTTAGTCAGGCGAACACGAGCCACTTTACGCAAAGCAGAGTTCGGTTTTTTCGGGGTTGTTGTATAAACCCTTGTACAAACACCGCGTTTTTGTGGACAAGCTTTCAAAGCCGGGACTTTGTTTCTCTTCACTTTTGGTGTTCGTGATTTACGAATTAACTGATTAATTGTAGGCATCACAAATTTCCTTAAAGTATAAAATTATTACCAAAACCCTTGATAATTGAGCATATTCCAGACAGATTCATAGCAACATCTCTCTACCAAGAGTCTCGGCATACTAGATTCAATCTACCGGCAAGTCAATAGTTTTTTACAAAAAAATCATTTTTGAGTCCAAAAAAAATTTACCTTTCTTTAACTTTCGAGAGATAGCGATTCGCAAAACCAAGTAAAGAGTCGCACTCAAACGAAAGTCCTCTTTATGAACGGCTCATTTTTTGAGTCAAATTGAGTCCATTTTTAAAGGATTAATCTCGCACTTCCTTCTTACCAAAAAAAACAAAAAAAACGGCTCATAAGCTATAACTTTTGGCTTAGTTCTTGCATAAACAATAAAAAAATCTTGCTATTCAAAGAATAAAATACTAACCTCTTCACATTATTTTATAAAACAAAGAGGTTTGTATGACTACTCAGAATAAAGATATATTGTCTGCCAAAAGAACTATTGATAAAGAGATCGAAGCTCTTCGCATGATGGAAGATGAGCTTAGTGAAAACCTGACAAAAGCACTAGACATCATGCAACAAACCAAAGGAAGAGTTATTGTTACGGGCATGGGAAAGTCCGGACATGTCGGAACTAAAATTGCCGCCACCATGGCCTCTACGGGTACCCCGTCGTTTTTTGTTCACCCCGGAGAAGCCAGCCATGGAGATCTCGGCATGTTAACCCAGGATGACTGCGTTGTTGCAATTTCTAATTCCGGCGAAACCAAAGAACTTTCAGATATCATCATCTATTGCAAAAGATATGGCATTCCGCTAATCGCCATAACAAAAAACCCCGATAGTGCGCTCGGACGCGCCGGAGATATTCTGTTAAAACTCCCTGATGACGGAGAGGCCTGCCCTTTAGGACTTGCGCCGACATCTTCAACAACCGCAACCATGGTTTTGGGAGATATCCTAGCTGTTGCTTTATTGGAGCGTAAAGGATTTACCAAAACAGACTTCAAACAACGCCACCCCGGCGGAAAACTTGGTTCTTTCCTGACCAAAGTCTCTGACTTAATGCACAAAGGAGATGAAGTACCTTTGGTTGGTGAAGATACAACATTACAAGATGCAATATTGGTCATGTCTTCAAAAATGTTAGGCTGTGTTGGGATAATTAAACCGGATGGCAGTTTGGAAGGAATTATAACAGATGGAGATTTACGCCGCTGTTTAAGCCCTGATGTAATGAACAAAAAAGTCATTGATGTTATGACCAAAAATCCCAAAACGATAGCGCCTGACGTCCTTGCCGTTGAAGCTCTTAAAACAATGAATACAACAGGAAAAGGAATTACACAACTTTTTGTCATTCAAGAAGGAAAGCCAATTGGAATTATTCACATGCACGACTGTTTACGTGCGGGAGTTGTCTAAACCTTGTTTGATAAAGATAAAATTGACAGCTATTTTAATACAGACATAACCAAATTGGTTATCTCAAACAAAGCAAAGGATTCTTATGATAAAAGAACCCGAATGGTTCGTCTTGCCAAACTTTTGCTTCCGAGTATCGCTGCCGTATTAATAGGAACACTGTTAGTTTTTCCGTCCTTAAAACAAGATATCCGAGATATAAAACTTGATATCACACGCCCAAAAAAGGAAGAGCTGGAAAAGTTGCATATTGAAAATACAGTTCTTTATATAACCAATAAAGACAATCAGGTAAACAACTTTACGGCTAAAAACATTGATGAAACCGCCCCAGGTTCAAAACTGATAAAATTAAATGAACCGGAAGGCATGATAACTGTAAATAAAGACGGTTGGGTAAACCTAAAATCAAAATCAGGCTATTATAACCAAACAAGCAATGTCATCCAACTAACAGAAAATGTTGAAATGTTTTATAATGAAGGTATAGAAGTTCATTCCGACGAAATTTTTTATGATTTCAATCAAGAAAAAGGCTACAGCAATCATCCTGTAGCCGCAGAAGGAATATTCGGAACACTTTTGGCTGAAGGATTTGAATTTACCAATGAGGATAATATCTTAACCTTCATCGGTCACAACGATATTGTCATTCATGAAGAAAGTTTAAAGGATAAATAAAATGCGTAAACAACTTTTCGCAATAACCTTACTTTTATTTTTCGGAGCTCTGAGCGCTCAAGCAAACGACATTACCTTAACGGCAGAAGAAAAAGTCGAATGGCACTCAAATTCCCAAAAAATCGTAGCAGTCGGAAACGCCGTTGCCACTAAAGATAATATGAAAATCCAAGCTGACAAACTAATCGGACACTACCTTGGCAAAGGAAAAAATGGAGAAAAAGGTCGCATTAAACGCGTTGAAGCTCTCGGAAACGTAAAAATGTCTTCTGACACAACAAATGCTTTTGGCGACAGTCTGGATTATGACGTAAATAAAGATATTGCTGTTTTAATTGGGAAACCCGCAAAGATTTCAACCCCGAAAGAAAACATTACCGCAGATAAGATTACCTATTTCATAAGTGAACAAAAAGCCATTGCAAGCGAAAATGTTATAGCGACCAGCAATGAGAATAAATTAAATGCGGAAACCATGGTTGCTTACTTCACAAAGAACAATCAAAACAAATCAGATATGGAATTAGACAAGGTTGAAATTTTTAACAACATAAAGATTACCACGCCCGATGCAGAAGTTTTGGCAGATAAAGGGATTTATTATCCCAAAACCGAAAAAGTCAAACTTTTTCATAATATAACCATAACCCAAAACGGAAACTCCTTAAAAGGTGATCAGGCAGAAACTGACTTGAAAACAGGTATTAGCAAAATAACCTCCGGAGCCAAAGCCGGAAGAGTTACGGGAGTATTTAAAGAAACCAAAAAAACAAAAGACACCCAAACAAAGAAGGACGTTAATGACTAACACAAACTATCCATCGGATTCAAAATTAGAAATTTTTAATATCGGTAAAAAATATAAAAATCGACCGGTTTTACGCAACGTTTCCTTAAACGTCCGCAGAGGGGAAGCCGTTGGGCTTTTAGGACCTAACGGAGCCGGAAAGACAACCTGTTTTTATTGTGTTACCGGCTTAATAACACCGGACTACGGAGATGTTCATATTGACGGAAGAGATATTACCGATATGCCGATGTATCGCCGCGCACGCTTAGGCATTGGTTACCTTCCTCAAGAGGCTTCTATTTTTCGTTCTTTAAGCGTTGAAGACAACATCAAAGCCATCTTAGAGGTTGTTATTGACGATGAAAGCAAAAGAGAAAATATGTTGGAAGAATTGCTATCTGAATTTTCGATTGCTCATCTACGTAAAAGCCCGGCGATAGCATTATCCGGCGGAGAACGTCGCCGCTTAGAAATAGCCAGAGCCCTAGCAAGTCAACCAAATTATATTTTATTAGATGAGCCGCTAGCCGGAATTGACCCGATTGCCGTCGGAGAAATTCGAAATTTAGTATCACAATTAAAACATCGAGGTCTCGGCGTTTTAATTACGGATCATAATGTCAGAGAAACATTGGATATTACGGATAGAGCCTATATATTACATGGAGGAACCGTCCTCATGGAAGGAACGCCTGATGAAATTGTTTCAAGCCCCGAGGTTCGTAAAGTCTATCTTGGAGATAGTTTCTCGCTTTAAAAATTAAAAATTCTGCTAAGGAACAAAGAATGGCCTTAACCCCAAAATTGGAAATTCGTCAGTCCCAATCACTATTAATGACGCCCCAATTACGTCAGGCCATTAATCTTTTACAACTATCCAATCTTGAATTGAACGAACTTCTGGAGCAAGAACTGAATAATAATCCTCTTTTAGAAAGAGAAGACGATGTTCTGGAACAATCACCTCAAGATTTACCTCATACCATAGATGAATATGATTCTTCTACACCACAAGAAGAAGATTACAGCCCCGATATTGATTATGATAACGATTTTTCAGATGACTATGGTAGTGACCGAGAAGGATACGAGCAAGAAAATGAAACTTCTTGGAATGAATATTATCAAAGCAAAAAAAATCATGATGATGAGGATTTTGACTACTTTGAAAAAAAACTCTCATCAACCAAATCATTAAATCAGTTGTTGGACGAGCAAATAACCTTAGTTTTTTTAACAGAAAAAGAAAGATTTATGGCTCGACTTTTAAGTGAACAATTAGACAATGCAGGTTATTTTCGAGGCAACATAACAGATTTGGCTTCAAAATTACAAACAAGCTCGGAAACCTTACAACAAATTCTAAACCGCATGAAAGAATTTGAACCAACCGGTATTTTTGCAGAAAATCTGGCAGAATGTTTAAAACTCCAACTGCAAGAGCAAAACCGATTTGATCCGGCAATTGAGAATTTACTTAACAATCTTGATCTTCTGGCCACTCGGAAATTCAAAGAATTAAAAAAGATATGTAACGTTGACGATGAAGATTTGCAAGAAATGATTTCGGATATAAAATCTCTAAATCCCAAACCGACAGCGGATTATTATATGGACAATCCCGCCTACATAATTCCTGATGTTTTTGTACGTCGTCTAAAAGACGGAAGTTACCATGTTGAGATAAACAATGCCTCATTACCGCGCTTACTTATCAACCGAGAATATGCCGAACATATCAGCTCATCAAATAAAAATAAAGAAACCAAAAAATTTGTAAAAAATAGCATCAGTCATGCCAACTTCATTGTTAAAGCTCTTCACCAAAGAACCGACACTATTCTCCGCGTAGCGACGGAAATCGTTCGGTGGCAAAGAGATTTCTTTGAGTATGGCATAGACAATCTCAAACCCATGAATTTAAAAGATATTGCTTATCAGTTAGAGATGCACGAAAGTACCGTCAGTCGAGCAACAACGGGAAAATATATGCACACGCCCAAAGGGCTATTTGAGCTAAAATATTTCTTTTCATCGGCGGCAAGCACCTATAACGGAGATGAAGACACCTCCACACTAAGCATTAAACATAAAATCAAACAATTAATTGAAAATGAAACCCCACAAAACATATTATCAGACGATAATATTGTAGAACTTTTAGCGCAACAAAGCATTAAGATCGCTCGCCGTACGGTAGCCAAATATAGAGAAAGCATGGGGTTACCAACCTCTGCCGAACGGAAAAGACAAAAACGTTCTTAAACATACCCCAGCCAAGATTCATATTGACTTTTGAAGGATTTTGGTATTATCTCAGAAATCAGATTGAAATCTAATATCTTTTATATTATTATAATTTTTGAAAAGTTTTAATTAATTATATGCAAGGAAGAATCATGAAAATAACATTATCTGGAAATCAGGTTGATATTGGAGACAGACTCCGTAAACATGTTGAAGAAAACGTATTAAATGCTGTAAATAAATATTTTCCGGCACCGGTTAGTTGCAGCGTTTCATTCACTAAAGAAGGAGATGATTTCAACGCAGAAGTTACGGTTCACCCTGCTAAAAACATTATCTTAAAAGGAACCGGAAAAGCCGGAGATCCCTACTCAGCATTTGATGACGCTAATGAGCATATAGCTACTCGTTTACGCCGTCACAAAACCAAACTCAACGACCACAAAGGCAAAACCGGATTAGCTGAAATTGCTAATGAAGCTATCTTTTCAATTGACGAAAGTGCTGAAGAAATTGACATTGATGATGCTCCGATTACAATTGCAGAATTAGAAGCCAATATTCCGGTATGCACGGTATCTGAAGCTGTTATGTACATGGATTTGAATAACGAATGCGCATTGATGTTCAAGAACAGCGCCAACAATCATTTCAGCATGGTTTATCGCCGCAAAGACGGAAACATCGGTTGGGTAGAACCCAAAGCTGAAAAATAATATCAATAACAGAGGTTTTACTTATGAATATTTCTGAAATAATGACCGAGAAAAATATATTTATCGGCATTAAGGCTGGTTCTAAGCGCGAGCTTTTACAAGAAATGTCCGCAAATATTGCAGCGGTAACAAATCTTGATGAAAGAACCGTTTTTGATACTTTATTAGAAAGAGAAAATCTTGGATCAACCGGTTTTGGCGGAGGCACCGCACTCCCTCATGGTCGTTTTGAAGGTCTGGAAAAAGTACAGGTATTTTTGTGCAAAACAAGTGCCCCTGTAGCCTTTGAAGCGATTGATGACAAACCGGTAGATTTAGTCTTCTTTCTGCTTTCGCCGGAAGGAAGCGGAGCTGATCATTTGACGGCATTGGCAAAAATCTCTCGTATCTTAAAAGACGAAAGTATCTGTTCAAAGATTCGCCAAATGAAATCACCGGAAGAGATATATGCTTTACTAAATAACATTGAATAGAAAAAGGAGGTTAAACCTCCTTTTTTTATTCAATCTGTATTTTAATGAGCACTATATGGAATCAAATCATTTTGCTTAGCCACAATAAAAGCAAAATCACGATTATCAGTAGCAGCCACGCGCTCACCATCTGCATCATAAATCATCCACATTGGCTTACCCTCATAGAGGTCATATTTAATAAAAGCCGCTTTATCATCATTCCATGCAGCAAGTTCCAACAACGCTTCCGAGGACAGTTCAATAGTTTTATGCTTATTTTTCATTTTTCCTTCCTCAATTTATAATTTAGAAATATTTATAAGCTATATTGGTTAAACAATAGCTAACATGAGATACTCATTATAAAGGATTTTATGATGTTTGTAAGCCTGAACAAGAAAATTATCTACAGCATTCTGGCCTTTTTTCTGGCCATTTCCGTTATCTTTGTTTACACGTTTTACATCATCTACGGCGGAAAAATACAAGAAGAACAACAAAGCCGCCTACAACAAAACCAACAATTTCTGGAATTATTATATAGAAACATCATTTATGGAAAAGAAATCCAAAACATTATAAAAAATTATCCAGAAGTAAAAATATCCAATCCGGAAATAACCGAAACACTTAAAGCTCAGAGTAATATAAATCAGTCCGAACGATTAAGTATTGAGCGTAAAAGAATTGATGAAATCAACCAAAGTTATGACAAAAGATACGAGGCCATAAAAGAAGGATTAAAAATCTTAGGCTTTGCCTCAATTATGCTTTTCGTTTCGATAATTATTCTTTCTTATCTGATTAGTTATTGGATTTTAGCTCCACTGAATAAAATATCTGATGTATCAATGAAAGTAGCACAAGGAAATTTGTCATCACGTATCAAGCAAATTCATATATCATATTTTATTGATGAAATGGATATTTTAATCAACACTTACAACAACATGTTAGATTCTATTGAAAATCTTCTTTCAGAAATAAAAGACAAAGAAGGCTTTTTACAGGCTCTTATAGACAGCATACCTGATGGTATCCGAGTTATAAATGGAAATTATGACATTATCATAGCCAACAAAGCATACTACCGCCAAGTCGGAAACAAATTCAAAGATTGCCAAAAATGTTATGAAGCCTCACAAAACCTAAAAGAACCCTGTAATACCAAAATAATTAACTGCCCGCTTTATGAAATAAATAAAAACAAAAAGAAAAACATCAAAGTTGTGCAGCAATTCTGCAATTACCCTAATCGACATTTATCCATAAATGCAGCTCCGTTAAATTACAGCAAGAACAAAAATTATATTGTTGAATCCATAAGAGATTTAAGCGAAGAAATTAATTTTTCACATCAACAAAAATTATCATCTCTGGGCTTTTTATCTACCTCAATAGCCCATGAAATGAAAAACCACCTTGGAGCATTAAGAATAATAACCGAACGTTTAATTGACAAATTCTACCAAGACAAACCAGACGATGACGAGAGTAAAAAACATATCATGCTTATCTACCATGAATTAATATCATGTATAGATGTTCCTGAAAGACTTTTAAAACTAAGCCGTTCTAATGATGACAACAAACAAATTATCAATTGTAAAGAAAGTATAAAAGATGTCATCGGACTTTTGGATTTTGAAGCGAAAAGTAAAGGAATAAATATTGAGCTTAAGGCATCGGAGACACCATTAAAAATAAAAGGCAATGAAGCTGACTTTAAAATGGTTGCCATAAATATTATTTTAAATGCAATAAAAGCCATAAACAATAATGGAACAATCAACATAAATATTGAACCAGAAAATCATCATTGGGTAAAAATTGTATTTAAAGATAATGGCTGCGGTATAGCCAAAGATGTTATCAACCGTATTTTTGATCCGTTTTTTTCTGAAGGACATACTAATTCACAAAATCGTGGAAACGGACTAGGTTTATCAATAGCCAAATCCATTGTAGAAAAATTTGGAGGCAATATAAGTGTGCAAAGTAAGATAAATATAGGAACTTCCTTTACAATAAAACTCCCGTTAATAAAAAATCTTGCCAAATAACAAATAAAAGTTTATTAATATTGAAAAATTCAATAAAAAAACAAAGGAATATTTTATGAGTAAAGAAGAACTTCTTGAATTAACCGGAGAAGTAATAGAAAAACTTCCCAATGCCATGTTCCGAGTAAAACTGGAGAATGGCGTTGAAATTTTAGCCCACACGGCAGGTAAAATGCGCAAATTTCGCATCCGCGTAATGGTCGGAGATAAAGTAGATATTGAAATGACACCTTACGATTTGACCAAAGGACGCATTACCTTCCGTCATAAAGATTAAAAAAAGCCCCGTTTAATAAAAACGGGACTTTTTTAATGAAAATTTATTTTACAAGATTTCCTTTAAGATCATATTTCTCAATTTTTGCTTTTGACGTTATATCTTGAAAAACACCGGCAACAGCACTCTGAGAAAGCATAGCTTTTAACTGAGGCTCAACTTTCTTAAGCTCTAAAGGCTTTGTATCTCTGATATCTTCAACCTTTATAATATGGTAGCCAAACTGAGTCTTCACCGGAGTCTTAGAATACTCTCCTTTTTTCATACTAAAAGCAGCCTCTCCAAACTCAGGAACCATAATATTCTTAGTAAAATACCCTAAATCCGCCGGCTCTTTAGAATATTCTTTAGCTAACTTATCAAACTTTGCCCCTTTCTGAAGTTTTTGAATAACTTCTTTTGCGGTCTTTTCGTTATCAACCAAAATATGTTTTGCTTTTACTTCTTTTTCAGGCTTAAAAGATTTTTTATAATCTCCATAAAGTTTCTTAACTTCCTCATCAGAAACCTTTTTCTTAACTTGACGTTCTATATAAATTTTATTGGCCAACTCATCTTTCATTGTTTCAAGCTGCTCTTTATATTCTTTACTTTCTTTAATTTTTTCTTTATCTGCAGCTTGAGAAACCAATTTGCTGTTTACAAAAATATCGACTGCTTTGGGATAAAACTCATCAAACTTAACCTTTTCCTTAATTTCAGGATTATCATTATAAGCCTTTTTAACTTCAGCAACCGTAATTTTTTCGCCGTTTACAACAGCTGCCACACCATCTTTTCCGGCAGCAAGAGCATTAGAAACAAAAGCTGCGGATACCCCCATAACAACCAAAGCCAAATACTTTTTCTGCATAAACATTCTCCTTAAAAATAAATAAATTCTGATATCCTATATAATATAAAAAAGCTAATATTTCCAACTTTTTTTTCGATAGCGTTTATAACTCGGTATCAATGTATTGACTTCTCGCACTTAAAACACTAAATGTAAACTAATGATTATCTTGAAATAAGGAAATAAATATATGTTAGGAACAATCGCACGTAAAATCTTTGGAAGTGCCAACGATAGATACATAAAAAAATTACAAAAAACCGTCCAACAAATTAACGCATTTGAACCTGCTATCAGCAAACTGACGGATGAAGAATTAAAAGCAAAAACAATTGAATTTAAAAAGAAACTTTCTGAAGGTTACACGTTAGATGAATTGCTTCCCGAAGCCTTTGCCGTAGTGAGAGAAGCTGCCAAACGTACCTTGGGACAACGCCATTACGATGTACAGTTAGTCGGTGGTATAGTCCTTCATCGCGGGCAAATTGCCGAGATGAAAACCGGTGAAGGTAAAACCCTTGTAGCAACTCTTGCTGCATATTTAAATGCCCTTGAAGGAAAAGGCGTTCATATCGTTACCGTCAATGATTATTTAGCCAAACGTGATGCTGAATGGATGGGACAAGTTTACCGGTTTCTTGGATTAAGCGTTGACTATATTATTCATGAAAAAAACGATGAACAACGCAGAGAAGCTTATAATAGCGATATCATATACGCAACCAATAACGAACTCGGCTTTGATTATCTTCGCGACAATATGAAATTTGACCTCAAAGATATGGTTCAACGCCCGTTTAACTTTGCGATTGTCGATGAAGTTGACTCCATTTTGATTGATGAAGCACGCACACCGCTGATTATTTCCGGCGCTGCCGAAGATAGTTCTGAAAAATATATTTTGGTCAATAAAATCATCCCTCATTTAAGCGAAGAAGACTACGAAAAAGATGAAAAAGCCAAAACCGTTACCTTAACGGAAAGCGGTATGACTCATGTTGAAACATTGCTTAAAGAAGTCGGTTTAATCAAAGAGGGCGGATTATATGATATCGGAAACGTTAACTTGGTTCATCATGTCAACCAAGCGCTTCGCGCTCACAAAATGCATATCCGCGACGTTGACTACATTGTAAAAGATGACAAGGTTGTCATTATTGATGAGTTTACCGGACGCATGATGGAAGGTCGCCGTTACTCTGACGGTTTACATCAAGCCATTGAAGCAAAGGAAGGCGTAACAATTCAGTCAGAGAACCAAACGCTTGCATCCATAACCTTCCAAAATTATTTCAGATTATATCCTAAACTGTCAGGTATGACCGGAACCGCCATGACAGAAGAAGCCGAATTCAATGACATTTACGGACTGAGTTGCGTTGAGATTCCAACCAACCGTCCAGTACAACGTCAAGATTTGCATGATGAAATTTACCGGACGGAAAAAGAAAAATATGAAGCTATCATCAAAACAATCTTAGAGTGTCATGACCGAGGACAACCTGTTTTGGTAGGCACAACTTCTATTGAAAAATCAGAACTGGTTGCCGATTTACTAAGAGCCAAATCAAAAGTAAAATTTGAGGTTTTAAACGCGCGCCACCATGAACGAGAAGCCGCAATTGTAGCTCAAGCGGGTGTTCCCGGAGCAATCACCATTGCAACCAACATGGCCGGACGCGGTACAGATATTCAGCTCGGTGGTAACCTCGATATGCGTTTAAAAGAGCTACTCAAAGGAGATGAAACTCCGGAACAAATATCTGTTTTAAAGAATAAAATCAAACAAGAAATTGAGGATGGCAAACAAAAAGTTATTAATGCCGGCGGTTTGTATATTATCGGAACCGAGCGTCACGAAAGCCGCCGCATAGATAACCAATTACGAGGACGTTCCGGCCGTCAGGGAGACCCGGGAACATCAAAATTCTACTTATCTTTACAAGATGATTTAATGCGTATTTTCGGCTCTGACCGTATGTCTGTCATGTTGCAAAAACTTGGATTACCGGAAGGAGAACCGCTGGTTCACCCATGGATAAGTAAAGCCCTGGAAAAAGCTCAACAAAAAGTTGAGGCCAGAAACTTTGATATCCGTAAGAATCTTTTAAAATATGATAACGTCATGAATGACCAGAGAAAAGTTATTTATGAGCAACGTAAAGAATTGATGGAAACCACGGACGTTTCTGAAACCATTACGGATATGCGCCATGAACAATTGGGCAACGCCGTCTATCGGTTTTTACAATACGGAAGTTCGCCCAAAGATTGGGATATTGAAGGATTAACCCAAGAACTGGCTCGAATGACCGGTGTACTTTTACCTTTATCAGAATGGGCAAAAGAAAACGAAATTGATACGGAAAAACTCAGAGAACATATTATTGAGGCTATTGATAAACATGTAGAACAAAAGAACGCACATGTTCCGGAAGAGATTCTCCGTTTGGTAGAAAAATCCGTATTGCTTCAAGAACTTGATGTTTTGTGGAAAGACCATATTGCAACATTGGATTACATGCGCCATACAATTGTTCTCCGTGCTTATGGGCAAAAAGATCCATTGAATGAATACAAAAAAGAGGCCTTTAATCTTTTCTCAGAAATGCTCAATCAACTTGGAGAAAAAGTTACATTTATTTTGTTAAGAACAATTATTCAAAACAACTCGGCAGATGAATTACAAAACAAACAACCAAAGCATACAAACTTGCAAGAGATTCATGAAGCTCCGAGTGGAATAAGCAATGAGCAACCTCAAGAACCGGAAAAATTAGCACCTTTCCAATACAACAAAGGAGCGATTGACCCGAACAATCCGTCCACCTGGGGAAAAGTTGCCCGTAATGACTTATGCCCCTGTGGAAGTGGCAAAAAATACAAACACTGCCACGGAAAAGTTTAGAATAGAAAACTTCAGAAGTTAAGTTAAAGAAATATTGAATAAAAAACAACTTAGCAAAAAATCTGCCGTTTTATATAAAGCATTAAGAATAAAGCCCCTCAAACGAGGGGCTTTAAATTCTATTTTATGGATTCTAAAACTTCTTTACAATAAGTCCTCAGATCAGGATCCTCAAGCAAACACAAACGGAGATTGGCTTTTTCCAATTCCTTATTGGTTCCGCAATCAAAACGCTCAATATCACAAATAGCACCTGTCAATTTCATACCACGCTTTGCAGCTAAACCCATTGCATCGGCCAAATTAATCTCACCATTAGTTCCTTTGGTAACTTCAGGCAAAATGTTCATCAGCTCATTAGGCAAAATATAAGGTCCTAAACTTCCAAAATTTGAAGGAATATTATCTTTTGACGGCTTCTCAATTTTTCCGGTTGCATGAACAACATTTCCCTCACGAACAGCCCCCTCCAATACACCATAACGAACAATTTCTTCATCAGGGAAAACTCTTACATGATCAACCATGCCGCCGAATTTTTCATAAACTTCCAACAATTGAGCCAAAATACCCTTTCCGCCCTTAGTATTAATATAAACATCATCGGGCCACATAACTATAAAATCACGATCACCGACAATATCCTTTGCCATCAACACGGCATGTCCGTTACCTTTAGGCTCTTTTTGCTCAGCAAAAGAAAATTTCATTCCTCTCGGAATAATATCTTCCAAAACTTTTAATAACTCAAGTTTACCTTTTTCACGAAGATGATTCTCCAACCACGGATACGGAGAAAAATGTTTTTCAAACAAATATTTACAAGACTGATCACTATAAATAAAAACAATTTCTTTAATACCGATTTCCGCACACGCATCTACCGCATACTGAATAATCGGTTTGCTGTGCAATGTCAGAAAACCTTTATGAATAGCTTTGGTTGAAGGAAGATTGCGTGTTGATAAACCAGCAACGGGAAGAATACAAACTTCGGGTTTTTTAATCATTTCATAACTCCAAATAATAAATCATTTTTTATATGCCAAAAATATAACATAAAAAAACAAATCAACAAGAGTTATAAAAAATTACCAACCTCTTTTTACAACATTCTTATTATCCGTTTCTTTCTCAACTTCCTTAGTTTTCGGCTTTGAAAAATCAAGGACTCTGACTTTTTCCTGAGAAATTTGTTTTTCAGTTTCCTCAATCTCTTCAATATCCCGTCGAACTATAATATTTTTACCTGATTTTTTAATATTTATAAAACCGGTATTTTCATTGAGTTTGCGTTCAACTTCTTCACTTCTGATTTTCAAAGCATGTCCGTCTTCTTCAACTTTAACTCGACTATCGGCATAATCATTATATTCTTTCAAAACTTTTTCTATTTGAACGATATAATCCTCAACTTGTTTAATGTTGTTTCTCAACAAATCACTAAATTCAATAATATCTTCTTCATTTTTAGAGGACTTATGAGCGTTATACCCTTCTTCAACAATTTTATCCGTCGTCAGATTATTCTCTTCCAATTTTTTAATTTCTCTTTCCCATAAAACGAGTTTACTATCTCCTTCCAATCGAAAAGAAGATTGGATTTGTTCAAGCCGCCCCTCATAAACAGCACGATCACTTTGAAGTTTAGCAGCAGTTTCTTTCATTTTACTTGAAGCATCATTATAATCTTTATAGAGACCATCCATCTGAAAAGCTAAATCCTGCAAATAAATCTGACGAATAGATCGCCGAATCTTTTCCAAAAAGACCGTAGATTTCTTATTAGCCTCACTCATATTATCAACTAGTTTTTGCGTCGGCTCAACCGATTGCGACGTAGAAATAAGTTTTGTTATTTGAACAACCTCATCATTTAATTGTTTCAATAAATCATCATATTTTACTTTCGCATCCTCACTCTCAACGGTATCCTTCATACTTTTTAATTCTGAAGCTAAGCGATTTTGCGCTTCTTCCAAAATTTGTTCTGAATTTTTGCGTTGCTCTGCAACTAAGAGCACCATTCGTGTTATTTCGGCTTCTTTAATAGCTTGTTCTTGTTCTAAAATTTTCTCTTGGCGACCTTTGTACATATCCAGCAATGAATTTACATTAACGGCAAGAGCCGGAGCATTCATTGGTCCTTTGAGTTCAAAAGAATACCCTGGTAAATATTGAGGCTCATCATATTTAACATTAAACAAAAGATTAGCTGTCCAATTTGCCAAATCACCTTCACCACTGGCATTAATTTTAACACCGTTTCCTTGCATATAAAGAGATGGAATACTAAAAGCATTATTTGCAATACTTATATTTCCGGTAATTTTAGAAAATTTAGTTGTACCGGAAGATAAATTTTTATTCATCAGTTCCGTTAATCCGTCAGAATTTTCACGAACCGAAATATCTTTATAAATATCCGCCAAATTCCAACCTCGAACTTCAGAAGCATCAATTGAAAATTTGACACTCGCTTTGAGATTTTTAATAAAGTCATCAAAACTACTGAAATTCCCATTAAATGTCACTTCAGAATTATATTTGCCTTCTTTTAAAGCATATTTTTTTCCACCGATTCCTAAATTATTAACCTCAGTTCCAACAAAAGAAGCACTACCGCTAACATTCGGATTTTCCGCCGCATTAAGCGTAAAATTCCCTTTTAAATCTCCTCCGTTATAACGGGCAGAAAAATTGTTTATGGCCAAATTATCATTAACCAAAGCAACACTCATTGATGCCTTTTCAAAAGCATGACTTTTATAAGTTAACTCATCAACCGAGAAATCTCCGCTAACGTTATATTTTGATAAAAATGCAAAATCAAAAACATCTTTTTCCCAATAAGGCTTAGCTAGAAATTCATTTTCACTATCATCATTTGCAATGTTAATCTGAGGAGCTTGTGATACATCTTTTTTAGTTCCGAAAAATTTATCTATTTCGAATTTGTTAATACCCAGTGTTGCAAAAACATTTGGGCGCTCCCCTGCTGTATCATAGTCCAAACTTCCGCTGAATTTATTATAGCCAATATTAAATTCTAAAGGACGAGCCACAAATTCATTTCCGCTGCCAATAAATTTTGTCTTTAAATCAAACAACCCCATTGTATAAACCTGAGGATTATACTTCAAACCAATATCTTGAAGCATAGTCACAAAATCGGGATGTTTAATCTCAAAATCACCATCCAACATCAAATTAGGTTTTTCGTTATCCACCTGACCTTTGTAATTAATTTCTAACTTTTCGAGCTTAGAGACACTCTCTATGGCCAATTTTCCAAAATTACCGGTCATAATTCCCTGTCCGTCAAAATTTTTCATCTTTTTATAATCGACTTGAGGTATTTTCAATTCCAATTTTTCAGATAAATTTTGAAAATCAGCAGTTGTCACATGATACTTTAAGTTCTCAAACCCTGGAACTCCGCCAAATCCTTTCAGCAATCCTGAAATTTCAAATTTTGAATTATAAACAGAACCAATGGTTAACTTTTCAATATCCGCCTTTCCATCAAACAAACTGACGTTCAAATCAATATTTTCAAAAGGAACCGTATTATAAATAGCCAAATCCAACTTTGTTTTCAGCTGCATATCAAAATCATTTAAAAATCCAAGTTTATTAAAACGATATTTCATTCTCTCAAGCCAACTTTTGGCTTTTTCTTCAACCGGCATTTCCGCAATATAATTATCAAAATTGACACTATCTCCGTTAATGGTCAGCATCATATCCTTACGGGCGCCACCCAACTTAAGTCCGGCCTCTCCGGCAAAGGAACTTTTATCAATGGTTAAAGAATAAGGAGAGATAAAAATCTTATCAACAGAACCTGAAATTTTCGCACCACCTTCTGCTTTCCGATATGTAGAAGGAACCACGACCTCAGGGGTATAACCAAACCAACTTAAAAGTTTTGAGAAATCAACCGATGAAAAACTCAATTCCAGATTATAAAAAGGTTGATCATCAAGAGAAGATAAATCTCCTTTAAGTTTAAGATCCGTATCGCCGGGTAAAACAGCAGTAACGTTATTAAAATTGATAATATTATCAATCAAATCCAAACTAGCCTCAAAATTTTTAACCGGTTGATTATTATACTGTGTTCTTAAAGATTTTAAATCCAACTGTAAATCTATCGGCCAATCAGGATTATAAATATTACCGGAGTTTTTATAGCGTTTAGTAAAATCATTAAAAGTATAGACCAACGGACTTAAATCTAAATCCGTAAAATTGAAAGCCATAGCCACTCTTGGTTTTATACTGTTCTCACCTATATTCAAAATATCTTCAATCGGAATTTGAGCACTTCCGGCTCCTTGTGAGTTACCGTATTTTATAACCATATTCGCCAAATTAATTTGTTGCTCTGTAGTATTAATATCAAACGTCATAGCAAGCGGATAATTATAAGCATCTGCCAATCCAACATCCTTAAAATTATCCTCAACAAAACGTTTCAAATTTTGAGATTCCAAAACAATATTTCCGTTAAACACTTTATTTGAAAGCTGGAAATTACCATCAAAACGAATATAACTGTTTGATAAAGGATGGGTCAGAGCAAAATCAAGTGTTGTAGGGAAACTCTCCGAAAGTTTACCGACAGAAATGGCAAAACCTTCAGGAGTAGAACCTTTCATATAATTTCCTTCAATCCGATAAGGCCCCAAAACTGTTTGCGTCATAATTTCGCCATTCAAATTATCCAAACGTAAATTATAGGCTTTAGACGGATAATCAACCACCACGGAAGCATTTGCAAGAGAGACACTATTTAAGCGGATATTTGAATTTTCCAACTTTTGACGCTGTTCTTGAGTTAAAGGTCTTTCCCAGTTCAATTTACCTTCATCATTAATCTCAATATTAACCAACGGATTCTCCAATAACATACGCGTAACATAGAGATTTCCGTTAATTAATTCTTGCAAAGACACATCTATAGAAAGTTTTCCGATAGTAACTAAAGGCTGCCCCCCTTTAGCCAGATGATTATAAATTTTAACATTAGATGCTTGTAAATAAGGAGATGGTAAGATTTTAAAAGACACGGGACCTTCAAATACAATATCTTTTCCGGTTGCATCATAAAATTCCTGAACGATTTTACCTTGATACTTATTCCAGTCTAAAGTAGCTGTCCAAAGGACAAGACCACCAACGCCAACCAGAACCATCAAAAAAAGTGCTACCAGTATCTTTTTCAAGAGAAGTACTCCCTTTCAATAAATGAAAACCAAATAATCTTTGCAATTTATAAACGAATACTATTCTAATATTACACAATAATAATTAATAAAACTTTTAACAAAGAAAGGCAAGCAATGAATAAATCCGCAAAATTATTTAAACTAGCGCAACAAGCGTCCCTTAACGCTTACGCGCCCTATTCACAATTTGCAGTGGGAGCCTCGCTTATTGCCGATAACGGAAACTATTACATCGGATGTAATGTTGAAAATGTTTCTTATCCCTGCGGAAGTTGCGCTGAACAAGGAGCTATATCGGCTATGATAGCGGATGGAGGAAAGAAAATCGTAGAAATTCTGATTCTCGGATACGGAAAAGAACTTATTACTCCTTGCGGAGCTTGCCGACAAAGAATTCTTGAATTTTCAGATTCTCAAACACTCATTCACCTTGCCGACAAAGAAGGAATTAAAAAAACCTTCAAAATAAATGAACTTCTTCCCTATAATTTTAATACCGAAAGCCTAAACAATGACTGACATTCAATCTCCACATAAAATTGCCGAACAAATACGCCCTTATATAAAAGGTTTTTCTCCGCAAACAGCCATCATTCTCGGAAGCGGCCTTGGAGATTTAGCCAATCAAATAACCGATTCTATAACCATAAAATACGCCGATATAAAAGGATTCCCGCAAAGTTCCGTATCCGGACACAAAGGTTGCTTAATTATCGGAAAACTTTCCGGAAAAGATGTTCTTTGCTTGCAAGGACGCTTCCATTTATATGAAGGGCATAAACCGCAAGTCATTGATACTGTTATCAAAACACTAAAACTTCTCGGCATCAATAACCTCATTGTAACCAATGCTGCTGGTTCCTTAAAAAATGACATGCCTCCGGGATCATTAATGCTTATTAATGATCATATAAATTTCTGCGGACAAAACCCTTTAATCGGACCAAATGATGACAACTTAGGACCTCGTTTTCCGGCAATGCACAATGCTTATGATAATTCTTTCCGCGAAAAAATCCACCAATTGGCCCAACAAGAAAATATCAAACTTTATGACGGAACTTATCTTATGGTTTTAGGTCCGAATTTTGAAACCGCCGCAGAGATACGAGCTTTTCAAATTTTAGGAGCCGATGCCGTTGGAATGTCAACCGTACCGGAGGTTATCTCTGCCGTACATTCTGATATAAAAGTACTTGGAATATCCGTTATTACCAACTATGGAACCGGAATGACTCATAAAGATAATAATCATGAGGAGACTTTACATCAGGCCTCAATAGCTGCAGACAAATTGTGTCGCTTAATTCAACTTTTTATCAAGGAGCTCTAAAATGGATGACGTTTCTGCCGCCAAAAACCTTATACCCTTGCTGGATTTAACATCATTAAATGATACTGATACAACTGACAGCATCACGGCCTTTTGTCGCAAAGCTCAGACACCTTTCGGTCATGTTGCTTCTGTATGTATTTATCCCAAATTTGTCCCTCTCGTTTTACGAGAATTAAACGGAGCCGTAAAGATTACGACCGTTATTAATTTTCCATCCGGGAACAATGATATCAATCTAGTAAGTAACGAGATAAAAAGAGCTCTAAACGCCGGAGCCGATGAAATAGATGTTGTTTTTCCGTATCGAGAATTCTTAAAAGAAAACATAAAGGACTGCGCCGCATTTTTAGAAACAGTTCGTAATCTTTGCCCTCAAAACAATACGCTGAAAATCATCTTAGAGACCGGAGAATATCCAAGTTCCCGACAAATCAGCCAAGCGACACAACTTTGCATTGAATACGGCGTTGATTTTATAAAAACATCAACAGGAAAGACCAAAATTTCAGCCACACCGGAAGCTGCAAATGTTATTCTGGAAACAATTAAAGCCTCTCAAAAAGAAATAGGCTTTAAGGCCAGCGGCGGAATTCGGACGATAGAAGAAGCAAAAAAATATCTGATACTTGCTAATGCCATAATGGGACCGGATTGGGTAACACCTGAGCATTTTCGTATCGGAGCCAGCTCTTTATTAAACAATTTGATTGAAACAATAAATAAAGGATATTGATATGCTCCCACAAGAAATTATTCGCAAAAAAAGAGACCATCAAACCTTAACTAATGAAGAAATTAATTTTTTCATAAAAGGAGTTACAGACGGAAGTATTGTCGATGCGCAAACCTCTGCTCTAACAATGGCAATATTATTAAACGGAATGAATGTTGAAGAAACAACCGCCTTAACTTTAAGCATGAGAGATTCCGGAGACGTTCTTAACTGGGATGATATTGATGGTCCTATTGTTGACAAACATTCATCGGGAGGAGTTGGAGATAAAGTCAGCCTAATGCTGGCTCCGATGATTGCCGCTTGCGGAGGCTATGTTCCAATGATTTCCGGACGAGGCTTAGGACACACCGGAGGTACTTTGGATAAATTTGACTCAATCCCCGACTATCAAACATCTCCTGACAATAAACTATTTAAAGAAACCGTAAAAAACATCGGCTGTGCCATCATCGGACAAACCGGAAATTTAGCTCCGGCCGATAAAAAAATATATGCCTTACGAGACGTCTGCGGAACCGTTGAATCTATAGAATTGATTACCGCATCAATTCTTTCAAAAAAATTAGCCGCCGGACTTGATACTTTGATTATGGACTTAAAATGCGGTAACGGAGCATTTATGAATAATATGGATGATGCCAGAAAATTAGCGCAGTCAATTGTAAATGTCGCCAACCATGCCGGAACCAAAACAAAAGCCGTCCTTACCGATATGAATCAAGTCCTTGGACACAGTGTCGGCAATGCTGTAGAGATTCAAGAAGCCGTAGAATACTTAAAAGGAAATAATGTTGATTCCCGTTTACATCAAATCACCTTAGAACTCTGCGGAGAAATTTTAATAAATTCTAATCTTGCTCAAACTCTTGATGAAGCAAAGAAAAAATTACAAAAATCCCTTGATTCGGGCTCTGCTTTAGAAAAATTCGCCCAAATGATATCAGCTTTAGGCGGCCCGAAAAACTTTTGTGACAATCCTGAAAAATACTTGCCTCACGCCACAATAATAAAACCGGTATATAGCTCTAAAAAAGGCTATGTCAGCGGCATGCAAACTCGTGAAATAGGACTAAGCGTCATTGAGCTTAAAGGCGGACGTATAACCCCTGAACAAAAACTAGATTACGCAACCGGTTATACGGAATTCTGCCAAATCGGGGATTATGTTGATAATAATAAACCACTGGCAGTTATCCACGCTCAAACGGAAAATGATTGGCAAAACGCCGCCGAAAAGCTAAAGAAATTAATTTCTATAAGCGAAGAAAAACCCAACTTAAAAGAAGCAATCATAGAAAAAATATCTTAAACATAAATATACATTAAAAGTCAGTTTTTCTGTAAAACATCCAACAAAAAACGTTTAAGTTTGAAACTTAAACGTTTTTTGTTAACGATTATTCCATTATGGCAATAACGGAGACCAAGCAGGATCTGAACCATCTGCCGGCGTCACAATCATTCTTTCGTTATAACCGGTCAAATCAATTGAATAAAGTTTAACCGGAGCTGCCTTAGACCCTCTTGGTTTATCCTGACGGAAATACATCAGAACACGACCATTCGGAGACCATGTCGGACCTTCAACCAAATAACCGCTAGCCAGTAATCTTTCACCGGAACCATCAGGATACATAATTCCGATATAAAATTGTCCGCCAGCCATTTTGGTAAAAGCAATATAATCACCGCGTGGTGACCACACCGGCGTAGCATAACGACCGGAGCCGAAACTAATACGATGAACATTACTTCCGTCAGCATCCATAATATATAACTGCTGATTTCCGCCTCTATCAGAGTTAAATACAATCTGACTTCCGTCAGGAGAATAACTCGGAGAAGTATCAATAGCACTACTGTTTGTCAGCTGTTTGCTGCGACGAGTAGCCAAATCCATCTCATAAATATTCGTTTTACCATTATTGGCATAACTCATAATAACTTTACGACTATCCGGAGAAAAACGAGGAGCAAAAGTCATCCCCGGAAAATTACCAAGCAAAGTCTGCCTTCCGGATTCGATATCTAAAACATATACTTTTGGTACACCGCCGCTATAAGACATATAAGTAATTTTTTGCAAGTTAGGAGAGAAACGAGGAGTTAAGGCCATCGTAACACCGGATGTCAAAAATTTATGATTTTCCCCATCCTGATCCATAATAGCCAATCGTTTTACTCTTCTGGTTGCAGGACCAGTCTCAGAAACATAAACAATACGTGTATCAAAATATCCCTTTTCACCGGTCAAACGTTCATAAATAGCATCAGCAATCACATGAGCAACTCTGCGCCAATTGTCTTTTGTTGTCGTAAAAGTTTGACCTTTCATTTGTTGTTGAGCAAAAACATCCCAAAGTCTAAATTCAATTTTAAGTTTTGTTTCACTCATTTCGGTTACGGCAGCTTGAACCAAAACCTGAGCCTTAATTGCCTTCCAATCAACAAATTTAGGTTCTTCATTAATTGAGGTAAAATCTTGAATATAGCTGCTTTCATTAATAACCCTAAATAAACCGGAACGCTCTAAATCGGCAACAACAACTCCACGAATTTTTCCGGCATATTGTCCCACAAAAAAACCTTGATGAATAAATTCGGGAATGGCAATCGGCATCGGATCCCGCATCGCACCGGTTACATCGATTCGTAACTCGGCCTTTGCCGGAGAAACACAAAGCATAGCCAATAAGAAAAAGATAATTTTATTAAATTTCATAATGTTACACCCTTATAAATATACCTATATCTTATCATATGATGACTTTATTAAAATTCAATTAGCAAGGCTCAAAATAAAGCCCTTAAACAAATAAAAGTCTTCCCTTGACTCTTAAAAGTAAGGACATATTCTAATAAAAACAACAAGGAAACAAAATATGGATTTAAGAGCATTTAAACAACAACTCAAACCCTACCGAGCTATTCTCGGTTTTGATTATGGAAGCAAAAGATTAGGCGTTGCCGTTTCAGATTTATTATGGACAATAGCCACACCGCAAAAAACTATTTTTCGCAGTACAATTGAAGAGGACCTAAAAAGAATTAAACAACTGATTGAAGAAAAAGAAGTCGGCGGAATAATCTATGGTCTCCCCTTGCAAATGAATGGAGAAGAAGGTGAGATTGCGGAAGAAGTGAGAAAATTTGCCAATATCGTTTTTGAAAATACAAACCTCCCTTTTGCCTTTTGGGATGAGAGATTATCATCTAAAGCCATGGAGAACTTTTTAATTAAAGAAGTTGATATGTCGCGCAAAAAACGTAAAAATATTTTGGACAGTTCTTCAGCAGGATATATTTTACAAGGCGTACTCGATGCACTCCGCTATTTATAACAATAAGATACAGCCTTTAAGACCGTAAGAAAATCCTCTTCCAGCATAAAATTAAAATCATCCGGCAAAATATTATCCACCAAATGAGCAATGTCTTTATCTGTCTTCACATATTTAGGCAAAAAACGCCGACAAAAAGCATAAGCCGATGCCTGAACAGCCTCCAAAGAGGATACATCATATCCGATTGAAGCTAATAGCTTCAAAACATCTTTTTCCGAAACCCTTTGAGCATCGGAAAGATTATACCATAAACCCACACCCTGATTCGCTAACTTCTGCCAAGGAAAGGCTTTTCCGGGATCAGCCTTTCGAAGAGGAGCAATATCGGAATGCCCAACGACATTTTGAGGTAAAATATTATATCTTTGAATAATATCCTGAGCCAGAATACTTAAAACATCAATTTGTTTTTCATCATAGGCTTCTTGCCCCAACGACATATTACAAATTTCAATTCCTATAGAGCGATTATTAAAGCCGCCTTTAAAACCTCGCCAATAACCCATTCCGGCATGTTGAGCAGCTTTACTTTCATCAACCACTTTAATAACCTCGGCATTTTCATCAATAAGATAATGGCAACTGCACTTATATTCATTCAGGTAATACAAAACTTTATCGGCAGAAAACGCACTGCAATGAAAAACCAACATATCAACATTTTCTGTTCTATCCATAAAATAAGGCAAGAAAAACTCTTTCATTTATCCCTCTGAAACATATTAAAAATCATGCAGCTCGACGACTTTTCATAATCGCTTGATAAGCATTATTAATCTCCGCCATCTTTTTTGTAGAGACTTTAATTTCTTCAATGCTGGCACCTTTAGACTGTAAACGATCCGGATGATACTTAATAATTAACTCTTTCCACCGCTTTTTAATTTCATCATCACCCGCGTTCATTGAAACACCGAGAATATCATAAAAACAGATAGTTGCGGAATTTTGTCCTTTAGGACGATAAATATTTTGAATAACCTCAAAATTCCCCTTTGGCAAATCAATCAAATGGGCAACTTTTTTTAATAAATCAAATTTTATATCTCCGGCTTGAGCATCTGCCATGGCGATTTTAAATAAATTATCAATAACACTTTCTTTAAGCTGAATATTTTCATCAGTAAGTAATTTCAATTGGTTCGCGTAAAATTCCAAATCTTTTTCTGAGGTTTTGGCATTTTTAAACACTTTAGCGGCCTTTGAATTTTCTTTTTCAGTAACGATAAACAGTTTTTTAAAAACTCGAATTTCATTTTCAGAAATTTGCCCGTCAGCTTTAGCCACAATCACCGCTAAACCTGAAACCGCCTGAACATAAGCCACATGACGAGCTTCTTTAGAATGAACCCACCATTTGAGAGGATTATAACGCAACCAAAAACCTTTCAAAAAAGAGAAAGGAAACATCATTGCCTGCTCAAGTCTATAATAATCTATAAAGAAACCGATAACAATTCCCGTAAACATCAAAATTCGGCTCTGGCAAATAAAGCCCAAAACAACACCGATAATTTTGGCCAAATGTTTATCAACAAAAATATCAAATTTTTTCAATGATTCGCCGATTTTCCCATCTCTTGAAACATCAAAAAGCAAATGACCGATGATAAATAAAGAGATAAAACCATCCCAACCATAAAGAAGCCCACCCAAAACAGCTCCTGAGATTTTTCCAAAGAAACGTCCTTCCAAACGATTATAAAAACGATAATACTTATACGGCAACATAATCCGCACATTATCATCAAGAGCAGATAAACCGGCTTTTAATTTCTTAATCAAAACGGTTCGGTCAATCAATAAATGCCCCAAAACAAGACCGAGAAAAAAACCTTCGGCACCAAAAAAACGAAGCCCGAAAACCGCCAGACAAAACTTCCCGAACGGAGACATAAAAAATTCCCGTAAATTAAAACAATATTTTGATTATAGATTTTTTTTCATAAAATAAAAGAGCTATTTACACCAAAGCCAAGTTGTTCACAATACAATGCAAGAGAGCTCGACCGGAAAACATTTTGGCGCATGAATTAAGCCTCTGTGCGTATTACGCCGAAAACTGAAAAATTCCTTTTCTAAAGCATAGGTATCAAGTCCTGAAACCGTTATACTCGAAACGCCGTAAGCCTCCAGCCTATCAAAACAAAATTTCTCTAAATCAAACAGATAATGCCTTTTTTTATTTGAAAGGATAAAATATTTTTCATACTGAATATTTTCGGTAATAAATTGAGTATAAAAATTGCCATCAACCTCATAAGATTTCTGAGCAATACACGGCCCCACCGCCGCATGAATATTTTGCAGTTTTGCACCTTTGGCAATCATCAAATCCAAAGCATTCTCAATAACACCTTTGAAAGCACCGCGCCACCCCGCATGAGCCACCCCGATAACCTCATTTTGAAAATCCGCCATTAAAACCGGAGCACAATCTGCCGTTCTGATGCATAAACCGATTCCTTTTTTATCGGTAACGGCACCATCAGCCTCAATTATTCCCTGAGAAGCCTCATCAACATAAACAACTTTATTGCTCACGCCCTGATTAAGCAACAAAAGATTTTCTTTATGCAAATTCAGAACCGATGCCGCAATTTCTAAATTCTGCAAAACATTATCTTTATTATCATCACTTTTTGTGCTGACGTTCAAGCTGGAATAAATTCCGGAAGATACGCCACCTTGAGAACCAAAAAAACAATGCTTATCTGTCGGCAAATTCGGAGCTAAATAACTCATAAAAAGCTCTCCCCATACTTAAACGGTGACAAACCGAAACATTGAGCGACTGTCTGTGCAATATCGGCAAAAGTATTTCTCTGCCCAATATTCTGAGAAACTATTTTTTTGCCAAACATCAAAACCGGCACCTGTTCTCTCGTATGATCAGTACCTTCCCAGGTCGGATCGTTTCCATGATCCGCCGTAATAAAAACAATGTCATCATCTTTAAGATATGGAAGAAGCTCCGGCAAACGAGCATCAAAATATTCCAAAGCCTCAGCATAGCCTTTAACATTCCGCCGATGCCCGTAGTACATGTCAAAATCTTCAAAATTAGTAAAAATCAAACTTTCTTCGGGAGCGTTTTTTACGGCATTTAATGTAGCCTTCCATAAATCTTCAAGCCCGGCTGCGTGAATAGCCTGCGTTATACCCCTGTGCGCATATATATCATTAATTGCACCGATGGCAATAACTTCACGACCCGAAGATTTTACCTTATCCAACAAAGTTTCACCAAAAGGTTGAGCGGCATAATCTCGACGATTTTTCGTGCGGACAAATTCTCCGTTTTTATGCCCGATAAACGGACGCGCAATAATCCGTCCAATGTTATAAGGTTGAACATATTTATAAGCAATTTCGCATAAAGAATATAAATTATCCAAACCAAAAAACTCTTCATGAGCGGCTATTTGCATATTACTGTCAGCCGACGTATAAAAAATCGGTTTTCCTGTTTTTAGGTGTTCCTCCCCCAGCTCCTGAATAATAACCGTACCGGAAGCCGCTTTATTACCTAGAATTCCGGGAATTTTAGAATCCCTTGTAATGGAAGAAATAACATCATCGGGAAAAGAAGGATAATCCGCCTTAAAATGCCCCCATCCGTTAAGATTAGGGAGACCTGCCATTTCCCAATGTCCGGAAACGGTATCTTTATCTTTACTGATTTCTTTAGCATGTCCATATTTTGAAGGCAGATTTAAATTTCCTTCGGATTGAGAACCGACGGCAGGATAATTTCCGGTAGCTCCTTTTGCCGCCTCCAACAAACCCAAAGAAGACAAATTCGGAATTTTCAGACCATTATTTGCTGCAGCAATATGCCCCAAAGTATCAGCGCCGAGATTCCCATAAGATGCGGCATCGGGAGCTCCCCCGATTCCAAATGAATCCATCATACAAATAATCACTCTAGCCATAACAATTCTCCTTTGTTTAAGCATAGAAGATAATCATTAAAAAATAAATAAATTCAGAACCTCAACAAAAAAACTTAATTATCGCCAACTCGTAAAGCCTCAATAAACGCAGACTGCGGAACCTCAACTTTACCAAACTGGCGCATTCTCTGTTTTCCTTTTTTCTGTTTATCCAACAACTTACGTTTACGAGTAATATCACCGCCATAACATTTTGCGGTAACATCTTTGCGCAAAGCAGAAATCGTTTCACGAGCCACAACACGTCCACCAATTGTCGCTTGTATTGGAATTTTAAACAAATGCCGCGGGATTAAATCTTTCAAACGCTCGCAAATTTGTCTTCCTCTTGATTCGGCTTCGGAACGATGGCACAAGAAAGCCAGAGCATCAACCGGCTCTTCATTAATCAGGATTTGAACTTTAACCAAATCAGCTTCTTCATGACCGACGAGTTCATAATCAAAACTTGCATATCCGCTGGTAATAGATTTTAAGCGATCATAAAAATCAAAAACAATTTCATTCAACGGAATTTTATAAATTACCATTGCCCGTGTCCCAACATAAGTCAGCTCAATTTGCTCACCTCTGCGTTCGGTACACAACTTCAAGACCGCCCCCAAATAAGTATCGGGAACCAAAATTGTTGCTTTAACCATCGGTTCTTCAATGGATTTAATTTGAGTTGGTTCAGGCATATCTGCCGGATTATGCAAAGTAATATCAGAGCCGTTCGTTAAATGGATTTTATAAGCAACCGAAGGCGCTGTTGTAATTAAATCCAAATCAAACTCTCTCCCCAAACGTTCCTGAATAATTTCCATATGCAAAAGACCGAGAAATCCGCAACGGAAACCCAATCCTAAAGCGGCAGAATTTTCATTTTGATAATCAATACTGGCATCATTCAGTTTCAATTTAGCCAAAGCATCTTTTAATAAATCATACTGGCTTGAATCAACCGGAAAAATTGAGCAAAAGACAACCGGAACAGAGGGTTTAAAACCCTTAAGCGGCTCCATACAAGGAGCTTTGTTATCAGTAATGGTATCACCGATACTACAATCACTGACAGCTTTAATACTCGCGGTAATAAAGCCGACCTCTCCGGGATACAAAGCCTCAACATCCGTCATTTTAGGAGAAAACACACCAACTCTGTCAACCAAATAGGTCGCGTTATTGGACATCATTCTAATTTGTGTCTTTTTGCGCAAAACACCGTCATGGATTCTGACTAAAATAATCACCCCAAGATAACTGTCATACCAACTATCAATCAACAATGCTTTCAAAGGAGCATTTTCTTCTCCTTGCGGGGCAGGCAAACGCTGAACAATGGCTTCCAATAAATCATCAACACCTAATCCGGTTTTTCCGGAAGTTTCAATTGCTTCAGATGTGTCCAAGCCGATAACATCTTCAATTTGTTGCTTAACACGATCACAATCTGCAGAAGGCAAATCAACTTTGTTTAAAACGGGAATAATTTCATGATTATTATCAATCGCCAAATAAACATTGGCCAAAGTCTGAGCTTCAACCCCCTGAGTTGCATCAACAACCAATATTGACCCCTCACAAGAAGCCAAAGAACGAGAAACCTCATAAGAAAAATCCACATGTCCCGGAGTATCAATCAAATTCAACTGATAAGTTTTAGCATCTTTTGCCTTATAATTTAAGCGCACGGTCTGAGCTTTGATTGTAATACCGCGTTCCCTCTCAATGTCCATATTATCAAGCACCTGCTCTGTCATTTCGCGCTTTTCCAAACCACCGCAGGTTTCAATAATTCTGTCAGCCAGAGTAGATTTGCCATGATCAATATGAGCGATAATTGCAAAATTTCTGATTAAATTTAAATCATGAGTCATTATTATATACCCGTTTATTTATTCACAGTCTTTAACAAGAAAATAAATGATTTTTTTTAATCTGCAACTACTAAATTTTCAAACTTTCTTTTCCCGCACCTTTTCTATTCCGGTTGACGTAATTATATAAAAAGCGCTATAATCAAAATATCTAAATTCGACAGGAGGTGTGCCATGCGTAAAATGATAGATATAGATTTTAATTCAAGCCGCTATGATGAATTGGTACAGCTCCGATACAAAATATTACTGGAACCACTAGGGTTGAAGTTTTTAGATTCGCACAGAGCACAAGAAGAACATTACCTTCATATCGGATGCATTGAAGCCCTTGATGATAAGTTGATTGGAGGACTGATGCTTGTCCCGATAAATCATGATACCATACGCATGATGCAAGTTGCCGTAGATGGCAAATATCAAAGAGAAGGCGTTGGTACTCAGTTAATAAAATATGCCGAAAAGAGAGCAAAAGAGATTGGTTACAGTAAGATTGTCATGCACGCTATGTTGACTGTAGTACATTTTTATGAAAAGAACGGTTATCATCAAGAAGGTGATATCTTTGAAGAAAAAGGCATAACCTTTGCACGCATGGTAAAAGAATTATAAAAAAAGCCTTTGGGCTAAAACCCAAAGGCTTTTCTATACCACCAAAATTTACAACAGACGAATATTTCCCGCAGCAGGTTTTCCGTCTCTATCCGCATAAATCTCATAATTAACCCGCTGACCATCCGTCAAACCACGCAACCCTGCTTTTTCTAACTGGGTTATATGCACAAAAATATCTTTTTCGCCGGTTTCCGGGACAATAAACCCATACCCTTTTTTATTATTAAACCATTTAACAGTACCTTTTGACATATGAAAATCCTCACTCACTAATTAAAATAACACCTTAGTTTCGTCTCTCCGTAAATTTAATAAAGCCTAGCCTTATACACCATTTCATATAATTGACACTCTACACATTTAAAGTACTTCCGCCAAAAAATTAAATTGACAACACCTTAAATTTTTTCATTATATGAACAGAAAAATAAAAATTATTGTATCACTTAAATTAGTATAAAATGAACTCAAAAAGAAAAATGGAAATCATCAATTCCATCAAAAAAGAAATTGATAATTGGCAAGTTGCCATAGCATCTCTTCCACACCAAAGTTCCATAGAAACTATTGCACAAACAGCCGCATTTAACAGTTCTCTGCATTTAATTTTTACCGACGCCGCAAATCGTCCGTATTTTTATGCGGGAATGGATCAAATCTGTTGCTATTTATCTGAATCATATCAAGGTACAATTTCCTACCATGCAAACACCTTCTTCTGGAAAGGCGAATGCAGTTTAGGAAATATATTTGATATTATTTATAGTTTCAACAAATGCAGTGTTTTAAAATTTCAAGTAAACCCTGAAGATTTTGCAGAAATGATAAATGATATTCAACCTTGTTTTAATCAGAATATTTTTCTGGAAAACCATAGCAAAACAGCCTGCTGTTATATTGGTCGCAAGGAATTTTGTAATACCTTAAAGCAAAAACTTTCAGGAAAAACTTTCCTTTGCGGAAACTTTTGGTGCTGGATTGGAACAAGCAATCTGGATAGAGTGAAATCAATCATCATGCTAAAAGAAAAGACTTTGAGTTAAAAAAAAGGCTTTGAGGTAAAATTCAAAGCCCTTTTTTCTAGTTACGCTCTAATTTTTTGTAGCGAATACGATGCGGATTCACAGCATCTTCTCCTAAACGACGCTTTTTATCTTTCTCATATTCCTCAAAATTACCCTCAAACCATTCGACATGACCTTCATCTTCATAAGCCAAGATATGAGTAGCCAATCTATCCAAGAACCATCTATCGTGTGAAGTTACCAACACACACCCCGGATAAGCCATAATACCTTCTTCCAAAGAACGTAAAGTATCAACATCTAGATCATTTGTCGGTTCATCAAGCAAAATCACATTTGCACCTTTTTTAAGCATTTTAGCCAAATGCACACGATTTCTTTCTCCACCGGAAAGCTGCCCGACTTTTTTCTGCTGATCAGAACCTTTAAAGTTAAATTGTCCGACGTATGCGCGAGACGGAATTGTATTTTTTCCGATTTCAATCATATCCAAACCATCAGAAATCTCTTCCCAAACATTTTTATCGGGATTAAGTTCATCACGCGATTGGTCAACATATCCCAAATCAACCGTATCGCCCAATCTGATTTCACCGGAGTCAGGCTTTTCTTGTCCGGTAATCATTCTAAATAAAGTTGTTTTTCCGGCTCCGTTCGGACCAATAATTCCCACAATGGCACCCTTCGGAATTTTAAAAGACAAATCATCAATCAAAACTTTATTTCCGTATGCCTTTGAAATATTTTTAGCCTCAATAACCAAATCACCCAAACGCTCGGTCATCGGAATATTAATATGAGCCGTTGTAATTTTTTCGCGAGCAGATTGCGCCAACAATTCATCATAAGCATTAATACGAGCTTTTGATTTTGCTTGCCTTGCTTTCGGATTTTTTTGAATCCACTCCAACTCATTAGCCAAAGTCTTCTGACGAGCAGATTCTTCACGAGCCTCTTGCTCTAAACGTTTCTGTTTTTGTTCCAACCACGAAGAATAATTTCCTTCATAAGGAATTCCCATTCCTCTATCAAGTTCCAAAATCCAGCCTGTAACGTTATCCAAAAAGTATCTGTCGTGCGTAACCATAACAACCGTGCCTTTATAATCACGCAAATGATTTTCCAACCATGCAACGGATTCGGCATCTAAATGGTTTGTCGGTTCATCTAAAAGCAAGATATCCGGTTTTTGCAAAAGCAAACGGCACAGGGCAACACGCCTTTTTTCACCACCGGAAAGTTTTGTAACATCAGCATCAGCAGGAGGGCAACGCAAAGCATCCATAGCAATTTCGATTGTTCGCTCCAAATCCCAACCGTTGCATGCATCAATCTGCTCTTGCAAATTTGCTTGTTCTTCAATCAAAGCATTCATTTCGTCATCAGACATTTCTTCGCCGAACTTCATCGAAACTTCTTCATAGCGTTTCATTAAATCACGAATTTCAGCCAAGCCGTCCATAACATTTTCCATCACGTTTTTCTTTGGATCAAGTTTAGGTTCCTGCTCCAGATAACCAACTTTAACACCCTCAGCAGCCCATGCCTCGCCGTTAAACTCCTTATCGACACCGGCCATGATTTTTAATAGAGTTGATTTACCGGCACCGTTAACACCCAAAACGCCGATTTTTGCTCCCGGCAAGAAAGAAAGCGTTATGCCTTTAAAAAGCTCTTTACCTCCGGGAAAAACCTTCGTTAAATTTTGCATGACGAAAACATATTGAACCGCTGCCATTTACCTTTTTCTCCTTTATAAACAAATTAATTGAGGCGAGTATATAGACAAGAAAACGAAGTTTCAATCTTTTAATAAGGAAATTTAAAAATTTAAGAATATATTTTTAACGATTCTTACGGCTGATATGGCCGATTCCGCTTTCCTGATAATCAGGAACATACGTCCTGTTGAGTTTTTTATAAGTCGGTTGCGGAGAATCCTCAAAAGACTGTGTTTTCCCTTGTTGCATATCTTGCAAAGTATTATCCTTGACATCGACTTTTAAAATTTTGGCATCTCCGCTACCATTATAAATAGCCTGAGCATTCTCCCTTACTTTGCTGTTTTTCTTATAAATCATTCGGGCATCATAAGGTTTTCTCGGGGTCAAGATTTGTCCGTCAGGCATTTTTATTGTCCCGTCGCCATATAAAACCGCCTTAAAAATTTCCTGATTATCAAATCTCCTGTTAATCTCGGCACATTCAAAAAAACCATCCATTTCTTTAGACATATAGGCATTAGCCTTAGCTTCTGAATAAGCGTAAATCGCATCATTTTGCAACCTATCCGTTGGCGACTTCGTCAATAGGATTGCTCGAGCCAACATTTCAAAAGTATCATATTTTGAAGAACCACAAGCCAGCCCCTGACCGGAAATAGCTCCCAAAGCCTTAACTTCTTCCATATACGGCATTTGTGCTTGAGCACTTGAAAACCATAACAAAGAAACTAAAACTATATAGAAATACTTTTTCATTTGCAAAATCCCCAACAAAATCACGCTTTATAATACAAAAAAGATTCACGAAAAGCAAAATCAATCTGACTTTTTTACCAATATTATCATTTAAATATTGACAAGACTAAAGATTTATCATAAGTTGCGGTTAACTTTTGACAATAAGGAATAAGAAAATGAAAATTTTTAGCTCTTTGAAAACTAAAAAAGTTCGCGATAAGAACTGCAAAATTGTTCGCCGCAAGGGTCGTGTTTATGTAATTAACAAAAAGAACCCGAAGCTGAAAGCTCGTCAGGGATAATTTGTTGAATACAAATTTTAGATTTTGAAAAACCCGCTGTTTTCAGGCGGGTTTTTTATTTTACGATTAACCTAAAAATTATGCGGGAAACACTAAGCATTTCCCGCATAAATAAATTTTATTTTATATAGACTGTGTGTAGCATATTGGTTCGCCCTTTTGCATTAAGGGGGAAACCGGCTGTAATGATAATATGCTGACCGGCTTTGGCAAAACCATTTTTAACGGCCGCCGCAACAGCACAATCCTCAACCTTATCGAAACTCTTGAAACTTTCTTTATTGATAAAAGGCTTAACCCCCCAAACCAAAACAAGACGTCTCGCCACGTCAATATCGGGAGTCAAAGCCAATATTGGAAGATTCGGACGTTCTCTGGCTGTCAAAAAAGTCGTACGTCCCGATGTTGTATAAGAAATAATGGCCGCCACATCCTTCAAAACACAAGACAACTCGCTCGCCGCAAAAGTAATGGAATCCTCTTCAGTCGCACGATACGGCATTTTGCGTGAATTACGCATCATTTCAAAGAACAACGGATCATTTTCAACCTGAGCAATAATCTTATGCATCATATTTACCGCTTCTACCGGATATTTTCCTGCGGCAGTTTCAGCAGAGAGCATAACCGTATCAGCCCCGTCATAAACGGCTGTCGCCACATCGGAAACCTCAGCTCTGGTCGGATTCGGATTATTAATCATAGATTCCAACATCTGCGTTGCAATAATAACCGGAGTTGCATATTTACGACAAGCCTCAACAATTCTCTTCTGCATAACGGGAACCGTCTGAATCGGACATTCAACCCCCAAATCTCCTCTGGCAACCATAATAGCGTCGGAAAGCTGAATAATCTCATCCAATTCCTCAATAGCACTTGGCTTTTCAAGTTTAGAAATAAGCCAAGCTTTCCCATCAATCAGTTTTTTAGCTTCACGAACATCATCGGCACTTTGTACAAAAGATAACCCAATCCAATCGACACCTAATTTTAAGGCAAATTTCAAATCTTCCCGATCTTTTTGAGTAATCGCAGAAATCGGCAACGGCGTATTTGGCAAATTAACACCTTTATGACTTGAAATCACTCCGCCGACCTTAACGGTAGTGATGGCTTTTTCTTTATCGCAACTATCCACATGAAGAACGATATAACCGTCATTAACCAACAAATCGTCCCCTGGTTTCAAAGCCTCAAAAATTTCTTTATGCGGCAAACAAACGCGTTTATCATCTCCGGGTTTAGGATTCATATCTAAAACGAAAGTCTGACCTTCAACCAAATTAACTTTACCGTCGGCAAATTCGCCAACTCTCAACTTTGGTCCTTGCAAATCAGCTAAAATAGAAATGAATTTTCCTTTTTCTTTTTCAAGCTGTCGAATAATTTTAACTCGTTCTTTATGTTCTTCATGAGTTCCGTGGCTAAAATTAACACGAAAAGCATCGGCACCGGCATCAATCAATTTAGAAAGTTGTTCGCGTGTTGAAGAAGACGGACCGATTGTCGCCAAAATTTTTGTATGAGTATCAATAGGCATTTTTAATTCCTTTATAAAATATCAATACGCGCAATATACAATATAATAAGTTAACAAGCTATTATTTTTATAATCATCTTAACAAAATTTCCTACTTGTAAAGACGGATTATTTTTGATAGTTTGAGGACAATCGTTTAATTAAGAAGGAGATAAAAATGAGTGAAGAAAATAATGCAGAAGTCGGAGGCATTGCCGTTGACAGACTGCGTTCCTTAATCGAAAGAATTGAGCGTTTAGAAGAAGAAAAAGCCGCCATAGCTTCTGATATCAGAGATATTTTTGCCGAAGCAAAATCCGCAGGCTTTGACACAAAAATCATGAAAGCTGTAATGAAACTCCGCAAAATGAATGCGGCTGACCGAGATGAACAAGAATTTCTTCTGGAAACATACCGTAAAGCTCTGGATATTTAATAAAAAAACCTCTCTTTTGAGAGGTTTTTTTATAACTGAAAAATCAAGCCCGCGAAACCTGATAAAATCAAATAAAAAATCGGACTTTTCTTCCAAAAATGAATCATTAAAACCAATACGCCTAACATCAAAGCTGTTTTAATATCAACAATCGAAAGTTTTGCAATTTCCAGACCGACACAAAAAATCAATGCAACCACAGCCGGCCGGATTCCCGATAACACGTCTTGAACGCGTCGATTACAACTATATTTATCCATTAACCGAGCAATCATGATGATGATAATAACAGAAGGTGTAACCAAACCCAATGTTGCAATAATTCCGCCCCAGATTCCAGCGGCATGATAACCGGCATATGTTGCCATATTAACCCCGATAGGACCTGGTGTCGATTCGGAAATCGCAATCATATCGGCAAGCTCTTTGGTTGTAAACCAACTGTATTTTTCGGATAAATCAAACAAAAACGGAACCGTTACCAAACCGCCGCCGATAGCAAACAACCCAACCTTAAAGAACTCAAAAAACAAAATCAGATAAATCATACGCGAGTCCTCCACTTAAGCAACATTCCCGCCGCTCCGGCAAATATAACAATAAACACGGCAGATACATTAAAAAACAAAAGCAGAAGCAATGAGGCTGCGAAAATTCCTGCCGCCATATACGAGTTTACATTCTTTTTCCACAAACCATATAAAATATCAAGGATCAAAGCCACGACACCGATTCTTATACCATCAAAAGCATAAGTAACGTAGCGATTATACATATACTTATACAAAACCATGGCAACCAACGTAATAATGATTAGAGACGGAAGAATCATTCCTAAAGTTGTTGCAATACCACCTTTAATCCCTGCCTGTCTGTAACCTACAAAAGTTGCAACATTAATGGAAATTATTCCCGGCGTGCATTGCCCGATAGAATATAAATCCAAGAGTTCCTCTTCTTCCAACCATCTACGTTTCTTAACCAGTTCATCTTGAAGAAGCGGCAACATGGCATATCCGCCGCCAAAAGTAAACAAACCGATTTTAAAAAAAAGTCGGAATAAATTCCATAATTGCTTCATAAAAAAACTTACCCGTATTGTTAATCTCTTTGCGCTGATTATATGTAGCTTAAGTTTTACATATAGTTAAAATAGTGAGAAAATAAATGATAATCGGTATTCTTAAAGAGAATTTTGATAATGAAACACGTGTTGCCGTCACACCGGAAAGCACAAAAAAATTTAAAACGATTGGTATTGATACAATAATTGAATCTCAAGCTGGCCAAAAATCAGGATTTTCTGATGAAGAATACATAAATGCAGGTGGCCAAATAGCAAAAACAGCAAATGAAATCATAACCAAAGCCGATATTATATTAAAAATTAATGCCCCTTCAGATGAAGAAATAAAAAGATTAAAAGCAGATACAACAATTATTTTTGGTTATCAAAATCAACAAACTTTCAATTCCAAAGAAAAAAAACTAACTTGTTTTGCTCTTGAACTGGTCCCAAGAATTTCTCGAGCTCAATCAATTGATGTTTTATCATCACAAAACAATCTTGCCGGCTACAAAGCAGTTATTAAGGCTTTGCAATATTCCCTAAAATCTGTTCCTTTAATGATGACTTCTGCAGGAACTCTTACTCCCGCAAAATTTTTAATTTTAGGATTAGGTGTCGCCGGATTACAAGCCGCCGCAACGGCAAAAAGACTTGGCGGAATGGTTTATGCGCACGATATCAGAACCGAAACATCAGAACAAGCCACATCATTGGGTGCAAAATTTATTGAAAAAATAGATTCTGAACTCCTTTCCCAAACAGATATCATTATATGCTCGGCCTTTTCTCCAAAGAAAGAAGCCCCTGTTTTACTAGAAAGAGAACAATTACAATACTTAAAAAAAGGTAGTGTTATTATAGATATGGCCATTGAAGCCGGTGGAAACGTTTGGGGTTCTAAAAACCAACAAACAATAACGGAAAACGGAATTACCATTATCGGAAACAGCCATCTTGAAAAAGAAATTCCCTATTCTGCCAGCATCCTTTTTGCACAGAATCTCTACAATTTTATCAGCATGTATTGGAAGGATCAGAAACTTCTTTTTGACTTTAACGATGAAATTATCAAACAAACCTGCATTTTAAATAACAGTAAGGATTAAAGAGATGGAAATCTGGACATTACTTACAATTTTCACGCTAGCTTGTTTTATTGGTTATTTTGTTGTTTGGGGTGTTACTCCGGCATTACATTCACCATTGATGAGCGTAACCAATGCCATATCCGGAATCATAATCATCGGAGCCTTGATTGCGGCAGGAATGGAAACCGAACATCTTTCAAAAAATTTCGGTCTTTGGGCTGTTTTTTTTGCATCAATAAATATTTTTGGAGGATTTGCCGTTACACACAGAATGCTTTCTATGTTTAAGAAAAAGGAGAAGAAATAATGTATGAATGGCTAATTCCTTTGTCTTATCTTATTTCAGGCATATTTTTTATCTTATCCATCCGTAGTTTATCTTCTCCCTATACAGCACGAGAAGGAAATATTATCGGAATAATCGGAATGCTTATTGCCATAGGAGCCATGCTTTTTTCTTCGTTTGTTATAGATATAAAAGCACCTTTGGCTTTTATCCTTATGGGAGGGATTATCGGTTTTTACAGTGCAATTAAAGTCAAAATGACCGCTCTGCCGCAGATGATAGCTGTTTTTAACGGACTGGGAGGATTATCAGCAGTCCTCATATCTTTCTCAGAACTATTAGGAGGTTCCCCTTCTTTAATTGAAATATCATTAGGAATGATTATAGGCGCAATTGCCTTTACGGGTTCTATGATTGCTTTTGCAAAGCTGCAAGGAATTCTTCCGACACATGCAATTACTTTCAAATTTCAACACATTATAAATCTGCTTTTGATAATTTTATGTACATATATATTTTTACTTTTCATATCAGAAAAAGAATTCGAGTATTTTTTATGGATATGCGGAATTTCTTTAATAATCGGAATTACTTTTGTGCTTCCGATTGGTGGCGCCGATATGCCGGTCATAATTTCCATATTAAATTCTTATTCCGGATGGGCTGCTGTCGGAATAGGATTCTCACTCAGCAATTCACTTTTAATCATAGTCGGTAGTATCGTCGGAGCCAGCGGAGCTATTTTGGCTTACATTATGGTAAAAGCCATGAATAGGTCTTTATTAAATGTTTTGCTTGGAGGATTCGGCAACCAAAAATATTCAACTCTCAAAGAAAACGAAAACAAAATAGCTAAAACAGGAAACCCGCAAGATGCCGCCTTTATAATGGAAAATGCAAATAAAGTCATTATTGTTCCCGGATACGGAATGGCTGTGGCACAAGCTCAACACATACTCCGTCAAATGGCAGAAGATTTACAAAAACTTTATCATGTAGATGTTAAATTTGCCATTCATCCGGTCGCCGGACGCATGCCCGGACACATGAACGTTTTATTGGCCGAAGCCAATATTGATTATCAAAATGTCTTTGAACTTGAAAACATCAATAATGAGTTTGAGACGGCAGATGTCGCATATGTAATCGGAGCAAACGATATAACCAACCCATTAGCCAAAACAGATTCATCTTCACCCATCTACGGAATGCCGATTCTAAACGTATCAGCGGCAAAGACGGTATTTTTTGTAAAACGTTCTTTGGGTGCAGGATATTCCGGTGTTGATAATCCTCTTTTTTATGCAGATAATACCATCATGCTTTACGGAGATGCTAAAAAAGTAACCGAAGAAATTGTCAATGTTTTAGAAAAAAAATAGTCCGCAAAATAAATGTATTGCGGACTATTGAAGTACACTAAAAAATGAAAGACTATTTAATCCATTTCAAAGATTCTTGATAATCTTCCGGTGTATTGATATCTGCAGGAGCTTCTTCAATCAATTTAATATTGTCTAACAACTTTGCACGAATAGACATACCGTTTTCTAGAGCTCTCAACTGTTCCAAAGCCTCTCTCATCTCCAAAACACCTGTTGGTAAAGAAACCATTTTTTGCAAAGAGTCGGCTTTAAAGACGTAAATACCAATATGATAGTACAAATCCTGATTTTTACATTTTTCGGGATTCCGAGTATAAGGAGCCGTAGCTCTGGTAAAATACAAACAACGTCCTTCTGTTTCACCTTCACGCAACCCCATAATAATTTTAACAACAGCCGGATTAACTTTATCAGCCTCGTTATTAATAATCATTCCGCAAGTCGCGATATCACATCCGGTTTTTTCAATCATATCAATCAATGGCAAAGTAACTGCCGGATTAACATTAAGATTATCCCCTTGGAAATCAACAACAATATCATATTTAGAACCATCTGGATCTAAAACCTTCAATGCAGCGGCAATTCTGTCTGTTCCGCTGGGCAAAGCCGGATCCGTCAACACAGCGGTAGCACCGAATTTATTACATTCGTCAACAATCGCTTGATCCCCTGCGGCAATAGCAATATCAATACCTTCAGGCATAACATTTTTAACATTTTCATAAACACGCTGAATTAAACTTTTTCCGTTAATATCGAGCAACGGTTTATTGGGAAGTCTGGTGGCGGCTAATCTAACCGGCATAAGAACAATTATTTTACTCATATTTTCCTCTTAAAGATTAATAAAAACATTTTGATTGCACTAGAATATAGCATTTTCCGACACAATCAACAAGGAAAAAGATAAAATTAATCTCCCCATTTTGGAAGTTCTTGACGAATTTCTCAGTCTTCCTCTCAAAAATAATCATCTGCCTACAAAAAAAGCCCCTCAACGGGGCAATTTTTTTGGCGGATGAGGAGCCGGGATAGGGACAAAAAGCTGACCAACGTCAGGTTTTTGGCGCGTATCCCTAACTTTTGTCCTTGAGCTAGGAAAGCGACAGCAACCGACGCGAAATTACAAAAGTTTGGATCCCTCCCCGTGAAAACGAGGTTTAACGAAGTTTGAACGGAATCATCTGCCTACAAAAAAAGCCCCTCAACGGGGCAATTTTTTTGGCGGATGAGGAGGGATTTGAACCCCCGATACGAGTCACCCCGTATACACGATTTCGAGTCGCGCGCATTCAGCCTCTCTGCCACTCATCCAAACAGCAAATTAATAAAATTTTTATCACCAATTTGCAAGTATTATTTTTAACGTTCCAAATACCTGAATTTCTCTCTCAAATTAAGCTCCATTTCCTCAATAAACAATCCGCAAGCAAAAAACTCTTTCTGCTCATCTGCTGCATAAAGTCTGTTAATACGGATTCTTATCTCTTCTTGATTATCATAACCTATCAACTGAGGAGGAACAACATCTATTAAAGAATCAAAATTTTCAAACATTGCAATTCCGCGAACGACACACCAAATTTTTTCATGAGTATCTATATTAACATATTCAATTGTATCGTTAAGACGAATTTGTTGAATCTTTTTATCAAACAACCTGATATCAACTCTTTTAGATTTATCTACAATTTTATTAAATGTAAACGGAGCAACCGAAATTATATGCTTCATACTATCACCATGTAAAAATAAACAACATGTTGCATTATAAAAAATAAATATATATTTACAACAAAAAAACATACTTATGAGAATGTATTTATAAAAGTATAAAAAAACCTCCTTTAAGGAGGCTTAAAAAATTGGAGCGGGCAATGGGATTTGAACCCACGACATCAACCTTGGCAAGGTTGCGCTCTACCCCTGAGCTATACCCGCATCTGTAGAACGGAATATTTAATAACATACTCTAAAAAAAAAGCAAGCATTAATTTTAAGTTTTTTAAAATTTTTTACTGAATAGGTATTGTATCAATATCAATCCCAACCAACGAACGGCAAAAATCCATTTTTACATCGGCGCTAATCAAATCACTATAATAAAAACCGCCTGCAAGCCACAAAACTGCAGCAACCCTCAATAGCCAAATAATTTTTCTGTTTCCTTTAAAAAACAAGCCGTTTCCGCCATGATTAACCAACATAATTTCCAAAAAAGCCCATACCGCTGTAAACAATAAAGGTATAAACAAAAACAACCAAGACGTTGCTGTCAAAACCAACTGAGTAATTCCACGCCAGAAATAACCGGCATAAAAATTATGTATCCCGATGGTACCTAAAAACCACCCGAGTATAATATAAATAATACCATTTTTTGCTGCCGGAGCTTCTCCGTCAAATCTATCAAGCCTCTTATACAAACGTTGCTTTTGCTCCAAAAAATCTTGCTCAGAAATAGCTCCGTTATTATACAGTTGATTTAACTTTTCCATATCAAGCAACATATATTTTCCTCCTGTTACATTTATTATATAATCTTTATATGATACTTATCAAATAAAAAAGGGGAGAAAACCTCCCCTTTGATTCAAACAAAGCAAATTCAGTCTGTTTAGAAACCCATACCCGGCATTCCTGCAGGAGCAGCAGCACCGCCGCAAGAACATTCTTTCTGCGGTAATTCGGTAACCATAGCTTCAGTCGTAATCAACAACCCTGCAACAGAAGCAGCATCTTGCAATGCAGTACGCACGACCTTAGTCGGATCAATAATTCCGGCCTTTACCATATCGGTATATTCACCTGTTTGTGCATTGTAACCATAATTTGTATCCGTATTTTCCAAAAGTTTTCCGGCAACTACGGCACCATCAACACCAGCGTTTTCGGCAATCTGACGCAACGGAGCTTGTGTTGCTTTACGAATAATATCAATACCAACCTTTTGATCTTGATTAACCGGAGTTAACTTATCCAATGCTTTTGCAGAATACAACAAAGCAACACCGCCTCCGGCAACAACACCTTCTTTAACAGCAGCACGTGTTGCATTCAAAGCATCGTCAATTCGATCTTTTTTCTCCTTAACTTCAACTTCAGAAGCACCGCCTACACGCAAAACAGCCACGCCGCCGGACAATTTAGCCAAACGTTCTTGCAATTTTTCGCGATCATAATCAGATGTTGTTTCTTCAATCTGTTTACGAATTTGCTGTCCGCGAGCTTCAATCATATCCTTATCGCCGTTTCCGTCAATAATAGTTGTTTCATCTTTAGAAATATCGACTCTCTTAGCAGAACCAAGCATATCCAGGGTAACATTTTCAAGTTTCATACCCAATTCTTCAGAAACAACCTGACCACCCGTTAAAATAGCAATATCTTCCAAAATAGCTTTGCGACGATCACCAAAACCCGGAGCTTTTACGGCACAAACTTTCAAACCACCGCGAATTCTGTTTACAACCAAAGTAGCCAAAGCCTCACCTTCAATATCTTCGGCAATAATTAACAAAGCACGACCGGATTGAACAATACTCTCCAACACCGGGATCAGCGGCTGTAAATTTGTAACTTTTTGATCATACAAAAGGATTAAAGGATTCTCATATTCGCAAGACATCTTTTCTGTATTTGTGATAAAATACGGAGACAAATATCCACGATCAAACTGCATACCCTCAACAACATCAAGCTCTGTTTCCAAACCTTTTGCATCTTCAACCGTTATAACGCCTTCATTACCGACTTTTTCCATAGCGCGAGCCAAATATTCGCCGATAGAACGATCTCCGTTAGCAGAAATTGTACCAACTTGAGCAATTTCTTCAGAGGTTTTAATGTCTTTGGAGCGAGATTTAATATCCTCAACAACCGCTTCAACAGCCATGTCAATACCACGCTTCAAATCCATCGGATTCATACCTGCGGCAACGGCTTTACAACCTTCTTTAATAATAGCTTCAGCCAAAACAGTAGCCGTTGTTGTTCCGTCTCCGGCTTTATCAGCAGTTTTTTGAGCAACTTCTTTTACCAACTGAGCACCCATATTTTCAAACTTATCTGAAAGTTCGACTTCTTTTGCAACAGAAACGCCATCTTTAGTAATTTTTGGAGCTCCGTAAGATTTATCCAAAATCACATTACGACCTTTAGGTCCCAATGTAACTTTCACGGTTTTAGCTAACGTTTCAACGCCCTTAAGCATTTTAGCGCGAGCGGAAGTTCCAAATTCAATATCTTTTGCAGCCATTTTATTTTCCTTCTTAAAAACTAAAAAACAAACAGATTACTCTTCAACAATACCGAGAATTTCAGATTCTTTAATAATCAGGCGTTCTTCACCATTAACCTTAACTTCGGTTCCTGACCATTTACTGAACAAAACCTTATCACCGACCTTAACATTCATCGGAATTAATTTTCCGTCTTCTGTTCTTGCCCCTTCGCCGACAGCTTCAACAATTGCTTCGCTGGGTTTTTCTTTTGCCGTATCGGGAATAATAATTCCACCGGCGGTTTTAGTATTTTCTTCCAATCTTCTTAACAAAACTCTGTCATGTAAAGGTCTGATTTTCATTTTCACAAGCTCCTTAATTTTATAAAACGATTTATCTATGGCTTAGTTAGTTACTCAAAAAGATAAAGTCAAGCAACCAAACAAATTTTTTCAAAATTTTTAACAAAAAAAAAGAGCCTCAACAGAGGCTCTCTTTCTATTCTGATTTTTGCTTAGTCTTCAAAATCTGCACCAACGCACAATTTATAAAGCTGACAACCAACAAGAAAGATGTCATTACTAAAACCACAAAATAAATCCACGAACTGGGGAAAACTTCCATTACCGGACGAGCAATCGTCGAAGCCCAACCGTCTAAAGTAAAGACCTGCAACAATGTAAACATCGCCCGACCAATACTCTCAAAACTGATGAAGACATCACCAAACATACTAACGGCCATAATAGCAAAGACGTAGAAGAAAACCAAAAACACGCCCAAAAAAGAAACAAAAACCGGTAACAACTCTAAAAAAACACTAACAATGCTGTTTGCCTTTGAAAAACGATGAACATACTTAAATAAACGAAACAAACGAAAAGCTCTGACAATAATAAAAGCGCTTATTGCCGGAAAAGACGAGATTGAGATGACAATCAAATCAAAAACATTCCAACCGGATTTAAAGAAAGCACCTCTAAATGCATATAACTTCAAAAGCATTTCGACGATAAAGATAGCCATAAACAAGCGGTCCAGCAAGAACAGCCCCTGATAAAAATACATATTCACAACATCAGAAGTCAGCAAACCGAGAACAATTGCATCAGCCAAGATGATAGACATAATAAACAAATCAAAGCTATCCGTAGAAAGCAATTTGCTCAACAAACGTTTATCTTCATTAAACAAAACCTTCTTAACATCTTTAGAAGATTTTCTAGTCACTGTTTTTTTAATCTCGGCCATTTAAGATTCTCCTTTGAAATTACCGAACTTATTTTAAACTCCGAAAAAATAGAATGCAACGATTATTCCGGCCAAAGCCAAAGCCGGACCATAAGCTCCGCTTTTCTGGCGTTTAATCAAGGCATAAACCATAAATAACAGACAAGAGACAATAATCACGTACAAAAGATTATCTGGTCCGAGCCATGCCCCTATAGCCGATAATAATTTGATATCCCCGCCTCCGAAAGCATCTTTATTTTTCCAAACAAACAGCAGACTAACGATAACCGGGAAAAAATAACCGATAAAAGCTCCGAGTGCGCTCTCTTGCGGTGAAACGAAACCCCACCCCATTGCTGAAACCAACACACCGCACAACAACAACGGAATTGTTAAAATATCGGGCAATAAAAACATCCGATAATCTATCTCCGCCAAAAGGAGTAAAATCCAAATATATGCAACAATCCAAGCAATTCCGACATCTCCGAAATTCAAAGTAGCCGCATATGAAATCCCTGCGGTAATTAAACCGCACATTAAAGAACGCCACAAAAAAGCCTTCCGTAATGTCTTATAAGAGTCTGAAATATTTTTTTTTGCTTTTTTGAGGGGGATTACGATTTGCCAAAGAGCATAAGCAAACGTCGCCGGCATAAATTTGGCAAAGCGTCTTGCAATATAAGGGATAAACAACCCAAAAATAAAACCATAGAGAGCACAAGTCATTGTATTGCCTTTCTGTTTATTTTGGATTTATATCATCAAAAACATAATAAATCCTTAAAAAACAATCCGGTTTTACACCGGACTGTTTTCAAGAGAAAGATAGATAAAAATTAAGCGATAGCTTTCAAAATATAGTCACTTAGTTTTTCACTGTAAAAAGAGGGATCGGAAATAGCTTCACCCTCGGCAATTTTAGCTTGATCAAGTACAATTTTTGAAATTTCTTCAACTTGAGCTTTCCGATTCTCATCTTGCAACATATCTGCCAATTTAATAATCAGCGGATGATATGGATTCAATTCCAAAATACGAGTACTGGCAAAAGCTGTTTTCTGCTGATGATTACGCATTAACCGCTCTAAATGGATACTCATTTGACCGCTTTCTACCGTCAAACTTGCGGGAGACTTATCAAGTTTTTCGGTTGTAACCACCTTGCCGACTTCTTCCTTAAACAAATCCGTCATCAAATCAAGTAACTTTTGCATACTCCCTTCATCAGCTTTCTTTTCCTTTCGTTCCCAAGACATATCAGCTTCCGCCTGAGAAATATGCTTAATGGCATATCCCTTATAATTGGGCAAAACCTGCGGCCAAAATTCATCAATGGGATCTGTCAGCAACAATACCTCAATACCTTTGTTTTTAAACGCCTCAAGTTGCGGGTTATTAGCCAAAACATTTATATTATCCCCCGTAATATAATAAATTGCTTTTTGCTCTTTAGAAGCGCGTTCAATATATTCGCCCAAAGAGGTTTTGCGATTCAAATCATGGGTTGATGCAAAATAAGAAAGTTCGGCAATCTCTTCACGATTAGAAAAGTCCTCATAAATACCTTCTTTAAAGGCAATACCGAAATTATTCCAGAATTTCATATAATCATCATAATCGTTTGTCCGCTTTTTAAGCTCTTTTAATAAACGACTGATTAATCCATGTTTAATTTTTTCAATTAAAAGATTATGTTGCAACATTTCTCTGGAAATATTCAAAGGTAAATCGGCAGAATCAATCACGCCTTTAACAAAACGCAAATAATTAGGCATCAATTCTTCGACTTTATCAGAAATAAAGACCTTGTTTACATATAATTTCAAACCGTTTTTCTTATCCGGCTGAAACAAATCATAAGGCGTTTCTGAGGGAATATAAACCAACCCCGTATATTCAATATTTCCTTCAGCCTTAAAATGCAAAGTCATCCACGGATCATCAAAATTTTTAGAAATATGATGATAAAACTCTTTATATTGGTCTTCCGTAATTTCAGATTTATGACGCGTCCACAAAGCAGAAGCCGTATTTACGGTTTCTTCTCCGGCCTCGCCAAGTTCCAAAACAATCGGATAATCAATATGGTCGGAGTAAATACGAATAATATGACGCAAATAAATTGTATCAGTATAATCCTTTGCATCATCTTTCAAATATAATTTAATATCCGTACCGTTGGTTTCACGCTCTGCCTCAGAAATTTCAAAACCGTCACACCCGTTTGAAATCCATTTCCAAGCCTGACTTTCTCCAGCTTTTTTAGTGACGATTTCAACTTTATCAGCAACCATAAAAGCTGAATAAAATCCCACACCGAACTGTCCGATTAAATCGCAAACAGAACCGTTATCTTTAACATTATTAACAAATTCGGCCGTTCCTGATTTTGCGATTGTACCTAAATGCTTAATTAAATCATCTTTATTCATACCGATACCATTATCGGAAACCATTAAGGTATTTGCTTTGGCATCGGGTGTGATTTTAATTTTGAAAGCACCGGAATCTTTAGCAATATCAGGATTCGTCAATATCAAATATTTTAATTTGTCACAAGCATCAGAAGCATTAGAAATCAGCTCCCGCAAAAATATTTGTTTTTCTGAATACAAAGAGTTAATCACAATATCAAGCATTTTGCTGACATCAGCCTGAAAAGCTAATTTATCCGACATTTTTATCTATCTCCTCAAGAATTAAAAAACTTAATTTAAGAATATATATGGGAACTTTTTTTCGTATCTGCAAGTTTAGACTTGATTTATTAAATAAACCGAGTAAATTTAAGCTGTTTTTTAATATACAACATTTGGAGTAATATTAATGGTTTCTGTAGTAAATGATTCCTGCATCAAATGCAAATCTTGCGCTGATGTTTGTCCGGTAGATGCTTTCCACGAATGTGAAACACAGTTGGTTGTAGATCCGGATACTTGCATTGACTGTGGCGTATGCATTTCTGAATGTCCGCAAGAAGCAATCTGCAATGACGCCGATGCAGATGAGAAATGGATTAAATTCAATGCTGAACAGGCAAAAATCTGCCCGGGTGCTAACGAATAATAATCCGAGAGTACAGATAGATAATGAAACCTCCATGCTTTTGGAGGTTTTTTATTGTTGCGAAAGCAGAAAAATTAAATTAAAACAGAAAACAAGATAAAAACAGACAAAGGATTTGCAATGTTTTCCAAACAAGATTCCATATATTATGACGTTTTAGGTATCGGCAACGCCATCGTAGATGTGTTAGCCAAAGTCGGCGAAGGATTCTTAAGAGAAAGAAATCTTCCCAAAGGCAGCATGGTAGAATTAGAAGCCGCAGATGCCGGCAAAATTTATGCCGATTTAATCACGGAAAGAGAAGTTCCCGGAGGTTCTGCAGCCAACACGGTTGCCGGATTGGCTTCATTGGGAGGAGCGCCCGCATTTATCGGGAAGATTCATGACGATGAGCTCGGACAAGAATTTGCCAGAGATATCGGAGCAGCCGGAGTTGACTTTTTTACTCAACCCTTAAACAAAGGACCGGTAACCGGACGTTCTATCGTGCTTGTTACACCGGATGCCGAACGTTCAATGTTCACATACTTAGGCGCCTCAAAATACCTAAGTGCCGTAGATGTTGATGAAAATTTAATAGAAGCCTCGCAAATCATTTATATTGAAGGCTATTTATGGGACAACTTCAACGCACAAAGAGCAATGTTAAGAGCCTGTAAATTAGCACAAAAATACGGTCGCAAAGTTGCCTTCAGCTTATCAGATTCCTTATGTGTCAAAAGACATACCCGAGAGTTCCGTAAGTTAATAAAACGCTATGTTGATATTTTATTTTGCAATGAAGATGAAATAAAAGCTCTCTTTGAGGAAGAAGATTTCTACAAAACTCTGGATATGATAAAAACTGATGTCGAAATAGCGGCAATAACGCGTAGTGCTAAAGGCTCAGTTGTTGTAAACGGCAGAGTAAAAACATTTGTAGAAGCGGAAAAAGTAGAAACAGTAGTAGATTCGACCGGAGCCGGAGATTTATATGCCGCCGGATTTTTATATGGCTATACCCAACGTCGGAGCTTAGGAACCTGTGCAATGATAGGCTCTATAGTTGCAGCAGAAATCATCAGTCACTACGGAGCCCGACCGGAAGTAAGTTTAAGAGGTCTTGTACGTAATAAACTACTTTCCTATGGCAAAAAGCCTTAAAATAATACAGATGGATACCCCCGAGTGAACTCGGGGGTTTCTGTAAGGCATTCATAAATCAGCCCCGTCTTTTGAAACGAGGCTGATTTGAAATTAATAAACTTAATAATTAATAATGGCTCTGAAATAACGCTCTTTTGTTTTACCTGTTGTCATATAACCACTGCCGGAAGAAAATTTTCTATAAGAAGACATTCCATTAGTATCTGTTGATGCCCAATACTCATCTTCCAATAAATTTCCGGAAGTTCCGTTATTGGCTTTTGCCAAAGACTCATTCAAAACATCCATATTATCATTAATAGAACCTAATTGACCACTTGCCGGAATAAACCATTCTCCTGCTTTACCAATACCAGACGTACTATATTTTTCAACTTTATAGAAAGCCGGATAAGCACTTTCACAACGTCCTTCACAAAAAGCTAAAACTTTATCTGTATTTGAACGTCCATCAGAACTAGAATCTGCACCTGTATCAACATATTCTCCTTTAATATGCACACCTTCACTATCTGTTGTCGTTTCCCAATATATGCTTTCCGTTGACCAAACAAATTTTCCTAAATCTTTAAGAGCAATCGCCAACCTTTTTGAAACATCAAAAACAACACCTATTATGGTTTTTCCATTTGTCGTAGAGTTTCCAATAGTTCCATCAGCATATAAGAAAAATCCTGCAGATATTTTATCGCAAACATCTCCTGATTGTACATATCCGTCTTTACAAGCCCAAGCTAAACATTTATTACAACTGTTATATTCTGAACAAGATGCACCTGTCGGAATAGTTACAGACTCAACCTCACAAGCTGGATCAATACATTTCGTATGTGCGTCATTAACATATTGTCCCTCCGGACAAGCCTTACAAGATGTTGCTTTAGAGAAAGAATATGTGTTACCCGTACAAGCTAAACAACCACCTCCGGAATAATAATATCCGGCTTTGCATTTAGAATTAGGACAAACAATATGCCAATTATCACAAAGTGTATCTATTCCGTAATTAGCACCTTCCATAAGATATCCATTGCTTCCGGTTCCGGAACTTCCATTGGGATATAAAGTTTTAGCCTCGCATGTACAATTATATTGAGAACTTTGTGTTCCATCTGCTGTTTGAGCTGTACAAGAACTACATTTATAACCCATTAATACTGCCCCACAAGCAGCTTTTTCACTACTACGATCTGTGGTTGAATTACATGTAATTACCGGATATACACAAGTTCCTCCCGAACATTTTCCGCCACTTACTTTAGTACAGTCACTGTCTGTGCTGCAATCAATACAACCTGTGTGGGTGCTGTTTGCTTGTTTTGGAGAACAAGAAATACAACTTGATGAACCCGCTGTTGAATATTTACCCTCAGAACAAGTTGTACAACTTGAAGCACCAGCCGCCGAATATGTTCCCGCACTACATTTTAAGCAACTTGATGAACCTGCCGTTGAGTAGGTTCCCGCTGCACAATCCGTACATGATGTTGCTCCGGCAGCACTGTATTTTCCTGCCGGACATTGCGTACACGAACTTGCTCCCGCCGCGGAATAACTTCCCGCCGGACAAGTTGTTTTATTTGTTCCGTCACAATAACTTCCTGCCGGACATTGCGTACAACTGTTGCCGTTCTTATAATATCCTGTCTTACACGATACCAAATTAAATTTTGATACCGTATAAGGACTTATAGCTTTACATGTCGAACAACTTGCCGCATTTGCCGGACAACTTCCCGTTGCCCATGATGACGGACACGCACAAACATAGCAAGTTCCGTCTTTTCCTGATGTGTTTTGTGATGTACATGTATAGTTGTTTGATGTATAACTTGATTTACTACTCTCACTAATCCAAGTAGAATTTCGAACATTACAATTATTCAAAACACATCCTGAATAATAAGTCCCTCCGCTATCCGTACAAGCGTTGGAAAGCGATGCACAAAGTTTTCCTGTCCCTTGATGTGAAGCTATGGTGTATTGAAATTTTGAATTATCACATGAACAAGATTTATAACAAATATTTCCTCCGGCACTGAATTGTCCCGTACAAGTTTGGTTAGTTCCCTTTTCTACGCCACCATAAGATGCACAAGAAAGTGAAACATCTTTCCTTCCGCCACTCTGACTTCTAACCCCGTAAGAGCCCTGATATCGTGGTAAAAATTGAAGAGCGGCCTGTGCGTATGAACAACTAAATATTATCGCCGCTACTATACTTAAATATAAAAGACTACGCTTCTGCATGACCGTCCTCCTCATATTACCTAAAAATAGTGTAATATGCGGACGAACATACATATCTCGGTGGCGCCGAAATATATTTTTATATAATCCAATTTGTAGTATGCGAATATCTTTAGGCTATAAAAATATTCGCCCGCATATTACTCTTTTAGAATAACTCATTTGCACAAATTAGTCAATCTATAATTTTATTGGGAAGACAAAAAACATTACATCTACAAGAGCACAATCAAAAATAAAAATTTCATCACTAAATTCTTGAAATTTAATTTCAAAAGTGTATGGTAAAGCGAATTTATCCAAAAAGTGAAATCTATTTTCAGCGCTATGCACTTTAAAAATTTGCAAATAGATACGCATAGCCTTTTATTTAGGAAACAAAAACATGAATATGAGAAATATCGCCATCATAGCCCACGTTGACCACGGCAAAACAACTATGGTTGATGGCCTTTTAAAACAAAGCGGTACTTTTCGCGATAATCAAAAAGTTGAAACTTGCGTTATGGATAGTAACGAACTTGAACGTGAAAGAGGAATTACTATTCTTTCCAAATGCACTTCCGTTAATTGGAAAGGCACTCACATCAATATCGTAGATACACCGGGACACGCTGATTTTGGCGGAGAAGTCGAACGAATTCTCTCAATGGTTGACGGGGTCGTCCTTTTAGTTGACGCTTCGGAAGGCCCGATGCCGCAAACAAAATTTGTTACGGGAAAAGCGCTCAAACTGGGATTAAAACCAATTGTTGTTATCAACAAAGCAGACAAACCGGATGCCCGTGTTGATGATGTATTGAACGAAATATTTGATTTATTTGTCAGCTTAAACGCCAATGATGAACAACTTGATTTTCCGGTTTTATACGCATCCGGACGTAATGGCTGGGCGGTAAAAGAACTTGAGGACGAGAAAAAAGATTTAACCCCGCTGTTTGAGCTTATCTGTTCATATGTCCCCGAGCCCTCTTGTGAGCCGGATAAACCATTCTCAATGTTGGCCACAACTCTTGAAGCCGATAAATTTATCGGTCGCCTTCTCACCGGAAAAATACAATCAGGCTCCTTAAAAGTTAATGATACCGTAAAAGTTCTCAATAGTGAAAACAAAGAGATTGAAAGAGTCCGTATCAGTAAAATATTGGCTTATCGCGGTCTTAATCGTGAAAGCCTTGAAGAAGCACATGCCGGAGATATTGTAGCCGTTGCCGGTGTTGTCAAAGGAACCGTTGCGGATACGATTTGCGCTTTAGACGTATCACAATCAATTCATGCACAACCGATAGATCCGCCGACATTGGCGATGACCTTTTCAATTAATGATTCTCCGCTTGCCGGACGAGAAGGAGATAAGGTCACTTCTCGCATGATTTGGGATCGCTTATGCAAAGAAGCCGAAGGAAATATCGCCTTAAAAATTTCTCGCACGGATTCTTCTGATTCGTTTGAAGTTGCCGGACGCGGAGAACTCCAACTTGGTGTATTAATTGAAACCATGCGTCGCGAAGGATTTGAATTATCAATCTCGCGTCCGCGAGTTTTAATGAAAAGAGATGAAAATGGCAAACTCTTAGAACCGGTAGAAGAAGTTGTTGTGGATGTAGATGAAGAATTCTCCGGAGCCGTTGTTGAAAAACTCGGTCGCCGCAGAGGTGAATTAATTGAGATGATTCCGTCCCAAATCGGCAACAAAGTCCGCCTGATTTTTAATGCTCCTTCCAGAGGATTAATCGGTTATCACTCAGAATTTTTAACCGACACGCGCGGAACCGGTGTTATGAACCGTTTATTCAAATGCTATGAACCCTATAAAGGAGAAATTGAGAGCCGCCGCAACGGTGTTCTTATTTCTTCTGAAACGGGAACAGCAATTGCTTATTCTTTGTGGAAACTTCAAGACCGCGGTCCGATGTTTATAGATTCGGGGGTTCCTGTTTATATGGGAATGATTATCGGGGAACACACCAAACCAAATGATATTGAAGTCAATCCTTGTAAATCAAAACAATTAACCAACATTCGTGCAGCCGGAAAAGATGAAGCTATTGACCTCATTCCGCCACGTAAATTAACGTTGGAACAAGGTTTGTCTTATATCCAAGAAGATGAGCTTTTAGAGGTAACCCCCAAAACGCTCCGTTTACGCAAACGTATTTTAGATCCGATTATGCGTAAGCGAGCAAAGCCTGAAATTATTGAATAACAAAAAAAAGAGACCTTGAAAGTTTTATTTCAAGGTCTTTTTTTTAGCATTAATAATACTCTCCGTTACTACCAGCAGAACTTCGAGTTTCGTAATCTTTTTGCCGTTTCAATCTTTCTTCCAAATGCTTTTTACCGCGTCTCAAGCAAATCCGATAAATAACACAATCTATGCTCAGCAATAAAATTGATAATGCCAAAACCATAAATGCGTAAGATATCAATACAGAAAAAACATTTGAGTTTTTTGCTTGGCTAAACACAGCCGCAACCACAAGCGACAGAACCAAAATAAAATTAGCACCGCGACTTAAAGACCCAAAAGAAAAACGCAAAAAAATCAATACTCCAGATATTCCGGCCAGCAAAAAAACCCACCAAGGAGCCTCAATTGCAAAAAAACTAATAGTATCCATATAATTTATATTTAAGATTCTTTGCCAGAGAGATTAAAACAAAAAAAAGAAAAAACAAGATAAAAAAACCCGGAAACAATCCGGGTCTGGAGAAATTTTATAAAAGAATAATCTTAGAGTTATTCCTTTTCATTTTGCCTTTTCATTAATTGAGGATTAATCTCTGCTACTTTCTTTTTTCCTTCAGTTTTTTCAGGCATTTTACCTTTTTGAGATTTTTCTCTCAACTCTTTGGCTTTAGCTTTAAATTCGGCAATCTCTTTATCAATATTCATAATTGAAAGATTAATCTTAACCATCTCATCATGAGAAGCATCTTGAGAGTTTCCGTTCGCCAATAATTTTAAATATTTATCTTTTTTTGTCTGTAATTTTAGCAGATGATCCAAATCAGGAATTTCCGCAACAGAATTCAGATTCCCCATAGCAATAGAGGACATTCCTCGTTTCTGTTCAAAATCAGTTATTGTTGTCATTAAATTTCTCCAAATAAAAACTCTTTTCTTTTGTCTATTATCGCAATTTAAAACCTTTTTGTCAACTCAAAAAAAGAAAATAAAACAACTCTTTTTAATTCAAAAACGGCATTTATTGTTACATTTTTAACAATTTATAACCTATAATCTCTTAAAATCAACTTAATAAAACAAATTAGGCAAAAATAAATGAGTCTTTTCAAATCTATTGCAACCTTTGGCGGCTTCACGCTCATATCCCGAATTACCGGATTCTTTCGTGATATGGTTTTAGCCAATTTTCTCGGAGCAGGAATGATTTCCGATGCTTTTTTTGTTGCATTCAAACTTCCTAATCTTTTCCGCAGCCTGTTTGCCGAAGGTGCATTTACATCGGCATTTGTTCCTATGCTTTCACAAAAACTTGTTTCAAACGGCAAAAAAAGAACCATTCATTTTGCAGCACAAGCAATTTCTGTATTAGCCTTTTTTGTTGGAATTTTTGTCATATTAATGGAACTTTTGATGCCTTGGGTTGTAGAAGTATTGGCCCCTGGATTTGCCAATGATGCCGGAAAAATAGAATTGGCAGCTACACTCTCACGCATAACTTTTCCATTCTTACTTTTTATATCCATAGTATCTTTTCAGTCAGGCATTTTAAATTCACTCGGAAAATTTGCCGCACCGGCATCAGCTCCGGTCATTCTCAATGTCATGATGATTATTTCCGTCTTTATTTTTGCTCCTTTCGGAGAAACACCGGCACATGGGATTGCTGTTGGTATAACGGTTGCCGGTTTTTTAGAAATTTTATGGTTATCATTCTTTCTGCATAAACAAGAAGTATATATAAAACCTCAAATTAATATACTCAGAATCATCAAACTTCCAGATATCAGAACCTTATTCAAACGCATCGCCCCTGGTATCTTGGGTGCAGGTATTTACCAAATAAATATGGTTGTTGATACCATCTTGGTTTCATTGGTTGGCACCGGAGCCATTTCATGGCTTTATTACGCCAACAGGCTTCAACAACTTCCGCTTGGGGTTGTTGGCGCCGCTATTGGTGTTGCTGTCTTACCGATTCTCTCACAACACTTAAAAACCGACAATATTGAAGAAGCTCGCAATGTACAAAACAAAGCCATAGAATACGGAGGACTGTTATCAATTCCGGCCGCGGTAATATTAATCGTTTTGGCTGAACCGATAATCAATATCTTATTTCAACACGGAAAATTCGGCGCTTTTGAAACAGAAATGACCGTAAAGGCTGTTATTGTTTATTCGATTGGTCTTCCGGCTTATGTCTTTGTAAAAGCGCTCGCACCTAATTTTTTTGCCAGAGGAGATACCAAAACTCCCGTAAAATACAGCATTGTTGTTTTACTGGTCAATTTAATTTTTTCAATTATTTTAATGCGTCCGTTCGGGCATGCAGGCATAGCCGGAGCAACAACCATTGCCGCCTTTGTTTCTTTATACCAATATTGCCGAGGATTAAGAAAAAGAGACTTTTGGTCTTTTCCAAAATTTTTAATAATCAAAACCTTAAAAATTATCTTCTGTTCTTTAGTTATGGCCATACTGCTTGAAATCGGTTTATATCTGTTAAATCAACAATTCGGAAATTGGCTTAACTTGCATATCATACCTAAATTATTCATTTTTGGAGTTTTATGTATTTTGGGTGTTGCAAGTTTCTTAATAACCGCTAAACTTACACATGTATTGGATATTCAAGAAATTTTACATACGTTTATGAAAAAAGGTCAAAAAAGATGCTCAAATCCGCCATCCGCATAGTTTTAAAATATAGTCAAACTTTGCTCTCCGGACTAAAAGAAATACTGATAAAAATAATATTAAAATTAAGCAAGCTCAGATTCTTGTCGATTTTCAGCTCTTGGACTCAACTCTTGGGAATTCTTATTTTAGTTTTTATCGGGCTGTATTATCCTGTGGGCGGATACCTTATCAATAAAATAGATACAAATACGGAATTTGAAATCAGCGTATCTCCGGAACAATCAGCCACGTTAGAAACGATGTCTTACCTGATTAAACGTGAAGTAAATGACAATCTCTGGACGCCGAATTTACCTTTTATCTTTCCGTCTTATTTTCTGGATAATATGCCTAATTTTCAGCTTGGAATTATGTCTGCCGTCGGAAGGACTACTTTCGCCCTGTCCAAAAAATTGGACAAAGGAGTGATTAGCGAGAAAGAAAACCCGCTAAAAGAAGCCGCTATGTTATTACAGTACCCAGGAACAATCTGGATGTTTTCTCCGCAAAACAAACTAACGCCGGTACCTTCAGCTAACAGTCAATATCGAAAAGGACGTCGCAGATTGATTGAATATAACCAATTTCTCTCTGAAGGAAGCCGTATATTTTATAAAAGCCCGCAAGATTTAGCCTACTTTACAAAAATCACGGCGTCCACCTTATGGAAAAATAATTTAAACATAGAAAATCATATCAGAGAATATAGTCAAAGCATTCTCAATAATAAGGCAGACGATTTATTTTATTACACACAAGGTCAAGCATATGCCTACTATTTGATTATGCGAGGACTTGCTCAAGACTATAAAGAAATAATCGTAAAAAATGAAATCTATGAAGACTGGATAAAAGCAATTAAATATCTGGAAAGTGCGTCACGCCTAAATCCAACCATCGTCAGAAATGGCGTCTTAGACAGTTCTTTTACACCGAATCACCTGGCCTCGATAAGCTATTATACAACACGAGCCGCATATGTTATCAAAACAATTTCTTTCAAATTAAAAAACCTCTCCGTACAAGGACAATAAAATGATAATTGAAACACAAAACACTCCTGAAGAAAACGTTATTAACTTTTTTCCTCCCGTCCAAATTTTAAAATCGGGAACAGCCGAATTTGCCGATGCGAAATCGATTCGTAAATCTCCGTTGGCAGAACAAATTTTTGATTTAGGCGGCATTGTTTCTGTTTTTATCACACAAGATATGATTTCCGTAACCAAAGAACCATCTACTGATTGGGAAACCTTAAAACCTCAAATCATGGCAGAAATCATGGACTACATTTCCACAGGAGAAAAAGCCGTAGTAGAGCCCCAACCATTATCTGAAGAAGAAAGTGAAACAATCAAACAAATTATTGGTTTAATCAATGCTCGCGTACGACCGGCAGTAAAACAAGACGGAGGAGACATTATCTACCATAGTTTTGAAAACGGCATCGTCTTTGTAGAAATGAAAGGTTCATGTTCCGGATGCCCCTATGCACTGGTAACCCTAAAAGAAGGCGTTGAAAAACTCTTAAAAACATATATTCCCGCGGTTAAAGAAGTCCGCAATATAAAACAAAAAAATGAAAAAAAATGAAAATAAGATTTCTGACATTAATACTTTGTTTTTTTCTAGTTTGGGAAGTTAAAGCCCAAACGGCAGCCCTTGAACTGGAAAATATTGATGTTTCCAGCCTTAAAGAAATCTATGCTTTCTACGATTACGACGGAGTTAAAGGATATCTTCGCCTACCGAGTTATACATATCCTCCGATATTTCTAAAAAATTTCCCATCAGACTTCACTAAAATAACCGATGAAAAAGAACGGAATGCAATATTCATTAAAATTCTTGCACCGTTGACCTTTAAAATCAATCGTGAAATCATAGAAGAACGCAAAAAAATACAAGAGATTGAGAAAGACTTTGTTCAAAAACAAGAACTTTCGGAAAAACAAAGTAAATACATTGAGGAAAAAGCCCTTAAATATGATATTTTTAGTCGCCTAAAAGGCTACCAACGCAACAAATACCTTATATCTGAATTACTAAACAAAGTTGATGCGCTCCCCCCTTCATTTTTAATAGCTGCCGCAGCCATGGAAACGAATTGGGGCATGTCAAGAATAGTAAAAGAAGGAAACTCTTTATACAAACAACTTGTTTGGCACACCCAAAACGGATTAAAACCGGAAGGTGAAGAGGAAGACGACAGCTACCGAATAGCAATTTTCCCCAACCTTGAATCTTCAATGAGGGCCTTTGCGCTCAAATTAAATTCAAGCATTTCATTTGAGCATTTGCGCAATTTTCGCAGAGAATTACGTTACCAAAACAGCATTTTGACCGGGAGCACTTTCGTATACACCATGTTATGGAACTCTCCCTTAAAAAATTATGCCGGAATCATTGAATATACAATTGCTTATTATGAACTCAATATAATTGACAAATCAAGATTAGATAGTAAAATAATCAGCAAACCATTACCAAAAAAATTAAAAAAATTTCAGATAGATACAAAGAAAAAGAAAGAAAAAGGATTAGTGTAACAAAAATGTAATTAGTGTTTTAGACAAAATCATATTATTATATATACAGATGCAACAATAAAAAGATGATGAACATGGACAAGAACCGGCTAAACAAGCAAGACGTTATCAATCTTTCTCAAGCCCCTAAAAAGGTAGAGAATAAGATGGTTGTCGCGCAAAAAATAGTATCTTTTTACAACTCTGCCAAAATCCAGAATAAATTAAAAAACATAGAAGCCTCTTTGGCTGAAGATATTTTTCGGATTCTGATAAAAGATGTAGAACTTAAAGTAAGACAAACGCTAGCAGAAAGTTTAAAAAACAGCCGCAATCTTCCCAAAGATATTGTTAACTCACTATTAAAAGAAACGGCTTCCATCTCACTTCCATTCATAAAATACTATCAAGATTTAACTTCTGAAGACCTAAAAAAAATTATAGATTTATCAAACATTCACCAACAAAAAGCCGTAGCCGGAAGACTTAACTTACCGGAAGAAATTTCCCAGTATATTGTTGATAAATGCCCCTCAGAAGTTGTAGGTGTTCTGGTATCAAACGAAACAGCCGAAATCAAAGAAGAAACTTACAACAATATTTTGCAAAAATATTTTCATGACGAAGATATTAAACGTCGTTTGGTTTATCGAAGTGAACTTCCTGTTTCCATTATAGAAAAAATGGCACATTCTTTATCAGAAGAACTCAAGAAACGCTTAATACTGACACACAATATTCCAATAAATTTGGCAACGGATATTATTGAAGAAGTTAAAGAAAAAACAACCTTAAAAATTTCTGAAGAATTTAGCTCAGACAAACAAATTGAAGAGCTTGTCCATCAACTATACAGCGCCAATCGCTTAACCCCCAACATGATTGTTCGTTCAATTTGTCTCGGAGATTTAAAATTTTTTGAATACGCATTAGTCTATTTATCAAACACCCCGATTATTGAAGTTCGCAAAATTCTCTTTAATACATCGGCAGACTTTATGGTTAGAAATTTACTAAGAAAAGCTTACATTCCAAAAACATTATTTCCGGCAGTTTTTACGGCTTTAAAAGTAATAAAAGACATTCACTTTGATTGTCGAAAAGATAATCGAAAAGCCTTTGGACACAAAGTAATTGAAAGAATTTTAACCAACAATTACAATAGCGACGAATTAAATGAAGAAGATATTAAATACCTAATATCAAAAATAAGCTAAAACTTATAATTTTTTAACCAATTTTTGCTATCCTCTGTACTAAAATATTACAGATTAGGATAATACGGTGGCCGGATTAAATTCATCAAGCAACAGTTTGTTATCGTTAATTGATTCTTTAATATCAACTGACTATAACAGCATCACGGAAAAAATTCTGGAATATGCAATAAACAGCGCCGGAATTGACGGATACATATTTATTTCAATCAGCGACAATAATTACCTCAATCTTGAAAACGGTTGGATAAAAAGCCTAAATTTACACGCATTAAACCCAGAACTTGCAGGTCTCTTTCCCAGCCGCTCAATAAATGACATAAAAAACAAAAAAAAACGTAGTCCGGCAGAAACATGTGCACTCACACATGAAATTATGAATATAAGCAATTTCTACGCTCATCCTGATTTAGACACCTCAGCATTTTCAAAATTTGATGAAATTTGCAATTATTCAACCATCTCCGCACTGGTCATTCCCCTGATAGATCGTAAAAATAATCCTGTCGGCATTGTAGAATTCATCAACAACCTTGACAGCAACGGAAAAAACATCAACTTTACTTCTGAAGATCAAAACGAACTTTTAACCTTATGCAAACTTCTTACCGTCACTCTTGAAAATAAAAAACTTGGAGAAGATTACACCCAGCTTTTGGAATCTTTCATAGAAGTTCTGGCAAGAGCCATCGACGCAAAATCTCCCTACACAGGAGCACATTGTCAAAGAGTTCCGATTATAGCCCGTCTATTAGCAACTGCGGTTATTGAACAAGACAGTGGTAAATATAAAGATTTCACGATGAGTGATACAGATCTTTATACTTTACATATTGCCTCTTGGTTGCACGACTGCGGAAAAATAACCACTCCTGAATACATTGTTGACAAAGCCAGTAAATTAGAAGGAATTTTCAATCGCATTCATGAAATCCGGGATAGATTTGAGATTCTGCGCCGGGATGCCCATATTTTGTATCTACAAAAAAGGCTCCAAAATACCGACAGCAAAGAAAAACTGCAAGCAGAATACATCAATACCGTCAAACAATTAGAGAATAATTTTGCATTTATTGCAAAGTGCAACACCGGAGATATTCCCTTAACCGATGAAGATATATCACATCTAGAAGAACTATCTAAAATACAATTCGTCAGATATTTCAATCGAATGCTTGGACTGTCATGGGCAGAAAGAGAAAGAATAAAAGATACAAAATTATTCAGTGAACCGGCAAAAGAAAACCTGCTGCAAAATCGTCCTGACCACATTGCCGGAATTTATAATTACGGAGAATTATACAACCTCAGTATCCCGAGAGGAACCATTAACAAAGAAGAAAGAGAAAAAATAAACGAACATATTGTTGTAACAATAGAGATGTTAAAGGCTCTGCCTTTCCCAAAAGAATTATCCAATATTGTAGAATACGCAGGCGCTCACCATGAACGTATAGACGGAAAAGGTTATCCGAACGGCCTTACCGGAGAACAAATGTCCGTTCCTGCTAAAATAATGGCAATTGCCGACATCTTTGAAGCCTTGACCGCTTCAGACCGCCCATATAAAGAACCTAAAAAACTCTCAGAAGTCTTAGGTATCATGAAAGAAATGAAAAATAACGGACATATAGATCCTGACCTTTATGACATTTTCATCCGCAGTCGAGTCTTTCAAGAATATGCCAATCAATACATTAAGAGTGAACAAATTGATGAAATAAATATAGAGGATTATCTGTAATGAGCCTAAAGATTTATACCGTACCTTGCCGTATTGGCTATATGGATAATTATAGTTACATTTTGGTTGATGATGATACCTTAATCTCTGCCGTAATAGATCCATCAGAAACCCAACCGATAGTTGATGAGTTATCAAAACTTAAAATAAAGCCGCAATACATCTTAAATACACACCACCATTTTGACCATACGGACGCAAATCTGGAACTTAAAGAACACTATGGCGCAAAAGTTGTCGGTAATCAAGCAGACTATAAACGCATACCAGGCTTTGATATTGGCGTAAACGACGGGGAAACTTTCTCTTTAGGAAAATCAAAAGCTGAAATAATCGATGTTTCAGCACACACCAAAGGACATATTTTATGGTATTTCAAAAAAGATAAAGCTCTTTTTACGGGAGATACTTTATTTAATCTTTGCGTTGGCGGACTTTTTGAAGGAACCGAACAAGATATGTTTTTAGCTCTGCAAAAAATTAAATCTTTACCTGATGATGTTTTATTTTATCCAGGACATGAATATACCATGCATGCGGCATTTTTTGCCAAACAATACAATCAAAACAGCCAAGAAATCACTCAATATCTAAAAAACGCGGAACAACGTCTTCGACAAGGATTACCCGTTGGTCCAGTAACTTTAGGAATTGAAAAAAACTGCAATCCATATCTAGAAGCTGATACTATAGAAGATTTTTGCCGAATAGGAGAATAAGAGCGTCAGAAATAAGACAAAAATATAGACAAATTTCTATAATTGTGCTAGATTTATTTATAAGAACAAAATTTAACTGAAAGTAAATACCATGTTGGATATGGATACAAATTTAAATCTCTTCATAGAATACCTTGAAAAGGTACAAGACAAATATCCAAAACGTGCCGATGCGGATAAAGTTGCACAGTTGGTAAATACTTATTGGAATATTCCGGAAAACGAACGCGAATCCAAAATAAAACCGAGCGGAAATATTGATATCAATCAGGAAGAACCTGAAAATGCACGCAACGTTTTAGAAACTGAATTATGGAAACTGCTTGTAGAACGCGGAATTGATATAAAAAAAACAGAAGACAAGCAATTTATTCAGCACCTTTATCATTACTTTGAATATGCCGATGATAAATTTGAAGCTCTTCACGAATTAAAAACCTACAAAACAGAAAGCAATGTTGCACCGCATATCGAAAGATATGACGATATCCAAAAACAATTGCGTTCTTTACTTTACAAAACAGACCGAAACGGTCAAGAAATTGAACCGCTGACAGAATTTGCAGATAACGAGTATAACAGTGGATACTATCCTGAACAGATTGATTATATTTTTCGTGAAAAAGTCAAATCCAACAACAGTAATCCGCTCCGTTCGGACAAAGCTGCGTTTTTAGATGTCAACTATATCTTCAATCAACGCGGAGAGCCGGCAAAAGTGTTGGCCGATGAGCTTTCAGCCCAACCAGCAAACGCTCAAACACTTCTGACATCTGCCGTTATAATCAACAGCAATCAAGAAACCGATAAACTTAAACAATTTATAGGAATTCTAAAAGAGCATCCTAAAAAATTTGAAAATATCGCTATTCCGCTAGCCTTAGATTATGGTAATGATAAAGGTCATATTATTACCATGTTCATTGATAAAGACCAAAATGTTCAAATCATCGACCAGCTTGGAAATATAGACCCAAAATCAAAACCATACAAAGATAAATTGACCTCCATGCTCAAAGAGCTTGGTTTTGAAGAATCTAAAATACAGCATAATCAAAATAAGCGCGTTACCAGAAATCGAAATGACTGCGCAACTTACAGCTCATATATCTGTGAAAACCTACTGGCCGGCATCCCGCTTCCGGCAGAAAATGATCCGGTAATTGATGTCGGTATTGCCGGTAATGAAATAGATACCCAACACCAACAAGATAAAGATGATATTATCATCGGCATAGCTCGTTTGTATTTGGACGATCCTCTGTTTTGTATGTACTATAAAGATTTAGGACATGATATTGATAATATAAAAAATGCCATAGAAAGCCGAAGTGCCGCAGATATTTCAATGCTGAAAGACTTCATTAACGAATATAAAAATTATCATTTAAGTGATAATGTAAAAGGGCATATTCGCGATGGCAACCCCAGCAATTCCCATCAAGGAATTCCGGCAGAAGAGTGGAAAGATGAGGTTGATCCCCATATTCAAGCCCTATTCCACGAATACGAGATTCCTTTCAAAGAAGAGCATGATGAAGAACACCCTGACTGGCTAATCTATACTTATGAAGACCGTAGCATCATTTTCACCAAGAATGCAAATGACATCATCGCCAATTCTTACATAAACAGTGATAATTATGCAGATTACCTGATATTGGCCAAAACATATAAAGCCATGGGAGAAACTAAAGTCCAATTTGATTTTGAAGAAAAAGAAAATGCCGCCAAAATGCTCAAAGCCGCCTATTCGGTAGGATTAGAGGTTGTAAATGCTCCCGATTTGGAAAGTTTTCGTGATTTGCCCGAATATGCTGATATCAAAAAACTTTATTACACTTTTGAATACAATAAAAACAACAAAATTGAGCAAGAAACACATGCACTTATGAACGCCTCAACACCTCCGCCGGTAGGCGTTGATGATGAGCGCACACCTGAACAAATAGACTATTACAACTGTTATCAAGCTCTTGAGCTGGCAAAACAAAATATTTCAGATGCTCTTAACGGATATGGAAGCGGAACACCTGAACAGCAAGAATATTATGCATTTTATCGGCAAGAAGAAATTGCACGCTATGACTATCAACGTCTCATGCACGGTGATGACAGCGTTACTCCGCCGGTAGCCCCGATACTAGACACTGCTGCCGTTAATGCAACTTACGTTGAAATTAATCAGTTGCAACATTTATTGGATGCCGAAAATGCAAAACCGACACCTGATGCAGCAGAAATTGCAAGATTAGAGGGAGAAATAAACGCCAGAAAAAATTCTTCTCCTTATCAAGAATATCGTCAAGCCCGAGATGCTCTTGCCGAAGCACAAAAAAACCTAAAAGAATGCCAATTAGGACAAGAATTGAGAGATGCCGAAAAGAAATACCAAAGCACACCTCTTGTACAACAACAGAAAAAAGCCCATAAGCAAAAAAATAAAATTATGAGCGAGGCAATTGATTTTTATATTAATGACGGCAATACCGGAACTGAAGCGGATCGAATAAGAGTAGAAAAATTAGTCCGCATATCCAGCCTCGGAATTGCCGACGAGACAGCTCGTGCATTATATGTTGAACAAAAAATGGCTGATTTTGATAGCAAAAACGATTCTGAAAAAGCTCAAGTTTTAAAAGAAGCCCAAAATAAAAGACGCACGGCACACAAGCTCGGTCAAAATGACCTTGGAAACAGCATCGCCGAATGGTATCAAAATAAACAACAAGAGTATAGATAAGGCTATTTGCTGATTTTGGGAAAACCATCCGTTTGCCGCAAACATTCCCCGACCACCATAACCGCGGAAACCGCAACATTTATGGAACGAGCTTTTTCGTTCATGGGAATCAGCAATCTCGCATCGGCAATTTGATGAACTTCTTGCGGAACACCTGCACTTTCGCGTCCCATAAGAATAATATCGTTTTTTTGAAATTTAAATTCTGTATAAGGCTGACTGGCATGTGTCGTTAACAAAACCAAACGGCCGTATTCATCTGGATGCTTTTCTCTAAAATCCAAAAAATCGAGCCAACTATCATGGCGTCGATATTTAACCATATCAAGATAATCCATACCTGAACGTTTTAACGTCCGCTCGGAAAAAATAAACCCGCAAGGTTCAATAATATCCAATTCCACATCCAAACAAGCTCCCAACCTGAGCAATGTGCCCGTATTTTGCGGAATATCCGGTTGAAATAAAGCCAGCCTCATACACTCTCCTTTAACTTTGCCAAAAGGGACTAAACATTGAAAAGGAAGTTGAGCAAATCACCGTCTTGAACCACATAATCTTTTCCCTCCGAGCGCATTTTTCCGGCTTCTTTACAGGCTTGTTCGCCACCCAACTTAACATAATCATCATAAGAAATTGTTTCGGCACGAATAAAGCCTCTCTCAAAATCGGAATGGATAATTCCGGCGCATTGAGGAGCCTTTGAGCCTTTAAGAAAAGTCCAAGCTCTAACCTCTTTTGGTCCGGCCGTAAAATAAGTCTGCAAGCCTAAAAGATTATATCCCTCGCGAATAATTTTAGTTAATCCGGTTTCTTCCAGTCCGAGAGAAGCTAAAAATTCCTTTTTCTCATCTTCTGATTCCAACTGAGCAACCTCAGATTCTATTTCTGCGGAAATAATTACGGCTCTGGCTCCCTCTTGCGCTGCTTTTTCAAAAACTTTTTTTGAAAATTCATTACCGGAAGCTGCCGATTCTTCATCAACATTGCAAACATACAAAACCGGCTTTGAGGTGAGTAACTGCAACATTTTATAAGCCTTACAAGCATCTTTGTTTGAGGCATCGGGCGCAGCGGTTCTTGCCGGTTTTCCGGACTTTAAAGCCTCAATAATCGGCGTCATGACACTCACATTGACAATAGCTTCTTTATCGCCGCCTTTGGCTTTTTTCTGAGCCTGATCAAAACGTTTTTCAAGAGACTCCAAATCAGCAATCATTAATTCCGTTTCAACAATTTCAGCGTCACGAATAGGATCAACCGAACCTTCGACATGCGTAATATTTTCATTTTCAAAACAGCGTAAGACATGAATAATCGCATCAACTTCACGAATATTTGCCAGAAATTGGTTTCCCAAACCTTCACCTTTGGAAGCACCTTTAACCAAGCCGGCAATATCAACAAATTCCAATTGAGTTGGAACCACATTTTTAGGTTTAACCAGTTCAACCAACTTATCCAAACGCTTATCCGGAACCGCAACTCTGCCTGTATTTGGTTCTATTGTACAAAACGGAAAATTTGCCGCCTGAGCAGCAATCGTTTGTGTTAAAGCATTAAACAACGTAGATTTACCGACATTAGGCAAACCGACAATTCCGCAATTAAACCCCATTCCAAACTCCTTGATTAGCAAAATAAATTTTTTTCCTTATAAACGATAATCATGAGTTTTTCAATAAGAAAAGCCGCTACCTTTTCACTGGCGACGGCTTTTCTCTACAATAACGTTTCTCTGCATAAAAGATTTTGATATTAAGGGATACCTCAGAAGAAAGAATTACTTCTTTTGCAACATACCGATTTGCCCTGAAAAATCTGCCACTCCTTTTTTCAACAAAACGGGAAGCGTTTTTACGACAATATCAATATCTTCAGAAATTAAGGCCTTGTCTGCTTTATTAAAACCGGACAAAACATGATTTACCACAGCCTCTCCGTTTCCTTGCGGATGTCCAACACCGATTCGTATTCTGTTATAAGCCGGAGAAATTGCCGCATCAATAGACTTCAAACCATTATGTCCGCCGGCACCGCCTCCGCATTTAGCCTTAATTTTTCCAACCGGCAAATCCATATCATCGTGAATCACAATAACATTCTGCGGTAAAATTTTATAAAAAGCGGCAGCCTTAACAACTGAATTTCCTGACAAATTCATATATGTTTGCGGTTTTAATATAAATACTTTTTCCCCTTCAATATTTCCCTCAGCAATCAAACCATCAAACTTAACTTTATATGAGGAAAATCCAAAAGCCTCATGCAAAGCATCTGCCGCCATAAAACCGACATTATGACGCGTATTGGCATACTCTGCCCCCGGATTCCCCAAACCAACAACTAAAAACATCTGCAACCTTCAAAACAAAAAAGAGCGATTTTCAAGGCAAAACACCTCGACAAACCGCTCTTTAATTCTTTTTTTAAACTTATTTTCTGAGAAAATCAACGTGAATAGGTCTGTCAGATACCGGATGGAATTGAACATCCTGACAAACAACGCTGTATTTCTTACCGTCGAGGACAATTGTAATATCAGCTTTATAAAAACCGAAAGTATCCAAAGCTTTTTCAAGCTCAACCGGATGCAAAGAAATCATAATCGGTTCTTGTTTACCACCATAAATAACGGCAGGGATACGACCCTCACGACGACATGCACGAGCTGCCCCCTTACCTGCTTTCTCACGCTTTTCAGCATTAAATGTAATTTCAACCATTTTAACAATCCTTATAAAATTAAACCTTACGACAACCTCCAGGGGTGTTATCGTAAAACAAAGGTTTTGTACAACACTTTTTCATATATTTCAAGGAATTTTAAACAAAAAAAGGTTCTTTTCTTCACAGAAAAGAACCTTTACACCTTCCGAGGGCAGAGAAGGCTTTTTATTGAGATGGTCAATTACAAACTATTGCCCCCTATTCAAAATTGCATATTTTTAAGCTGACCTCAATTCTGAAGTCAACCAATTTGGCTTCGGCCACTTGATAGGTCGCCCCTCTGGCAACATCTATCTGAGAACAACAATAATATGCTCTCATTCTGCGCCCATCTTTTTCAAGTATTCCTATGCATTCATAACGCTGGTTTACGGAATCTCTTCTGAAAAATTCCCCTACTTGAAAAGTAGCCAAACTCTTCTTTTCCAAAAATTTTTGTAGCCTTTTCATCAGCATGCAAATCGTATAAATTTGCATGAGGAAAAGAGGTACAATAAAACCAACGTTTGCCATTGAATTAACCAAACCCATGGCTAAAACAACCAATAGAAAAACGCTGGACATTCCCATCAAAATAATTTTTTGAGCTGAAAGAATTGTTCTCTCCGACCAAAAAGCAACATATGAAAGAGTTATTATCATCGTTGCTATTTCGCATACCAATCCTGCCATAACTACGAAACTTTTTGAGATTTAACAATAAAGCTGAGAGGCGTTACCTCCCATGCATCTTCACTCTCTACATAATCTCCGAGGAGACACTCTACAAAATCCCCTTTTTTCGCTCCTTTCGGAACCGTTGACAATACGGCATTCATTAGTCTTCCTGAATGAGAGAAAATACCTTTACAATCTCTCCCTTCAATTTCGGTAATCTTCACATCGACTACCTCTTTAATAACCACTTTTTTTACGATTGCAGCAATTAATAAAAAAGCCACAAACGCAATCATACCAAGAACAATCCCGTTCTCAGTAATAAAATCTTTAACTACTTCCATCATAATTTTTTTTTAATTAAATAGTTTATAAATAATGTTTTCTAATGTGATTAATTTTAGACAAAATTTCACAAAAGTCAAATAAAAAAGCTACCCTTTTGTGGTAGCTCTTTTAATTTAGATTTCCGTCCGGAAATTATTTTTCCATATCAGATCCGTCTTCCTGATTAACACGTTTGGCAGATAATTTAATTTTACCACGATTATCTGTTCCCATGCATTTAACCCAAATCTGATCTCCTTCTTTATAAAAGTCAGAAACAGAAGCAATTCGCTCATTTTTAACCTCAGAAATATGAACCAAACCTTCCGTAGTTCCAAGAAAACGAACAAAAGCACCAAAATCCATGATTTTGGTAATCGTACCATGATAAATTTTGCCTTCTTCCGGCTCAGCCACAATACCCATAATCCATTCCAACGCAGCATCGCCGTCTTCTTTTTTCATAGAAGCAATTTTTACAACGCCGTCATCTGTAATATCAATTTTGGTATGCGTTTTTTCAACAATTTCTCGAATGACTTTACCACCCGTACCAATAACTTCACGGATTTTATCAACCGGAATCTTAATGGCGACGATTCTCGGAGCTTTGTCAGAAACATGAGGTCTCGGCTCAGCTATGGCCTTTGCCATCTCGCCAAGAATATGAATACGCCCCTCATGAGCTTGAGCCAAAGCTGTCTTCATAATATCTTTGGTAATAGATGTAATCTTAATATCCATTTGCAAAGCGGTAACCCCGTCTTTAGTTCCGGCGACCTTAAAATCCATATCGCCCAAGTGATCTTCATCACCAAGGATATCTGTTAAAACGGCAACGCGACCATCTTCTTCTTTAATTAAACCCATTGCAATTCCGGCAACCGGCTTTTCCATCGGCACACCTGCAGCCATTAAAGACATTGTTGTTCCGCAAACCGTAGCCATTGAAGAAGAACCGTTAGATTCCATAATTTCAGAAACGACCCGAACCGTATAAGGGAAAGCATCTTTATCCTTAGGCATCATCGGATGAATAGCACGCCAAGCCAATTTTCCATGTCCGATTTCACGACGTCCCGGACTACCGATTCGACCACATTCACCAACCGAGAACGGAGGGAAGTTATAATTTAACATAAAGTCTTCTTTATATTCATCCATAAGACCATCAACAACTTGAGCATCTTCACCTGTACCCAAAGTTGTCACAACCAATGCCTGAGTCTCACCGCGTGTAAACAATGCAGAACCATGAGCCATAGGTAATACATCAACCTGACACTCAATCGGGCGAACCGTTTTAGTATCACGACCATCGATTCGATGTCCTGTTGTTAAAACCTTTTCACGAACAACCTTATGCATTAATTTTTCTATCGCATCACCAACATAGCGATTTTCAATTTCATTTTCAGGATCAATCGTGGCCTTAACCTCTTCAGAAGTCTGACCGACTAAAGTCCCGCGTTTAAGTTTATCCGTCTCCTTAAAAGCCTCTTCAAACTTTGCTCTGAACTCTTTTTCAATTCTGTCATAAAGAGCATCAAACTCTGGCGGAAAAGCTGGGGTTTCCCAAGGTTCTTTACCTGCTTCGGCTTTCAACTGTTCAATCAAATCAATAACCGGTTGAAAATTATCAAAACCGAACATAACAGCACCGAGCATTGTCTCTTCTGAAAGCTCCTGAGCCTCGGATTCCACCATTAATACACCCTCTTTGGTTCCGGCGACCACTAACTCTAACTCAGTATCTTTAAGCTGTTCCAAAGTCGGGTTCAAAATATACTGACCGTTTTTATAGCCGATTTTAGCTCCGGCAATCGGCCCCATAAACGGAATACCCGAAACAGCCAAAGCGGCAGAAGCGGCAATCATTGAAGGAATATCGGAATCTGTCTCTTTATCATGTGACAAAACAGTACAAATAATTTGTACTTCATTTTTAAAAGCATCGGGAAACAACGGACGAATAGGTCTATCAATCAAACGAGACAACAAAACTTCTCGTTCACTTGGTTTTCCCTCGCGTTTCATAAAACCACCGGGAACTTTTCCGGCAGCATAGTATTTTTCTTGATAATTAACCGTCAAAGGAAAGAAATCCTGATCAGCCTTTACCTCTTTTGCCGCACAAACCGTTGCAATGACTTGCGTTTCACCATAGGTAACCACAACGGCACCAGTTGCCTGTCTTGCAAGTTTACCTGTTTCCAATACCAATTTACGTCCGCCCCATTCCATCTCTTTGCGGCATATTTTAAAATCAATCATATTTCTTCCTTTTCTTTTCTCTATATAACCTCTACCTGCCCCATGCAGGATTTTATTATTAAAAGAACAGCGGAGCAACTAACTGCTCCGCAGCTCTCAAATTCTACCTCTATTAACAAAAGTAAAATTATGGAAACCAAGTCGGCCAACTTTTAACAACAAAAAGGCACCGGCATTTTTAAAAACGCCCAAACTTTTAGCATGAAAAAAAAGCCGCCCTACAAGCTCCATAAAATTGAATTCCATTACTTTCTGAGGTCAAGTTTTTTAATCAGATCCTGATAACGGCTTTCGCTCTTACCTTTCAAATAATCCAAAAGGTGACGACGACGACTAACCTTCTTCATCAAACCCAAGCGAGAATGATTATCTTTTGCATGAGTTTTAAAATGCTCAATCAAATTATTGATTTCAGCCGTCCAAATAGCGATCTGAACTTCCGGAGAGCCGGTATCATTCGGATTCAAACCATAAGTTTTAACCAGTTTCTGTTTTTCTTCATTAGAAATCGACATCAGTATTTTCCTTTTCACTATTAAAATTAAACACCCGAACCGGAGCAATTTTTCGCTCACTGATTCGAACAATCGCCACCAATACGCCGTTACAAACAGCGGCACCCTCTTTACCAATTAAATCCGAAACATCAAAACCTTTCGGAGATAAAGCCTGCCCCTGTTGGAGTTTGGCAGCATCCGCTTCCGCTACAGCAATGACCGCGATGTCGCGCAGACATGTTACAATCGGAAGCAAACAACTTTTCAGGGCTCTACCATAATCCATATTTTCCAAATTTTCCAGTAAAATCTTCTGTGATAAATCAAAATTACCGCATTTTGTTCTCCTAAGTTCGGTTAAATAGCCGACAGTACCGAGTTTTCTGGCAATATCTTTCCCTAAAGTCCGAACATAAGTGCCTTTAGAACAAGTTACTCGAAACTTTGCTTCCGATTCGCTTAAAACTTCTAAAAGCTGGAGATTAAAAATTTGAACGATTCGTTCAGGCATTTCAACATTTTTACCTTGTCTGGCTAACGAATAAGCTCTTTCACCATTTATCTTAATTGCCGAATAGGCTGGAGGAATTTGTTTAATTTCACCGATAAAACAAGGTAAGACCGCACAAATTTCTTCTTTGGTAGGGCGTTTGTCTGAAGAAACCGTTACAAGACCTTCCGTATCTCCGCTGTCAGTTTCCTCTCCCCATTTTATGACAAATTCATATTCTTTAATACCGTCGGTCACATAAGGAACAAGTTTTGTTGCCTCTCCGAAGGCAATCGGCAATACTCCCGTTGCAAACGGATCTAAAGTTCCGGTATGCCCGTTTTTCTTAGCCTTAAAAATTTTTCTGGTCAAATTTACGACCTGATTTGAAGTCATTCCTTTAGGCTTATCAATAATCAGCCACCCGTTAATGTCTTCTCCCTTTTTATGTCTCATTTTGCCTCGCTTTCCAACATACTCCAAAGCATAAAGAAAAGATAACTTAAGTCAATCTTTATTCCTTAATTTTCGGTGGATTGTCTTGGGTTAAACTTGACCGAGAATCAGCAAAACAATAAACTGAAAATATAAATAAATATAATTCTTAATATTATGAAAACGATTATTTTTCTTCTGTGTTTGGGGCTGTTTTCCGGCTGTTCTTTATTATTTCAGCCTTTTTCATCATCAGCCCCCAAAGAGGATAGCCCAAAACTTTTATCCTCCTGTCAGGCAATCAGCTTTTTAGCTGACAAAAACATCTTTTTGCATGAAGTCTTTTTGGTTTTTGATATGGATAATTCACCGACCGTTCGCTGGTCCGGTTATGATTCAATATCAAAAAAAGTTTACAGTATTGACACTTATGCGCAAAATGTCATTACCAAAACTTTTGAAAATGCCAAAAAAATAAAACAACGTTTATATTTGGGAGGCGAACCCTACCAAATAGAAAACAGCAAAAAATGTTTACAATTAATTCCTATCAAATGAACAAAAAACGGTATGTCCTTCCTCAAACATACCGTTTTTATTTATGCTTTAATATCTTTAGCAACTTTAGGATCTCGCAATAGTTGCTCTATTTTATCAACTTGTTCAAAAGTTTTATCCACCTTAAAAACCAATTCCGGCGCATAACGAAGTTGCATTTTTGCGGCAACCTGTTTACGCAAATAGTTAGCCGCCAACTGCAAACCTCCGATAACTTCTTGCAAATAAGCATTATTCAAAGTCATCAAATATACAGACGCATATTTCAAATCCGGCGAGACAGTAACTTCCGTAATAGTAACAATCGTATTAATCCCTTCCAAATTACGAATTTCTCCTTTTTGTATAAAGTCGGCCAAGATGCGCTTAATTTCTTGCCCAACTCTTAACTGTCTTTGCGAAGGTTCTTTAGTCTCTGCCATAACTTTTCTCCTAAAAATCATTTACAAACATATATAGAGACAAAGCCTACATTAATCAAGCAAAATCAACCATTTTACAAAAATCACAAAACTTCCCGCCGTCCGACATGATCAGCCGCAGAAATAATGCCCTCTTGTTCCATTCTGTCAATCAGCGTTGCAGCTCGATTATAGCCGATTCTCAACCGACGTTGAATATAGCTGGTAGAGGCTTTTTTATCGTTTTGAACGATTGCCACAGCTTGGGCATAAAGATCTTCATCACTTCCGCCACCGCCAAAATCACCTTTATCAAAAACAGCACCGCTGCGACTATCGGTATTCAATTCGCCTTCCGTAACAGCCTCAACATATTCGGGCTCCTTTTGAGCTTTTAAGAATTCAACGATTTTTTCAACCTCACTATCTTTAACAAAAGGTGCATGAACACGATTCGGGCGCTGTCCGGCAGGCATATACAACATATCGCCCATTCCCAAAAGCTGTTCGGCTCCTTGTTCGCCTAAAATAGTACGACTATCAATTTTAGAAGTAACCTGAAAACTGATTCTGGTCGGGAAATTTGCCTTAATCGTACCGGTAATCACATCAACGGAAGGTCTTTGCGTTGACATAATCAAGTGGATACCGGCCGCGCGAGCCATTTGAGCCAAACGTTGTATAGCCGCTTCCACATCTTTTCCGGCCACCAACATCAAATCAGCCATTTCATCAACCACAATCACAATATAAGGTAACGGAGTCAAATCAAGCTCTTGTTCCTCATAAATCGGCTTTCCCGTTTCACTGTCAAAACCAACTTGAATCGTCCGCATAACTTTTTCACCGCTGGCGCGTAACTCTTCAAGACGCTTATTATAACCGGTAATGTTACGAACATTCAGTTTTGCCATCGCCCGATAACGATCTTCCATTTCTTTAACCGCCCATTTAAGCCCGATTACGGCTTTTCCCGGATCCGTAATAACCGGAGTCAATAAATGAGGAATTCCGTTATACATGGTAAATTCCAACATTTTAGGGTCAATCATGATAAGTTTACACTCTTCCGGTCTCATTTTATAAAGCAGAGAGATAATCATGGAGTTAACCCCAACCGACTTACCGGAACCCGTTGTTCCCGCAACCAACAAGTGCGGCATTTTAGCCAAATCGGCATAAACATTTTTACCACCGATATCTTTTCCGAGAGTTATGGTTAAAGCAGCTTTCGATTCACTAAATTCCGGACTCTCAAGCAAATCTCTCAAATAAACGATTTCACGAGTTTGGTTCGGTAATTCTATACCTATGGTATTAGACCCCGGAACAACGGCAATACGAACCGAAATAGCACTCATTGAACGAGCAATATCGTCAGCCAAACCGATAACACGAGCACTTTTTGTCCCCGGAGCCGGTTCTAATTCATAAAGAGTAACGACAGGTCCCGGACGCACTTTGACAATTTGACCGTTTACCCCAAATTCCTGCAATACGGCTTCCAAATCACGCGCCGTTTTATCCAATTCTTTTTGGCTGACATGAGCCGCCGCCTTATCTTTTCCGGCCGTTAATAAATTGATACTCGGATAAATATAATTATCATCATTTTTCTTTGCTGTTTTTTTAACAACAGAAACCTCTTTAACGGAGGGAGCTTCTTTTTCTTCTTTTAATTTAGGCTCTTTTCTTTCCTTAGGTTTACGCTCTTTGGAAACTTTTGAATGATTTCGTTTCATACTCGAAACAACATTGCCCGATTTTTTTAATATGTTACCCGCCCACATAAACATAACATAACATGTTGAAGCAACCTTTTTAAGTACGGCATACCACCCCTTAAAAGTAATTCCGCAAGCAAGATTAAATGCAAATAAAGCCAAAACAAAACAACCCGCGGCTAAAATATAACTTCCATAAGCGAAAGAATAAAATCTGGTAAACAGGCTCATAACCTGTCTGGATAAAAACAAACCGATATTTCCGCCCAATTTAAAATCACCGACAAACGGTTTAACTAAGCTGAGAGCAATTGCTAAAGCAATAATACCGACAGCCCAAGCAAACAAACGCCAATAAGGACGAATAAACTCTCGCAACCTAAAAAATCCATATCCCCAAATCAAAGGTGCAATTAAAAAAATCGGCAAAGCGATTCCAAACCATGTTAAAATAATATCCGCACTTTTAGCACCATAAATTCCAAGCAAATTATGAACGGACTTTGAAGAGGCAATATTATAGGCCGGATCAGACATATCATAAAACAAACAGCTGGCGATTAAACTGAGCACCCATACACACAATCCCAGTCCGAAAACCCGCCAAGCAAACTTCACCAAAAAAGATTTTTGTTTTTTTCTTTTAGCCATAACATTACCCACATTCAAAAAACACTTTTCAACTTAAAAGCAGTATATGTAAAATTTATCAAAATTCTCTTAATAAAAAGAAGAAACAACAAAGAGAAACGTCGCATAACCAAGTTTTAAAACTTGACTTTTAGGGAGTAATTGCTAATCCTTGAAAAGATATTAATAATAAGGAAAATAATGAATGACTAGAGCTTTCGTATTCCCCGGACAAGGATCACAATTTGTCGGCATGGGGAAAGAATTGGCTGATAATTTCAACTCAGCTAAAGAAGTCTTTCAAGAAGTCAATGATGCACTTTCACAAGATTTATTCAAACTTATGGTTGAAGGACCTGAAAGTGAATTGACACTTACCTCTAACACTCAGCCGGCCTTAATGGCGCACTCTATGGCTGTTGTAAGAGTTCTTGAAAAAGAATTTGGAATTCAACTTAAAGATTATGCAGATTTCGTAGCCGGACACTCTCTGGGAGAATATTCGGCAGCTTGCGCAGCCGGAGTTTTCTCATTAACAGACACGGCTAAATTGCTTCGCACCCGCGGAGATGCCATGCAAAAAGCCGTACCGGTCGGAGTTGGAGGTATGGCGGCCGTTATCGGCGTATCATATCAAGACGTTGTTGCTCTCGCAGAGGCTTGCGGAGATGAAAATTCAATTTGTGTTGCCGCTAACGACAATGCCGATGGACAAGTCGTTTTATCAGGACATCTAGCAGCAATAGAAAAAGCCGTAGAAATTGCCGGAGAATTTGGAGCCAAACGATGTATCAAACTTCCGGTCAGTGCTCCGTTTCATAGTCCGCTAATGCAACCTGCTGCCGAAGTTATGGCCAAAGCCCTAAAAGATGTAAAAACCAACAAACCGAGCATTCCGCTCATTTCAAATGTTTTGGCTTACGCGGTTAATGACGATAAAGAAATCGTTCAACATTTAATAGAGCAAGTGACCGGATCTGTTCGTTGGCGTGAAACGGTTGATTATATGGCAGAACAAGGTGTTTCTGAAGTTGCGGAACTTGGTGCCGGCAAAGTACTTTCCGGAATCATAAATAGAAGCAAAAAAGGTATTATTACGGCTGTTTCGGTAGGTTCTGTGGCAGATATTGAAGAACTTGCCAATAATTTGAAAAAATAAAACTTAATTATAACAATGTCCTTATTTTTGAATAAGAGACTGCAAGGAGAAAAAAATGTTTAGATTAGACGGAAAAGTAGCTCTCATAACCGGTGCTGCCGGAGGAATTGGAGATAAAATTGCACGCACACTGCATGCCCAAGGCGCCATCTTGGCTTTGACTGACATGAGAGAAGAACCGATGCTCAAACTCAAAGCTGAACTCGGCGGTAATGTTGAAGTATTCACGGCCAACCTGACCAATGCCGATGATGTTAAAAGTTTGGTTGAACGCGTTGAAGAAAAACTTGGTAGAATTGACATTTTGGTAAACAATGCCGGTTTAACCCGTGATAATTTGTTTATTCGCATGAGCGATGAAGATTGGCAATTGGTATTAGATGTTAACCTCTCTGCAGGTTTCAAATTAGCCAAAGCGGCTGTCCGCGGTATGATGAAACGTCGTTTTGGTCGCATTATCGGTATCGCTTCAGTTGTTGGCGTTACTGGAAATGCCGGACAAGCAAACTACTCTGCATCTAAAGCCGGAATGATTGCAATGAACAAATGTTTAGCACAAGAAGTCGGCTCAAGAGGCATTACCGTAAACTCCATCGCGCCTGGTTTCATCAGAACCCCAATGACCGATGTCTTGCCTGATGATGTTAAAGCGGCTTTATTGGCAAAAATTCCAGAAGGCAAACTCGGTGAAGCTCAGGATATTGCCAACGTTGTTGCATTCCTCGCTTCAGATGAAGCTCAATACATTACCGGACAAACAATCAATATCAATGGCGGTATGGCAATGATTTAAGCTGATAACTCAGCTTTAAGCATAAAAAAACACTCTGAAAACAGAGTGTTTTTTTATGCTTAAATTCTAATCTTACTTACCCAAAAAAGACTTTACTTTTTTCTTAAAAGTAGCTCGAGGATTCTCAAAATCAACCTTTTGAGTACTAGAATCTATCTCGTAGACAAAATCTCCTACGCAAAAACGGCTATTCCGAGAAACGAAACAAAAATGTCCCTGTGCAATTTCTCTTAAGGCTGCATTAGAATCAACCTCATACAAAACCTGATACTTTTTATTTGTTTTAGGATTATAACAATTAATCAGTACCGCATTTTTAGCTAAAGCTATCGCTTTAGAAGAAACCCACTTCCACGCTCTTCTGGCTTCATTCCAAAAATATACACAACCAAGATCATCATAAACGTAAGGATACCCTTCCTGCGGATAAGATGCATCATAAACACAAAGAGCTCCTGCTTTATAAACATCGTAACTTCCGTCTTCCAATCTGGCAAAAATATAATCACCTTTATAACGAAAATCTCCGACATATTTTCCTTGAATAAGAATAGAGTTCTTGATTATAGACAAGGTATAATCTTTTTCAACATCACCTTGAATAAAATAATACAGAACGCATCCCCCTGTCGCTGAAGCATGAAAGGCCGAAAGAGAAAGCATAAGCTCGCGCCTTTTTCCTAACAAAATCTCCTCTTCGTTGATAAAACAATACCACTGTTCATTTCGTTCATAAACACAAACATCGTCTATAAAACCAACCTTTTGAGTATGAACGGGAATAATGGATAAACAATCATCTTTCATGATATAAAGATTTGTATCAGCATCATCATTTCCAAGTAAAATTTTGGTTGAATATCCGATATCCTTAGCAAATGTCCCGTCTGCGATTTTTGTAAACAATTCCTTTTCGGAATCCCACTCAAACAAGCAAAACCTCTGCCTCTGAGAGGGCATTAAGACCAATCTCTTCATAAGCTAACAAAATTAATAGTTTGACATAAAAATTTATTTTAAACTCTCAAAACTACAGTTTTGCGGCAATTTCCTCAATCTCATAACATTCAATAAAATCACCTTTTTGAATATCATTGTAATTTTCAAAAGAAATACCACATTCATAGCCTTCTTTAACTTCTTTTACATCATCTTTAAAGCGTTTGAGTTGGCCGATGGCTCCATCATGAATAACCACGTTGTCACGCAACAAACGGATTTTGGCCCCGCGACGAACCAACCCTTCGGTAACCATACAACCACCGACTTTTCCAACACCCGTAATATTATAAACTTCGCGAATTTCGGCATATCCGAGAATCTTTTCCTTAAGTTCGGGAGACAACATACCTTCCAAACCTTTTTTAACATCATCTAATACATCATAAATGATTGAGTAGTATTTGATTTCAACACCATCTCGACGAGCCATATCACGAGCTTGCGGATTAGCGCGAACATTAAATCCGATAATAAAGGCTTGCGATGCTTTTGCCAAAGAGATATCTGACTCAGAAATCGGACCAACCGCAGAGTGAAGGATTTGAACACTGACTTCATCATTAGAAAGTTTTTTAATTGTACCTTCAATAGCCTCTATAGAACCCTGAACGTCGGCTTTAATAATAACCGGCAAATGTTTAACTTCACCAGATTTAATTTTATCAAGCATCTGTTCCATAGCTGATTTTGCGGATTTAACCAATTTAGCATCACGCTCTTTACGAATACGATAACCGGTAATCTCCTTAGCCTGATTTTCATCATTAACAATCACAAAATCATCACCGGCCGAAGGTGTTCCTTGCAAGCCTAAAACCTCAACAGGTGTTGCAGGACCGGCTTCCAAAACTTTATGACCATGCTCATTAAACATCGCACGAACATGTCCCCATTCCTTACCGGCAATACAAATATCACCAATATGCATCGTACCCTTTTGAACCAAGACCGTTGCAACACTACCCCGACCTTTTTCCATTTTAGCCTCAATAACCGCACCTTCAGCCTTACGATTCGGATTAGCTTTTAGGTCTAACATTTCTGCTTGCAACAAAATAGCATCAACAAGTTTATCAATATTGATACGTTTTTTAGCGGAAACTTCGGCACACAAACATTCACCACCCATTTCCTCAACACCGATTCCATGTTGCAATAAAGATGTTTTAACTTTCATCGGATCTGCCCCCGGCAAATCAATTTTGTTAATAGCAACCACAATAGGAACTTCGGCAGCTTGAGCATGGCGAATAGCTTCCACAGTTTGCGGCATGATACCATCATTGGCCGCAACGACCAAAACAACAATATCGGTAACTTTCGCACCGCGAGCGCGCATTTCGGAAAATGCCTCATGTCCCGGTGTATCAATAAATGTAATTTTATCTCCTGTCGGCACCGTAATCTGATAAGCACCAATATGCTGAGTAATACCACCGGCTTCTTTAGCTGCGACATTAGTTTCGCGTAAGGCATCCAACAAAGATGTTTTACCATGGTCAACGTGTCCCATAACCGTAACCACCGGAGCACGAGGCAATAAATCCTCAGGCTTATCTTCCTCAGATATATTTTGCTCCACATCACTATCGGCAACACGTTTAAACTTATGTCCGAATTCCTCAACAATTATTTGAGCGGTATCCGCATCAATGGGTTGGTTAATGGTAGCCATAACACCCAAAGCCATAAGTTTTTTAATAACATCGGCACTTTTTTCAGCCATACGACCGGCTAATTCCTGCACTGTAATAACCTCGGGAATAATTACTTCACGAATAACTTTTTCCTGAGGTTGTTGAACTTGCTGAACAGGCTTAGGCTGTTTTTTCTTAAAACGTCTGCGTGGGGCACCAAAACCATAATCATCATCATCGTCATCACCATCAGATGAAAAATTATGAACACTCAATTTACTATTTCGACGCTGCGGTTCAAAACTGCGTTTCATAATTTTTTTGCGTTCTTGTTCAAAAACCTCATCTTTGCTAGAAACACGACGTCCTTTTCTCTCATTAAAATCATCATCATCGTCATCATCATCAAAATCTTTAGCCTTTTTAGCATCTCTGATTTTTGCAAGGACACGACTATCTTGTTCTTGAACCTGTGTAGCTGCCATAGCCTCTTTAGCTTTCAGAGCTTCAGCTTCCTGACGCTGTTTTTCTTCTTCAGCTTTATGGCGACGCTCTTCCTCTTCAAGTTCTTTCTGTTTTTGTCGCGCAGCAGCTTTATCTTCTTCTTCCTGACGACGACGATTTTCAAATTCTTTAGCTTCTGCCAACAATTTCAACTTTGCGGCAGTTTCTTCATCAATCTTTGCTGTTTCTGTCTTGGGTTGAGCTGTATTGATAACTCTTTTTTTACGAACTTCTACCTGAACAACTTTCTTGCCATCATGGCTGTGAGACTTAGAGGCATCGCTGATACCTTTAAGCGTCAAAGTAGATTTTCCTGATAATGTTAATTTGCTCTTTGCATTATCTTCTGTCATATAAAACACTCTCCATTCTTTACAAAACTCAGTTTAGTCTGAACTTTGCCAACTTATCAAATTCTTTATGTACCATCTGTGCCATTTCGCTTTTAATCAAGGCGGCGTGCACTGTATTTACTTTATTTAATGCCTGATCCAACTCCTCAACCGAAAACAGTTTAAAAATTTCCAAATTTTTTGCAGCTAAAGCAACTCTTGCCCGACTATCTTCACCTGCATCAATAGCCTCTACAATAAACGCAACTTTTTCTTTTTTCAAGAGTTCCAAGACTTTTTCGAGTCCCAAAACCAAAACACCGGCTTTTTTAGCCAACGAAAAAACATTTAACGACTGTTTTTGTAAAAGTTTTTCCGTTAAATCAACCAAATCCGCACTAACAGTTACTTTTTGCTTTGCAGACTTAGCAAATAAATTCTTTTTAACCGCCGTCTCAAGCATTTTTCGAGAATTTGTAACATAAACACCTTTTCCCGGTAATTTTTTATGCAAATCGGGAACGACAGTTAAATCCGGAGCAATCACAAAACGTAAAAGCTCTTCTTTATCTTTAACTTCACCGGTTACAATACATTTTCTTAAAACGTCGATTTTTTTCATTTTTATCTCTTTGTTCAGATTATCCGGAAGTCCATTTAGAACTTCCGGATAATCTTAAGTTTTATTTTTCTTCTTCGGTAAACCAATGCTCACGAGCAGCCATAATTATTTTATTGGCTTCTACTTCAGAAAGAGCATTTTCGCCTAAAAGTTCTATTAACTCATCAGCAGCCAAATCAGCCAAATCATCAATGGTTTTAATACCTTTATCAGCTAAAACCAACAACATATCTTGATCCAAACCGCTGATTTCTTGCAATTTTTCATCAATACCTAAAGACTTGCTTTTTTCCTCAAATTCTTTATTACGCTTTTCAACAAAAGTCTTAGCTCTTTGTTGCAATTCTTTAGCAACTTCTTCATCAAAACCTTCGATTTCAGAAAGCTCGCTTAAATCAACCAAAGCAATTTCATCAACAGTAGAGAACCCTTCGGCAATAAGCAAATGAGCAATCATCTCATCAACATCCAAAGCATCCATAAAGCGTTGAGAACGAACTTTATTTTCATTAGAACGACGCTCTTGTTCCTGCTCCTCGGTCAAAACATCAATATCACAACCAAGTAAAATTGAAGCCAATTTAACATTCTGCCCGCGACGTCCGATTGCGATAGAAAATTGCTCTTGAGGAACAACAACCTCAATGCGGTTGTTTTCTTCATCTAACACAACCTTTGTAACCTCGGCCGGAGCCAAAGCGCTAACGATATACTGAGCCTTATCCTCTGAATAAGGAACAACATCAATTTTCTCACCCTGCAATTCCGTAACGACGGCTTGAACGCGAATACCGCGTAATCCGACACATGCACCAACCGCATCAATAGTCTTATCATCTGTCGTAACGGCAATTTTAGCTTTTGAGCCCGGATCACGAGCAACCCCGACGATTCTGACAATACCGTCATAAATTTCCGGAACTTCGGAAGTAAATAATTTTGCTAAAAATTCAGGGCACGTCCGAGAAAGGAAAATTTGCGGGCCTTTATTTTCACGACGAACTTCCAAAACATATGCACGAACCCGATCTCCGTTTTTAAACTTTTCTCTCGGAATTATTTCGTCACGACGCAAAATTGCTTCAGTCTTGCCAATATCCAAAACCACATTTCCAAACTCGATTCTCTTAACCGTACCATTAACAATCGTACCGATTTTTTCTTTGTATTCCTCAAATTGTTTATTTCTCTCCGCATCACGAACCTTTTGAACAATAACTTGTTTGGCTGTTTGAGCGGCAATTCGACCGAAATCAATCGGCGGAAGAGGATCAATTAAAAATTCTCCGACTTTAATATTCTTATCATAAGCCTTAGCCTCAGCTAAAGGAATTTGCGTAACTTCATTTTCAACATCATCCTGATTCGCAACAACCTCACGATAACGAGCCAAAAAAATAGCTCCTGTTTTACGGTCAATACTGGCTCTGATATCGTGTTCAAAACCATACTTTGAACGTCCAGCCTTCTGAATAGCAATTTCCATTGCTTCCAAAACATCATCACGTTCAATATTTTTTTCTCTAGCCACAGTATCTGCAACTAAGATAATTTCCGGTCTCGGCATATTTTCTGTAATCTGCATTAGTATCCTCAATCTGTTTATAAAGTTACAATTCAATTTCTTCTTGAGCTTTCATATACTCTTCAAAAAGCTCATCTGTTAAAACTAATTTTGCTTTTGCTACGGCATCAAAAGGAATAAGATATTCTTTTTCGTCCATCACAAAATAAATGTTATTTTCTTCATCAACCTTAGAAATTTTTCCCTTAAAACGCTTTCTTCCATCAACTTCAACGGAAGTCTCCAGCTTTGTTTCATAATTGCAAAATCTTTTAAAATGTTCCGGCGTAACCAACGGACGATCAACCCCCGGAGAGCTAACCTCCAAAGAATATTTTCCTTTTATAGGGTCCTTTTCATCTAAAATATCTGAAATGGCGCGACTGACTTTTGCACAGTCTTCCACCACCAAATTTTTACGATCTTTCCGCTCAATCATAATTTGGAGAGTTGGATTTACATTGCCGATAGTTGAGATTCTGACAATTTCAAAACCCAAATCATTAATGATTGGTTCAACAATATCATGCACCGGATGTTTTTTCTGCATTTCATTTCCTTTACTAAAGAAGCGGGGTTTGTAACCCCGCCTCATCTAATATCATCAAAATATGCAACAGTTATAACAGAAAAAATTTAAAAATCTAGCTTTTTTTATAATCTTCAGGAAATAATCTGAAATGGAGCCAAACAATAACACTGATGGTAATAACGGCGGCAAAAAATACATCGGAGAAAAAATGCAACCCTTGAGCAATTCGCGCAAGTCCCAAAAAACTCCCAAACAACAAGGCTGATAGCATAGCTACTTTTCTATACTTACAAGGAACAAGATACGCAAAACAAAACACCCAAAAACCGATAGCCGTATGTCCAGACATAAAAGAACAGTCCAAACTGCATTGATTTGCAATAACCATTGGCGGAGAAAACTCCTTCATTCCGCCAAAAGCAGAGATTTCATACGGACGCGCACGCCCCCAAAAAGTTTTAAAAATTCCATTTACGATTAACCCCGGCCCCAAAATCATAGAGCCTGTAACAAAAGCCATCACTCTGGTATCAATACCGGCAAACCATTTTCCTCCGCGCATATAGCCGAACAACCAAATCAGAAAAAAGCCCAAACCGCTTCCAACCAATAAAAAAGGGAAACCATATTTGACCATCCAAGATAAAACGCCTTCATGTTCTAAAACAAAACCGACACCTTTCTGATAAAACAAATCACTGAAACGAATATCTGCAAAAGGAGAAACCGCAATAACCAAAAACAATAACACAATCAAACCGAAATTAAGATTCGGTTTTGTCAGTAATTTTTTTCTAATTTCAAATCTACTCACTTAACCATCTTCCATATGTAAAAGGACTGAAACACCAATAAGAGCCACAATAAGCGTAGGCGTCCATACGGCCAATGACACGGGAATATACCCATTTAACCCAAACGCATAAACAAGTTGCGAAAGAAAATAAACGATAAAGCCGGTAGAAATTCCGCCAACAATAAGCAACATCATTCCGCCGCGGCGATTATTCGGACGCAAAGCAAAAACTGCAGCTACTAAAACCATAGCACATAATAAAAACGGCGAAACAAGCAATGATAAATAACGCAAGCGATGCCGTTGAGCAGAAAATCCGGCTTTTTCATAAAAACTGATGGTATCCGGCAAATCCCAAAAAGAAATAGCTTCCGGCGCAACAAAATTCTCTTTAATTCTATTTTCATCAAGTGTTGTTTTATAACGCAAGCTGTTTAACGTTTTTGTAGGTTCTCCGGCCTTAAAAATCTTCACATCTTTTAAATCAAAATAACCATTATCCAGCGTTGCTGCAAAGGCCTCGATTCTTTTTCCGGGCTGAGACTGTCGATTCATCTCAATAAGAGTAATATCACGAAGCAATAATCCATCATGTTCTTGTCGCACGGATTTAGCCTGCAAAACCGCCACATTTTCCTTATCAATTGCTTCTCTTAACCACAATCCCTGACTCGAAAATAAAATTGCCGTTGGATTCTTAGTTTTAAAACGATATTCTAAGGTTTCATATAAATCATACATTCGAGCAGAAATCGGATTAATCAATCCGACATTTATGGCACCTATTGCAAATGTAGCCGCCATAACCGGCGTTAAGAAACCCCAAATAGACACTCCTGATGCTCTGATAATGACAAACTCATTACTTTTGCTTAATTTCCAAAAAGTAGCCATCGCGGCGATCATAACAACAAAAGGAAAAACCAACTCTATCGTCCGCGGCATCTTTGTAATTGCCATTTCCAGAACAAAACCGATACCGACATCTTCCCGACCGGAAGTCCGTCTTAACAACTCAACTAATTCAAAAAGCAAAATAATTCCTAAAATCATCATCAAGACGGCAAGGAAATTAAACACCAATTGTTTGATAAGATATCTTCCTAAAATGGATTTTGGATTCATATTATTGCTTCTGTTCTGTTAATTTTTCTTAGAGTATTCATAAATTAAAAGTTTGGCAATCAATTTTTCTTTAATTCTGCACATAAACGTTTTTCGTGCTCTGGCTGATCTTGCTTAGCATCAATGACCTCTTTGCGAATTTTCTGTGTTCGAGAGAACAATTCAAACAACTTATCGCCCTCATCCCAACGGATATTTCTTTCCAAAGCGACCAAATCTTCAATAAAGCGCTGAATTAATTCTAAAATTGTTGTTTTATTATTAAGTAAAATATCTCGCCACATTGTCGGATCCGAGCCGGCAATACGCGTAAAATCTCGAAAACCGGAAGCCGAATATTTAATAATTTCTTTTTGCTCATAGCCTTCCAAATCAGCAACCGTACCAACGATAGAAAAAGCAATCAAATGCGGCAAATGCGAAACTGCAGCCATAACTTTGTCATGATGTTGTGCAGACATTGTATCTATTTTCATACCTGCAAACTGCCACATTTCCGTAAGTTTTTTAACAGCCTCATCTGAAGAACGCGAGCTAGGCGTCAAAATACACCACCGACCGACAAACAATTCCTCAAAACCCGCCTGAGGCCCCGACTTCTCGGTACCGGCAACCGGATGCCCGCCAACAATAACCACTTCGGAATTTTCAGGAATATTGGCTTCTATTTCAGTCAAAGCATATTTTTTTACAGAACCGACATCTGTAACAATCGTTCCTTTTTCCAAAAAAGGGCTCATTTCTTTGGCCAAAGGACCAAAAGAACCAACGGGTGTCGCCAAAACGACCAAATCAGCTCCTCTCACAGCTTCGGAAATTGAGGAATAAACTTCATCAACAATACCAAGATTCAATGCTTGTTGCAAATATTCAGCATTTTTATCAAATGCCACAACTTTATCCGCTAAATTTTTATTCTTAAGATTGCGAGCCAAAGAAGAACCGATAAGCCCTATTCCGGCAATGACTACTTTTTTAAACAACATCTTAACTCTCTAATCAAAATATCCTAAAGACAGGTATCTCTCGACGGCAGACGCTAAAACGACCACAATATTTTTGCCTTTCATTTCTTGGCGTTGAGCAATCTTTACCGCAGCCACTAAAGTTGCTCCGGAAGATATTCCGACAGGAAGTCCCTCTAATTTAGCAACTTCTTTAGCCATATTTATAGCTTCATCATCGCTTATATCAAGAACTTCATCAACCAAGCGCTTGTCATAAAATTTTGGAACAAATCCGGCGCCGATTCCGACAATCTTGTGAGCTCCTGGTTTTCCACCGTTTAGAACCGGACTTGCCGCAGGTTCTACCGCCACGACATATAAATCAGGATTTGAGGTTTTAAGAGTTGATGCGATTCCTGTTAATGTTCCTGAAGTTCCGACACTACAAACCAAAACATCAACATCTCCGGCCGTATCTTCCAAAATCTCAATAGCCGTTCCAAAACGATGAGCATCAGGATTCGCCTCATTATCAAATTGTCTTAAAAGGATGACGTTAGAATTTTTTTGCGCCAACATTTCCGCTTTGGCAATAGCACCTTGCATACCATCTTCTTTAGGTGTTAAAATAACCTCTGCGCCAAAATGTTTCATCAGCAAAACTCTCTCTTTAGAAGTATTTTCAGGCATTGTAATAACCAACTTATATCCTCTGGACGCGCAAACGGCAGATAAAGCAATCCCTGTATTACCGCTCGTTGCTTCCACAAAAACCGTATCAGAAGCAATCTTTCCCGATTTTTCTGCAGTTTCAATCATTCGCAATGCCACACGATCTTTAACGGAAAAAAGAGGATTATAAAATTCACACTTTGCTAAAATTGTTGCTTTAGTTTTATAATGTTTGGATAATTTTCCCAATTTTAACATTGGTGTATTTCCGATTATTTCTGTTATGGAATTAAATATTTTTTTCATCACAATCCTCTAAAATGTTTATAAGACATAAAATCTTCTAGACCGCTGTCCTGTTTTTTTGGTATTATTACAATAATTTGAAAAGTACAACAAAGAAATGAAAAAGTATCAAAAAATCATTATAGCAATTGCTCTGGCTCTCTTATTTTCGAAGCCTGTTTTGGCAACCAGTTTAGATGAATTATACCGCGATATTATAAAATCGGAAAACCGCGGATATTTGCCGTTGTTCGTAAAAAACCGAACCATTCCCGATATCTTGATTGAAGAAGAAGTTTTAAAGAAAATTCCGGAAACAAAATCAGAAGATTTAAAAAATGCTCTTCCGGCAATAAATCTGACAAATGACCGAGCCAAACAAGAATGGATGCGCAAACTTTATACGGAAAAGTGGCATCAAGTAATTCTTTCCGTACAAGAAAACCGCGTAACTCCAATGGATCTTGAAGAAATCAACAAACGCGTATCTTTAAATGACCCCAAGGCGGTTGAAATTTTAGCTTGGATGAACGCAAAAGGCGTCGGTGTTAAAACCAACCTTTTAAAAGCGTTTCGTCTTTATCAAAAAGCAGAAACGCTTAACATTCCACACGCCTCAGATAACGCTAAACAAGTCTATAAAGTTATGACGCCAGACCAACGAGCTCAATTAAAAAACACATTGGAATAGATTTATTTTCCTTCTTCGACTTCACGAACCAGCTCATTAACAAAGCCTTTAAGTCCGACCTGACGAACACGTCGCATTCTTTCACCGGAAATAATTTTTTGAATTTTGGTAACGGTTTCTTCAAGATTCACGTTAACAATAACATAATCAAATTCATCCCAGTGGCTCATTTTATCCAAAATGATATCCATACGCTGCTGAATAACCTCCATTGTATCTGTACCACGATTAATTAAGCGCTTGCGTAATTCTTTAATAGACGGAGGCAATAAATAAATGGTAACAATATCATCGGGTGCTTTTTGCCGCATCTGACGAGCCCCCAACCAGTCCATATCAAACAACACATCTTGCCCGACATTTATAAAACTATCAACTTCCGAACGAAGAGTTCCGTAACGAGCCCCATATTGAGAATCAACATGCTCATAAAAAGCGTCCTGCTCTAAAAATTTATCATACTGTTCATCGCTAACAAAGAAATAATCCACGCCTTCGACCTCACCTTCCCGAGGTTTTCTGGTCGTAACCGAAACAGAAAACTTTATATTCGGATCTCTACGCAATAATTCCTTACAAATGGTTCCTTTTCCGGTTCCAGAAGGCGCCTCAATAATAAACATGGCACCTTTACGAACTTTTTTTAATCTGTCAATAATTTCATCCATAGTCACACCTCTATTTTATTCAATATTTTGAACTTGTTCACGAAATTGCTCAATAAGAGCTTTTAATTCCATTCCAAGATTGGTCAATTTAATATCACAAGATTTTGAGCAGGTCGTATTAGCCTCCCGATTAAGCTCCTGACATAAGAAATCCAATCTTCGACCGACAGCTCCTCCCTCTGTAAGAAGCTGTTCTGCGGTTTTAACATGAGCTTTCAATCTATCCGTCTCTTCTTTAATATCTGCTCTTGTAATATAAAAAACCAACTCCTGAGCCAACCGTTCTTCACTGGGTTGATTTTCCGGCGCTAACCATAACTTTATCTGTTCTTCCAAACGCTTTTTTTGCTCTTGGGGAATGTTCTCTGAAATTTTTGAAATTTCATCTACCCTATAACGGATATCATCTAAAATAGCTAAAAGGGCTTGTTTAATTTTTTCACCTTCTGAAATTCTGTCCTTTTTAAGTCTGACGCACAATTCTTCAAAACTAGATAACAAATTTTCATCAACAACCTGCTTTTGTTCATCCGTTAAAACATTTTCAGAACTCTCAATAACACCGCGCAAAGACAATAATTCTCCTACGGTCGGTTTTTGCATCATCTCAGGATTGGACTGGTAAAGAAGCATAGCCTTTTCCGACAACTTATTCAGCCACGGCTCATTCAAACAAAGCTCCGGCTCTTTGCGCCCCCCTTTCCATTCTAAATTAACACTAATGGAACCTCTGGAAAAATACTTATTCAGAATATTTTTCAAACCCAAAGAAATTTCATCAAAACCTTGAGGCATACGAAACTTCGCATCTAAACTTTTACCATTGACGCTTTTAATTTCCCAACAGCAAAAAAATTCATTTTCTGCAAAAGAAACCGTTGTTTCAGCTTTTGCAAAACCGGTCATGCTGGATAAAAACATTTAAACTCCTTATTAATTTTTTTGCTATTATATATATAATTAATTAAAAAGTTTTTACCAATTAAGGAAAAATTCATGGCAAAAAATAAAAATATCGTCATTACCGGAGCAACAAGCGGAATAGGCGAAGCTCTGGCGTTATACTATGCTAAAAACAGTGCAAAAAACCTTTTTATCTGCGGAAGAGATGAAACCCGTCTGCAAATTGTCGCAAAAAAATGTGAAAACCTCGGAACAACCGTATTTCCGCATATAATAGATGTAACAGACAGAGAAAGTGTTAAGGTGTGGCTAGAACGCTGTGAAGAGCAAGCCCCAATAAATTTAGTTATCGCCAATGCCGGTATAGCTACTTTATCAGAAACAACCGAAAACGTATATAATACTTTTAACACAAACATTAACGGTGTTTTAAATACTGTTTTGCCAACCATAGAAATCTATAAAAAACGCCTAAGTCAAGAACAACATCTGGAAGGGAACTCATCTTTAGATACTTTTATCAAAAAAATGAAAGCAGAAAAAAGAGCTTTTTCAATTAATCCTTTCCGAAAAAAATACCTCGGAGAAATCGGCTGTGAGCTTTACCACACATCAGACAAAGCTATTGCCATTACCAGTTCAATAGCCGGATATCATGGCATGGGAACATGTCCATCATATTCTGCGACCAAAGCCTGCGTAAAAGCCTGGGGAGAAGGCTTAAGAATAGCATTAAAACCCTTAAAAATAAACGTCAGTGTTATTTGCCCCGGCTTTGTCCGCTCAAGAATAACCGATAAAAACACTTGCCCGATGCCCTTTTTTATGGAAGCGGACAAAGCCGCAGAAATCATTGCCAAACGCATAGATAAAAACGTCGGACTGATTGCCTTTCCGTGGCCGATGCGGTTGGTTGCATGGCTTGGATCAATTTTACCAAACCGCATAAGCGATTTTATTTATTCAAAACTTCCTTATAAAGTTTAAAATGCAGGTTGCATTCAAAACAAACAGCTCCTAAATATAAAACATGAACAAATAACACAAAGGCAATTTAATGACCACAATTCTATGTATTCGCAAAGACAATCAAGTTGTTATGGCCGGAGACGGACAAGCAACGCTGGGAGAAACCGTAATATTTAAATCAAAATCCGTAAAAGTACGCCGAATTGGCAACGGAAATATCATTGCCGGATTCGCAGGCGCCGCGGCAGACGGAATCACATTAATAGAACGTCTGGAAGCCAAACTTGAAAAACATGCCAATCAACTAAAAAGAGCCGCGGTTGAGTTGGCTAAAGATTGGAGAATGGATAAATATTTAAGACAATTACAAGCCTTCATGATTGTTGCAGACAAAGATACATCTTTGGTTATCTCCGGAACCGGAGAAGTCATGGAACCAGACGACGGCATTATCGGCATCGGCAGTGGCGGAAATTATGCCATGGCGGCAGCCAAAGCCCTTTATGATATTCCGGAACTTAAACTTGAAGACATTGCCACAAAAGCAATGCAAATTGCCGGAGATATTGATGTCTATACTAACCACAACGTTATTATTGAAAGAATTGAATCATGACCATGTTCAGCCCCCGAGAAATAGTTTCGGAACTAGATAAATTTATTATCGGACAAGAAGAAGCCAAAAAAGCCGTAGCGGTTGCTTTGCGTAATCGTTGGCGCCGCATGCAACTTCCGGACAACTTAAAAGAAGAAATTGTTCCCAAAAACATTCTCATGGTCGGGCCTACCGGCGTCGGAAAAACAGAAATCTCACGCCGTCTGGCAAAATTGGCGCAAGCCCCATTCGTAAAAGTAGAAGCAACAAAATTTACTGAAATCGGTTATGTCGGACGCGATGTCGAAAGTATTATAAGAGATTTGGTTGAAATTTCTCTCAATGAAACCAGAAAAAGACTAAGAAAAAAAGTCTGCGCCAAAGCAGAAGAAGGTGCCGAAGCAAGAGTTCTTGAGGCCCTCGTCGGCGTGAATGCCAGTGACGACACTCGTCAAAAATTCCGTAAACTTCTGAGAGAAGGAGCGCTTGCCGACAGAGAAATAGAAATATCTCTGTTAGATAATTCATCAAACAGCATGCCCACCATAGACATCCCCGGAATGCCAGGAGCCTCTATGGGCATGGTCAGCCTCGGAGATTTATTAGGCGGTTCAACACCTAAATATAAAACACGCAAACTTCGCGTTGCCGATTCTTATAAACTTCTGATTGATGAAGAATGCGATAAATTAATTGATAATGAAACCATCACTAAAGAAGCAATCGAAGCTGTTGAAAATGACGGTATCGTTTTTATAGATGAGATTGATAAAATTACCGGAAAATCAGACAGCAGCCGCGGAGATATCTCAAGAGAAGGTGTCCAGAGAGATTTACTTCCGTTAATAGAGGGTACAACCGTCAGCACCAAATACGGCATGGTTCACACCGACCACATTTTATTTATCTGCTCGGGAGCCTTTCACCTTTCCAAACCATCGGATCTTTTACCCGAGTTACAAGGAAGACTGCCGATACGCGTAGAATTAAAAGCCTTAACTCATCAGGATTTTGTAAGGATTCTAACCGAACCGGAAGCAAACTTAATTGAGCAATATACAGCTTTGCTTAAAACAGAAAATTTTGATATTGAATTTTCTCCGGAAGCAATTGATAAAATTGCGGATACCGCCGTTGCCATAAATGAAAATATTGAAAACATCGGCGCAAGACGTTTACATACGGTTATGGAGATTTTGCTGGAAGACATAAGTTTTACGGCATCAGACCGAAGCGGAGAAAAAGTTACGATTACGCCTGAAATGGTAGAAGAAAAATTATCAAAATATACTCAATCGGGGGACTTATCAAAATTCATTCTCTAGAAGCACCTTTCGGGGTTTACATTCACTGGCCTTACTGCCGAAGCAAATGTCCCTATTGTGACTTTTTTTCAAAAGTCAGCAAAAATATTCCGCAAGAAGAAATCATCAAAGGATATTTGAATGATTTGGATTTTTATGCTGAAAAAACTTCTGAAAGAAAAATAACGTCAATCTTCTTCGGAGGCGGAACACCTTCTCTGATACACCCAAAAAACATTGAAAACATTTTAGGACACATAGCCAAACGTTGGCATCTGGATTCGCAAATAGAAATATCTCTTGAGGCTAACCCCAATACAGAATATCCAAATATGTTTTCCGAACTAAAGAAAGTCGGAATTAACAGACTCTCCTTGGGAGTACAAGCCCTAAACGAAAAAGATTTAAAATTTCTCGGAAGGACGCACACATTAAAAGAAGCATATCATTCCATAGATAATGTATTAAAAACATTTAGTAATAACTCAATGGATATTATTTACGCCCGTCCCAACCAAACACTCTCGGAATGGCAAGAAGAACTCCGACAAATTACTTCTTTAGGGTTCAAGCATCTTTCGTTGTACCAATTAACCATTGAAGAAGGAACAATCTTTGCTAAAAAAGGAATAAAAAGTTTAGAAGAAAAAAAAGCATCTAAACTTTACACCTTTACTAAACAATTTTTAAAATTCTCAGGATACCGACAGTATGAAGTATCTAACTATGCAAACAAAGGTTTTGAATGCAAACATAACTTAATTTACTGGCAAGGCGATGATTATATCGGCATTGGACCTTCCGCACATGGAAGAATAAAGCTAAACAATAAATTTTATGCTTTGACTTATCCCCGCCAACAAGAACAACTATCCGCAATAGAACGAGCAGAAGAACTTCTTTTAATGGGATTGCGCTTATCAAGCGGAATTGATAAAAACAAATTTAAACAAATATGCAATATTGAATTGGATAATTTTATAAATTCCGATGCCTGCAAAGAGCTTTGCTCAAAAAAACTTCTAATAAACACACAAAAAACGTTAAGACCGAGTGCAAAAGGTCTTTTATTTCTTGATTATATTATTAAAGAACTTTGTCCTTAATCATTAATCCCATATCCGCCGTTAACCAGCATAATCAACAATGCTAAGAAAAACAGCATAGAAAAACCAGCTTTAATAGAAACATCATCAGGAATTTTGTTATATTTATTAAGTAAAAAAACAAAAATCGGAGCAGTAAGCAGTAAAGCCACCACATAACCTGGATTAGGAGAAAGGCGCATTGCCATAGTCTTAGCCACAATTAAAACGGCACTGAATCCAACAATATAAGCTCCTGTTTTAATCAAATTGGGATTAAAAACATTCTTAAAAAATCCTATAAAACCAGGCTTTTCATGTTTAACATAAAAAAACAAGTTATACAAACCACTGACAAATGTCGCCACCACCAAATAATAAACAATATTTACCCAAATATCCTGCCCCATCATGGCAATTTCTTTGGTAGCGATACTCATGGCAGACAAAGCCAAAATTGCCGGAAACAGATACTTTAAAACAGCTTTGCTGACATCACTTTTAATCATATACCAGTAACTGAAAGTAAAACCGCATAAAATCAAGATTAAAGTAATAAATATATTTCCGTCTTCCAACAAAGCAAAGAACATCTCAGGGGTAATCAACCACCATAATATAGCTGTAAGCAAAACGCTTAATGCCATGGCCCTTGAAGTTGGACCGGCGCCAAAATCTGCTGAGGCAAAAAATAAATGAGAATCATAAATTCCGATAAGCAATCCCTGAAAAATAAGCAAAAACCAATTATAAGCAGAAGTTTGCACGGGAATAAAAAACAAAAAAGGAAGGAACAATAAACAAACGCCAAAACCTCGCCACATTCCCAAAATATAGCCGTTAAATTTTTTGCTCTGATTAACCAGAGTATAAAGAGCCATAAAGAAACCGTAAATTAAACCGTTAATAACCCAAAGCATAAAAAAACTCTACCACTAAAAAACACTTTATGCTTAATATAAGAACAATCTTTTGCAATTAAAGGCCAAGAAAGGCTTTTACGACAAAATTTGACTCACATCATAAAAAATGCTATTATAAAAAACAGAAGTTATAATGGTGGCGCCGAAATAACGACAAGTATAATAAAATCTGCCCATTAAAGGCAGATTTTATTATATTTACAGCTAACTAACTAAACCTGACAATATCCACCCTCTGTTGGCGATTGACAATATGTCGGACAAACTTTGTATCCATCTTCACATGCATTTATAATATAGCGTGTTACACCACTACTGTCCGTACACGTTGTATAAGAAGTAGCATGATTCGGAACATGATTAGGATAATACGTATCATCACTAGAATAACACCTTTTTTGATATGTTAGTGTCATACAAGTCCCTTTACAACCATTACAGCGATAAAATGTTTCTCCGTTACTCGTACATGTTGAATAAGAACTACATAAATCAATATCATAATAAGGTTGCTCATAACCTGAACACGGATTAGAACAAGAACTATAATGTATTCCTTGAGCATCGGTGCAAGTATTTCCGCCAAGATTGTAATTACAGTTTGCGGATGTATAAGGATATAAAGATGTTTTGCAAGAAATTCTATCATCATCAGCCTTAAACCATTGTCCTGACTTATCTAAACAAACATCACTATCATTCCACCCTGTAGAACTATTCTTAATATCATAGACATTTATATCAAAATGCAAAGGATATCCTTTTTCTGAACATGCCACACAATCCTTACCAACAACGGAATAAACAAAACCATTTTCAAAACATCTGCTTCCTTTCAAAAAAGAACAATGTTCGCTTCGATTACTAAGATCCGCGCCAATATTATGATAAACGCCAACTTCCTCATATTTATAAGTACTGTCACAACTGGTTCCTCGATAATGAGTTCCATTTTCATCGGTGCATGCTTCTCCGCATATATCTCCGCTTGAACAAGTTTGATTAAAAGGATATTCGTTACAAAGTGTTTCTGAGCAAAAGTAATAATCTCCAAAAGGGCATTTCATCCGAGTTTTATTTTTACAAATATTATTAACCTCCGAGCCGGCAACCTTAAACCCGAGCGCCGTGCAATCCGGCGTTTCTTCACAGGTCATCGCATAGCTTATTTGCGGTAATATCAAACAACCAACCCCATACCATAACGCATACTTTCTGTAATCTTTCAT
>CALXTS010000004.1 GCA_944391465.1 uncultured Alphaproteobacteria bacterium
GAATTTCTTAGGTCCTTTTCTCATACGTAAGCATTAATCTGTATCACTACTAATTACTGCCTGCGTATCCTCTTATCCTATCTACTCTGTCTTATAACTACCAACAAGCTCTCTCGCTCATCGGTGATTGGGGTTATATGATGTTATTTTGCAGATGTCAACACAAAAAAACAAAAAAAATTATTTTTTTTTCATTTTTTTTATAACCGCTTAAATTTGTGTAATTTTTTTATGTGATTTTTTTTGTGTTTTTATTTTCTATTTTTTAACCAAAATGCTCTACAATTTTTGTAATAGTACCATATTTTTGAACGTTCACAAGGTAATAAAAATGTTAAAATTCAGATTATTAGCTTTAACTTTTGTTTTAATACTTTTTGGTTGTGCTTCCGATAAACCGACTCTCAGCGGTGTTGATGGCTCTGCGATTCCTCCTGCTTTCGCTCGTTTTCCGGATATCCCTTTCCCTTCCGAGGCTTATATTGATTTGGATGAAACTAAAGCTCTGGGTAGCGGAGAAAATTGGATTGGAAGCCTTACTTTTAAGACTCCATATAACGCAAGTAATGTCTTTGACTTTTACGTCTCAGAAATGCCTAAACTGAAATGGGTTGAAGTTGCAACGGTTCGCGCCAAAATCAGCCAAATGACCTATGTTCGCAATAACAGAGCAGTGCAGATTCTTATCGTTATTGATAATGGGAGTTCTGCAAAAGTAACTATTACAGCTATTCCTAATGCAAGTGGAATCGGGCAATAAGCTGTGGAGAAAAAAATGAGAAAAGATGATTTTTATACCTTTGGCGGCGGATTTGCATGGGAAGATGTATTCTTTTATCAAAAATGGCGAATCCAACGGAATTACATTACGAAACAATGTCGGTTGTTGGACAATTGGGATATCCGTCGTTATGAAGGATCTTTTGATGAATGTCGCAGTGCCTTCCTTAAATATATTGAAATTTATGAACTCAGTCGGCAACGAGGGCATATGATTGTTATGATTCCCGGCTTTGGCGAATCCAAAAATATTTTTAAGCCAATGTGGCGCGCTGCTCTTAAAGAAGGATACATGGCAGCGGCTGTTAATTACCCTTCTACTCAAAAAAGAATCAGTGGACATATTCGCCAACTCGACTTTTTCCTTAATCATTTGGAAGATGTTCAAGAAGTCTCCTTTATTACCAGCGGTGTTGGGGCTCTCATTTTAAGAGGGTTATTCTCTTTGGACACCCCGTGGAAGAAAAAATTTAAAATTGGCCGAATTGTTGAAATTGCTCCACCGAATCATGGGAATCCGCTTTTAGTAAAATTAGCTCGATATAAAATTTGCGATTTTGTTATGGGACCTATGGCTCAAGAGCTGACACCGAGAAAGACAGAACTAATTCCCTATTACCCAAAAGGAATCGAAGCAGGAATGATTCTTTTGCCTGAATCTTTTCTTAAAAAAACTATAAACTTCTTCTTCAATATCAAAAACAACAACATGAATGCCAGAGAAGAAAAAAAGCGGCTTGGGGCAACAGATGCCATAGAAATTAAAAATTTTAAATTTAATGCTTTTGAAAGTGCGGAAATTGTTGAAAAAACCTTACAATTTTTGAACTTCGGGAAGTTTTAAAAAATAAAAAAACTGTAACATTTTATGAATAAAATTTGTGTTATACTTTAATATAGGATGAAAGGCTTATTCTTTAGCAATGATAAAAAGTTGGTTGATATCTGTTTTTATCGTATTTTTATTTTTCATTGTCTATAAGACCAGCCTTTTGACTTGGTTGTCCAGTAGCTCAGCTTTTTGGACAGCCTTGGGTTTAGTACTGATTGTGTTGATTGCGGCTTTTCTGATACTTGGAAACCCGTTTAATGGGATGGACGGCAATGATAAAGATACTGACAAATAAAACCTTAATCTGCTTGTTTTTGTTGGCGACTTTCTTTTTTATTGCGCCTAAAACAGTTTTTGCCGCAGATGCAAATTCTCAAAATGCCACAGCAGATTCCGGTGCTAAAAAAGTAACCGAGAATAAATCAAATCAAGAAATCGCCTATTATGAAGATAAAGACCAGAAGCAATATTCCGCTTCTTTTTGGGATGCGTACAGACGAAATGCCGGAGAAGATGTAACATCAACTAAAGGACGAGCAGCCTTTCAATTTACTGATTTAATGAGCAGTTCCACATATATGGCGGGAGCCGGAGCTGCTGCGGGTACATTTCTCCCCGGTGTCGGAACTGCTGCTGGTGCGGCTATTGGTGCAGGTGTCGGGGCCGCCGGATATATTATTGATTGGGCGTTTAATACGACCGACCAATACACATGGAAAGATCCAATGGGAAATACGTTTAAATTTCATGTGGACAGTGGAGGAGAAGCCGTTTATGTTGATGGTGCTAGCCAAATAAACGGATGCGAAGTTTTACCTGCAAAACTTTATAAATACAGAGAATGCATGTTTTGCTCCCTTTTTCAGGTTATTTATGTAGCCTCTGATGATATTACGGCTCTTTCACTTAATAATCTTTCTGAAGGGTTTGCCGTAGTTATTGCTATCGGTTTGGCTATCTTTATTGCAATTCAGACTTTGGGACATGTCAGTTCTTTAACAAAACAAGATGCTCCTAAATTTTTGGATACACTTATTCGGCAAACTTTTAAATTTTTTATTGCTTTTCTATTATTGCATTTTCATCGACAACTACTTGATTATATTCTTTTACCAATTTTAAATACCGGCTTGGTTATGGGGCGGAATTTTCTATTTTCTAACGGAGATGATTTGTGTGCCATTATCCCGCTTGATAAGATTGATGTGGCGGCCTATGGAAATGAATTATACAGTAATTTAGTTTGTTATATTACAACCATTCAAAGAGAAATCGGCTTCATGCAAGCAATCGGTTCCTCTTTACTTTGTATCGGTGGAAACTCAATGCTACAACTTGCAGACTTTGGCGATGGTTTCCAGATGGCGGTTGTCGGATTTATTTTGGCTGCATTTGGCTTTTTACTTTCTATTGCTTTTGCTTTTTATTTATTAGATGCCGTTGTTCAATTGGGAATCGTTGGAGCTTTATTGCCATTTTTAATCGCCTCTTGGCCTTTTAAGGTAACGTCCAAATATGCCAATACCGGTTTTCAGATGCTTTTAAATTCTGCTTTCATCTTTGTATTCATGGGATTAGTTGTCAGTGTGAACTTACGACTTGTCGGTGCTTCTATCGGCGAAACATCCAAAGTTTCCTTAGCCGAACAGTTAAAAGAAGTTAATCCGAATTTTAAAGAAGACAGTATTGATAAAGCTACCGGTGCGCTCAAAGTCACTAATGATGATGACTATATTAATATGGGTGGGTTGTCCGCATTGTATGTTGCTATCAATAACGGAAACTTTAAAAAACTTACAGAATTGACGGATATTTCAGGTTTAGATTTCCTTATTATGCTGTTTTGTTGTATTTTTGGCTTTAAGTTTACAACTCAGGCACAATCTTTGGCTGATAAAATGGCCAGCGGTAGTGTTAGCGGTATTTCTCCCAGTATTGCTACAATGGGTGGCAGCGCTGCTCTCGGTATGGCTAAAAAAGCCACACAAAGTACTCGTGAAGCTGCTGAAGCTAAAGTTAAACAAGGTATTGGAAACATATATCGCGGCGGAAAATCTAAAATTAAATCTTTATTTTCAAGGAATCGCAGCGGAGGAACTGCAGGCACCGGCTTTAGTAAACCTAAAACTCCAACTGTCTTTAATCAAGGCGGGCCACGAGCAAACGCTCCTTCGCCAAGCAGACCTTACGGATCTGATACAAGTAAACCAACCCCGGTTAACTTTGAACAACGAACTTCTATAGAAACACCTAGAAATTTAGAAGAAAGGATGCAATTAGAAAATCAACTCGGAAATGAATTTGATAACACCGAGTTAGGAAGATCTTTTGCTAAGACCGCTCAGGCCGCATCTAACAAAAAGGATCTCAAATCTATCAGAAAACAGAAAGCTAAAGTCAAAAATGCTTATGTTAAGGCGCGGATGGCCGGACAAAATCAAGAAGAAGCTCTGAAATCTGCTCAAGAATTTTCAGCTCTATCAATGGGCGGCAATGCTGCAGAAATGACGGCTAATGAGGCAAGTGAAATTATTGCTCAAACACAAGAAAGGAAAAATCCACCTAAAAATTTAGGTAAAAATAATGGCTCTAAGAAAGGGAACAACAGGATTAGTCGCAAAGCGAAAAAACATGGCGGCAGAAGAAGATAACCCAGAAGAGGTTGACTGAGATGTATAAAGTGGCTGACATACATAGATTATTAAAAGGACTGTTATCTTTATTTTTAATAGTCTTTGTTTCAGCTTGTAATCATTACGGCAATACAACACCTTCGAATCTAGAACAAGAACAAACAGAAGCTCTGACACAAGGAACTTGTTGGCAAAAAGAGATTTTGGATCCGATTTATGATATCATCGGTAAAATTTCCATGTCTATGCATGAAGAACTTACAAAATCTTCAATTGCCGTCGTTATGATGGGATTTGCCATTTGGTTAGCTATGAAACTCTTAAAATTTGTCGGCTCTACCGTTGAGGGTTCTCCTGCACAAATTTGGAATGAAATTCTTCGAAAAGCCTTTATTTGTTTATTCTGCGGTTTACTTGCCTCTAATGCGGGAATGATTGTTTTTGTTATGAATACGCTTATTTTTCCGCTGTATCATGCTTTTCTTGAATTTGGCGGACAAATATTATCTCTTGCGCATACTGAAGTTGCTTCCGTTAAAATCATGGGAGAAACAATAGATCTATCAAAGCATTCGGTTATTTGCACCATAAATGATGAAATGGTTGCAATGGAAGATGGTTTTCCAACTCCTATGCGCGATATGATGGGATGTATGGTTTGTGCGGTAGCTGATCGTTTGGAAGTCGGAAGAGATATGGCCTTTACGGCAATGCGCGATGGCGGATTATTAGCCTGGGTTGTTGGTTTCTTAATTTGGGCAATCTTTCTTGTGGTTGGTTGGGGATTTGTTTTTTATCTGGTTGATAGCATTTTCAGAATGGGAATGATGATTCTTTTCTTGCCTCTTTTGATTATTGCCTATGCCTTTGAATCTACAAGAAAATGGACTTCCAAAGGGTTTGTCAATATTCTTAATTCGGCCGCTTTCATGATGGCATTTTCTATCATTATTGCAACTTCGCTTATGGCGATGGTTTCATTGGCCGGAGATAACCCTCAAGTCTTTGACCCTGAGAATCCAGAAATGCATGCGACAAATCTTAGTTTAGCCATTTTATGTTTGTTATTGGTTGCTTTTCTTATTTACGGAAGCATGGAGGTTTCTTCGCAACTCACTAAGGCTATTATCGGTGGTAAAACCACAACGACTTTTCAGAAAAATCTCAAAGCAACCGTTCAGATGGGATGGAAAATTTTATTGGCAGCTACCGGAATGGTCTTCTTGCGTAATAGATTCTTGTCTAACACAAAAATTGGACGTGGTTGGGGACGCTATAATCATTTCAAGAACAGGATGAACGCGTTAGCCGGACGCAAACCGGAAACGACAGCTCAAAGACTTGCTCGAATTAACGCTGAACGCGAAAAAGAAATTGAAAAAGACAAAGAACGTGATCAACAATAATGAGAGACTAAATATGAAGTGTAAAAAGAACATATTTAATATTTTCAAAAACATGACAGTTTATGCCATGGGTTTGATGATGTGTTCTTTATCTTTTATTAATCAGGCTTCTGCACAATCTCAGGAATTTGTTGATCAGATGGTTGATTATATTAATCAGGCCTTTCCTTTACAAAATGGCAATAGACAATCTTTTGACTATTCTCAGGCTCAATGGCAGAGTGAGGAACAAAAAAAAGCCTTTATGCAAGCGGCTATGAAAACTAACCTGAAAATTACAGGAATGGGTAGTAAGGATAAAAAACTATATGAGAATCTTTACAATAGTCAGAAAAAAGATGTTTCAAAAAGTGATGGCTTTACGGCTATTATGAATGAGGTATTAGACAATACCAAACAAGACGTTAATATTCATAATACAAAATCCCAATCTTATGGTTATGACAGCTCCTATGATGTTGCAAACGATCGTTTAAAAGAAATCATGGGTGAAAGCGGTGGTTCTGCGTTATTAAAAACCACCCTACACGGCTTGGGCAAAAGTAGTGATTATACATCTTATGATAGTTATGTTTATGCCTATAAAGAGCTTGAAGAGAAGTTAGCCCCAAGCCCCATTGGGGGATATACAACAGGAAGTTCCTTTGAAAAAGAAGATGTTGTCACTTTGGCTAAGCGCGCCAACGACGCTTTAAATACCATGCTTGAAAAAGGGCTTATCACTGAAGAAGAATATATAATCGAAAAAGACAGAATTACAAATTTAGTTCAGAAAGCGCGTGCCGATGTTATGGAGCAAATTAATCAGCTTGATATTTCCGAAGAAGCTAAACTTGCACTTAAAGAGCGCACCAATGAAGTTGTTGCCAATATTGGCGAATGCTCATCTATCCAATATATTAAAGACAAATATATGGGTAGTGGATGTTGGGCTTGTTTGGTGGTAGAGAGATTAACATCTTCATTTCTTAATGCTGCTTCTAAAGCCTATAGTCTTGCTCAAAAGGCAGGTTTAATCGCTTTAACGATTGGCTCTGTTCTTTGGGTGCTCTTGTGGGGCATGAAAAATGTTTCTTCGTTTTCTCAAATCGATGCACCTAATGTATTAAATGATCTTATTAAATTTGGATTTAAGGTTTTACTTGCTTATCTTTTTATTATTTCCGGTTTGGTTGTTGTTCGAGAATATATTATAACACCGCTTATGGGTACAGGAGCTGTTGTCGGTGAACAATTTTGGACAGGACAATTATCTGAAGTTAATGAAAAATTTGTTTGGGACGATGTTGAAGAAGAAGAATTAATTAAAGTTGTTCAAGAAGCTGAAAAAGAGCATCAAGAAGAGATTAAAAAGAATCAGGAAACAACTTTGGTTACAACACCTGAAGAGCAAGCATTATTTGAAGCCAGTCGCCAACTTGAACTTAAAGAAAATGCAAAATCCGATATCCCAAGTTTTATTACTCCGGGAGTTAGCGGCGTTATTACCTCTTATCCTGGATGCCGTAAACCTCCTAAAACGGCAACCGGATATGGTTCTGCGAGCCATATGGGGCTTGATATTGGTGGTAATAATATGCAGCCAATTAAAGCTATTGCCGGCGGAACAATTTATTATAGCGGCGATGAAAGATCCGGTTGGGGATTAAAGGCTGTTATAACAACAAAACATAAAGGTAATACTTGGATTCATTTATACGGGCATATGAATCCGAAGACATATTCCGATTTAAAATCAAAGCTCAACGGACGAGAAGTCGTTCAGGGGCAACAAATCGGAAACGTTGGAACCACCGGAAACTCAAGTGGCCCGCACCTTCACTTGGAAGTGCAATTAACCGGTAAAGTCGGTGAATATAATTATCGTAGCACTTACCTTGATCCTATCTCATTAGGACAAGGGAAAATCGTACCGCGTGCTTTTTCTTATGACGAATCGACAAAGACTTTTACTTTTAATAAAAAACAATGTAAAGGTCAGCAAGAATCTATTCCTGATACCGGATATCCTAAAGGAAGCAACGTTCCCGCTTCCGGATTTTCTTCATCCGGACAAGCCGGATTGGATTTAAGTTCTACTTATATTATGGATGGTAGCGGATATGACGGAGATAGTACAAACTTATCCTTACAAATTCAAATCCCTGACGTTACTTATACCGGTCCTTCTGATATTATGAAAAAAAATATCATGGATAACATTATAAGAACAACAAAAGTTATTACAGATAACACTTCTGAAAACTTGGTGCTCGGCGATGCGATTATGTGTTATGCTAAAACTCCTGGTGGTAGATGGGCTAAAACAATTCCTATTTTAGGAGTTGAAGTTCATATGACAAACTGGTGGATGTGGTTACAAGGAGCGTTGATTTGGGCTACAGGTTTCTTATTAACGCTTGCCGTTGCCTATTATTTGGTTGATATTAGCTTTAAGGTCGGATTTGCCGTCATTGCCTTGCCTATTGTGGTCGGACTGTGGCCATTCAAATTAACTTCAGGAAAATTTACAAATTGTATTTCAATTATAGCAAAAGCTGCTGCAACTTACGCATTTTTAGGTATTACAACCTATTTTGCCATAAAATTAGTTGCTTATAACTTTGCGACGGATGGAAGCGGCAATTTGGAATTGTCTCAGACTTACACCGTGGTTGACTGTGCTTTGGGAAACCCAGCTTCTTGTGATAAAATCTCCATGTCTGAGGTAAATACTGAAGATCCTTCGGATTACCTTGCTAAGAAATTGCAACTCTTTAGCATCAGTTTCATTATTTTGATGTTCTGTTTGATTTATTCATTTATGATTGTTCAGCAAACAACATCAAAAATTGTCAATAAATTCTTCCCTGATAATGTCTTTGGTGATGTTTCGCCGATGCACCATAATGCAACGGCTGCGACTAAAGCTGTTAAAGATTTGGCGATGAAGCCCGTAAAATGGGCCGGAGATGTTGCCACATATCAAGGAACCAAATTAATCGGACGAACGGTCAGACGTATTGTTAATAGTGCTAAATCTTCTTCTCGTGGTGGTGGAGACGGAGGCTCTACAGGACGAACCATGCAAAAAGGAGGTCGAGCTATTAAAAAAGGCGGACAAGCCTTAAATAAAGTCGGTTCTGCCCTAAACAAAACAAAATTCGGTGCGGTTATCGGCGTCCCTCTGCAAGCTGCAGGAAAGGTTACTCAAGCTGCCGGAGCTGTTGTGGAACAGGGAGGAAAAATTGCTGAAAAAGCTGGAAAGAAAATTAAAAAAGCTCGTGAAAAAATGAAAAAATCTTTATCCAGAATCGGAAAAAGAAGAGGCAGAAGTGAGGGCTAGATCAATGATTAAGCGCAGAGATGTTATAAATATAATAAAAAAGGTTGTCATATCGACGATAGCTTTCTTATGTCTGTTTTCTATTTCCGAATCTTTTGCTCAAAATGTTCAGACAGATACTGTTTCTTCTGATGCCTCTGCTCTTTTAGGCAGGGCTCAGCAATTAGCATCTCAAGAAACCTTAACCGGTAGTGAATACGCTGAATTAGAAAAATTAATAAAAGCAGCATCCAATGTCCCTAAAGATAAAAGGAATCAAGCTACTCAAGAATTGTTGAATAATTATGATGCCAAGAAAAAGCATTCTCTTATGGTTGCAACCGAAGCTCGAAATAAAGCTCGAGATGATTATAATAATTATGTTTTATCAAACACAACTCAAAATAAAAATGCCTCTCAAATTAATCCTCAAGTAGAATTGCAAAATGAACTTGAGTATAGAGAATTATTATTAAGGAGGGCTCAAGAAGATTTAGATACCAAATACGAAGATAATCCTGAACTTTTAGCCTTACTAAAGAAAAAAGAGGAACTGGATCGGATGAAGCAAGATAACAGTTGGATTTATGACGAAAGTGCTTCTTCTTATTCTGCTCCAAGCTTATTACAAATGTCTAATGCTATGAATGCAAGTACTGATCGGAATCGTGCATCCAAAGATAAAATAAAAAAACAAATTGAAGACCTTGAACACGATGTTGAGCGAATGGAGGAAAATTTAAGCGATGAAGATCAATTCTTATACACTTCCAGAAAACAGGAAGATGAATATATTGAGGCTTCACAAATTAAAGCAGATAAGAATAATAAATTACAGCAAAAGTATTGTGGTGATAAATCTCCTGAAGAATGTCATTGGGCAGATTATGCAACGACTATGGAGATTGAAGATTATAGAGATGCATCTTTTTCTCAAATGGTAACAGCACAAACAGCAGATCCTTGCTCTACTTCCTGTACTCCAAAATGTTATTATGACGAGCTTAAAGACAGATGTCCGTTTTGCAATCTCTTCCGAGTAGCTTTTAATGTTTCCAGTAATATGGCTTATCTTTCCATTAATACTTTTTCTGCTCCTTTTGCCAAAATAGTTATCGTCGGCTTTGCCATTTGGATTGCTTTGCAAGTTCTCTCCTTTGTTTCAAGTATCACGATGGTAAATCTTAAAAATATTATTCAGCCGATTCTTACTCAGGCATTAATTGTTGCTTTTGCTTTTATCCTGTTGAAAAATGGTGTTATGGACTTTTTCAATCTGGCCTTGGAACCTGTTTATAATACGGGAATGACCATCGCACAAAAAACGATAACCATTGATGATGTTGCAAAAGCAAAACAAGCCGAAGAAAAAGGAAACGATATTTCTGATATCCAAGTGGCATGTGTTGATGATCCTCTTCTTTATACGGACTCTACGAATCCTCCCGGAGCTTTGCCCGTATCTATGGGAAACAATATCCTTTGCACAATGAAAATGCTTTATGTCAGAGCAGCAAAGATTAAAGCTCTCGGCAGTGCCTCTATTTGTTATTCTTGGAAAGAACGCGCCTTTATTATTCCTCACATGGGCTATTTTATGACCGGTATCGGCTTGTGGATTGGGGCGATGTTCTTAATTTTGGCTGTCCCGTTTATGATGATTGACTCAGTCTTACAGCTTGCTGTCGCTTCTGCTTTACTGCCTTTAGCTGTTGCTGCATATGCTTTCAAATCTACTCGAAAACACACAAAAGCCGTTTGGGAAACCTTCTTAAACTCTATGTTTTCTTTTATCTTTGTTTGCTTAATTGCTTTAATGTTAACCCTTGGATTTGAGCAAATTTTGTTGGAATCGACTTCCTCATTAAATGATGTTCTAAATTCTTCTAGTGAAAAAGTTGTTTTTGAAGAACTTTTGAAATCTATTCCTTGGTGGGGAACATCTTTCTTGAAAGTTGTTTTCATCACTATTTTGGCTTGGGCGATGCTGCAAGAAGCCTTGGATTTTGCCAGTGACTTTTCTTCTACTTTATCTAAGACAGATATCGGTTCTCAAATTGCAACCATGGGCGGTTCTTTTGTTAAAGAAAGCGCAGTTCGCGCCGGTTCTGCAACGGTTGAAGCAGGATGGCAAGTTGCTAAAGATGCCGGTAGCTCGACTTATCGAGGCGTTCGAAATCTCGGGCGCAGAAGTGTCATGGCTGCTCAAGGACGATATATCCGCAATAACGCCGTTAATGTTAAAACTGACCAAAGAACCGGCGTTAAAACTTATACCGATGCCAGCGGAAACAGAGTAACCTACGGAAGCGATGGATCAATGGAATCGGTCATTAGAGTTAAACAACGGACAAATCCGTTTACCGGACGAACAACAACTATTCAAAAAGCTAAAACACAAGATGTCAGTATTACAACAATGGACATCACAAATAGCTCAGGAGCTGTGGTCGGACATAGGGAAGTTATTCGTTTGAACAGCACTCAATTCAACAATCTTACCAACGCAAACGGTGCCGTTAACAATGCGACAATTGATGCTATTTTAGCGGCAACACCTGAAGATATGCAGAACAAAGTTCAAATTGCAATCGCTAAAGAAATTATCAATCAGCGGAATAAAAATCTTGGTTTAGATATGAGAAAACATGATTTTACCAATCAAGAGATTTTACTTGATGAACAAGGGCGTTTTATTGGTTTCACCGAAACGCTTTCCAATGGATCTAAAATGTCTGTTCGCTTGAAAACAGGTCAGAACGGACGCATGTTAAGTGAAATTACCATGATTGATAAAAAAGGGCGCGGACAAAGTCTTCGTACCGATGGAATCATTAATAGTCGTAGCAAATTTGTTACCGAAGACGGAACCGTTAATGGCAAAATAGATACAAAATCTGCTCAAACTATTTATTCTACGGCAGGAAGATATCGCGGTATTAAATCTGATGATCCTCATTTCAGAAAAATTCTAGAAGAGGAATGCCTGTTTGAGGATAATGAAATAAAAGAGGCTCTTAATGCGGCTGATGCCAATGATTTGGACATGTATCAATTTAAAAATTAGCTTCGTTTAGCCAAAACATCAGACTAAATTCTGGATTTGTACACAAATTGTCTTTTTTTGTACTATATTTCTTGAATAATAAATCTCATCGATTAATATGCTTTTAGTATATTGTTATTATATTTTTTGTGAGGTAGTTCAAAATGGAAGAAATTATTTTCCCGAACCAAATCAGAATGTATCGCAGATTACGCGGACGCTCAATGCAAGAATTGGCAGACCATTTGGGGGTCAGTTTATCAGCAATTTCTAAAATTGAAAAAGGGTATCGTCGTGTTGATCAAGAGCAGTTGGTAAGAGTTGCCGAATTTTTGGATTGCCCTTTGCAAGAATTATTTGTCAATGAACAAAATTCTCAACAAGAGATTGTTCAGGCATGGAGACGTGAGCAAGAACGTCGTAACAAAATTAATGAAAAAACCGGATTAAAAACTTTAGGTGCCGGATTACGACAAATTCGCAATGAAAAGAATTTAACCCTTATTGAAGTTGCCGAAAGTTCCGATATGACACTTTCTGTTTATCATAGAATAGAGATGGGACAGAGAGAAGTTTCGGATAAAGAATTCAGGAATATTGCAAAAGCGCTAGGCATTACCGCTGAAGAATTAAAAGAAGAGATTAAAAGACTTGATGAAAAAGGTATGCTGGAAGAGATTATTCAGCGTAATGATGCAAAATATAAATTACTTTCCAATCCTCGAGGTGCAATTGCTTCCTTTGGAAATCAGTCTCCTGAAGGAATGAAAATTTCTGTTTACGGCGTGGCCGGAAAAGACGGAAATGTTGTTATTGATTTTGAAGAAGAAGTTAAAAAGGTTCAGCGCCCTGCGCAGCTTTATAATAAAAAAGATGCATATGCTGTTAATTTGTGCACACGTCGTTTAGGCTCTCTTTTGCCGACACGCTCTATCTTATTTATTGATCCGCAAGAAGTTGTTAGCGTGGGAGATATTGCCGTTTATTATGAAAATGAGAATGAGGCAAAAATTATTTCCCTTCGTGAAGATGATAATGGCCAATTATACGGCATTCGTTGGAATCCTGAAGAACGGATTGATTTAGCGAATGATGATTTGTTAAGAGTTCATAAAGTTGTCTTTATCAGTCTTTAGTTCTTATTTTTATAAAAAACCGCCTGAATGGCGGTTTTTTTTATATTTAGCTTATTTTTATTAACCTGAAATTTACAAGATAAATGATAGTATTTTTTATTATGGGTAGTTTATGCTCTAAAATTAAAAAATAGGTACTCTCTTGATGATAGATGCAAATGCAACAGCAGAAAGAAGACGCAAAAAACAGAAAGACGGCGAAGAAGATCCGATTTCTGTTGCTCAGCGTTTTTTAAATATTTATCGTCAGTTACACATTTTCAGTGAAGACAAAAAAGATGCCTTCAATAAAATGTTGCTAGAACTTCCCATTGAAGTAAAAAATGCTTTTGGAACACTACCGGGCGGAAGCATGGTTCAAGACTATATTTATGATCTTGAAGATAGTATGGGTGTGGAAGAAGAGAGTTTTGCTACACCTCAGCCCGAAGAAAATAAATCCAATATTTTACAGACTGCGCTTGCAGAATCAGCGGCCTCTGAAACTCCTTCGGCAGAAAAGGTTAAAGCAGCTCCACAAATTCAACCGCAAGCACAATTTCAACCCGCTCAACAAATCATAACCACAATGGCTCCATCAAAACTTGAGCTTGGTGGAAATTTTGCTTCTGAATTAGCTTCTGCTTTAGGAAGTGTCTTGAAGGATACTCGCCAGCCAGCCGCCGTTGCCGGTAACATTGAAACTTCTGCAAAAGTTGAACTTGGAAAAGATTTCGCAAGTGATCTGGCTGAAGCTATGGCTACGGCTATGAAAAACTCCTTTCCCTTAAAAGAAGAGGCTTCATCAGAATCTCCTAAACCAGCTTTTGATTTTGGCAAAGAATTAGGAGAGAATCTTAGTCAATCTCTGGCTTCGGCATTAAAAGAGACTTCTCAATTCAGTAATACAGAACTTAAACAATTACTTGAAACTATGGAAAAGAATCATGGTCAGGTTATTGAAATGCTTCGACAAGATAGTTCCCAAAATCGTACTGAAATGCAAAACCTTACCCAAATGGTTATTCGAGGACAAATGCATTTAGCTAAAGTTGTTGCAGGGAGTAAGGCTTCTTTTGATGAAGAAGACGGAGATGAAAAAGAATCTAAAATTTTAGAATCACTTAACTCTACTCAACAATTGATTGCCAAGGCTTTAATCAGCCTATCTCAAGCGCAAAAAAAAGATACTGACGAGCTTACACAGACATTGGTTAAGTCTCAGCAAGAAATGCTAAAAGTTATGCTGCAAAATAACACGGCAAGCTCTGCCAATAACGCCAACAACATTCAAATAAATACTCCTGACAGTTCCGCTCAGTTGCACCTTATTGTCGATAAACTTGCTGATATGCAGACCGTAAATACAAAATCTTTTGAGCAAATGATGGAAAAAATGGTTCAGACTCAATCTGAGCTGTATCGTAACATAGCTGAGACGCAAACAAAAGAATTATCTGCAATTATCACGTTGGCTTTAAAAGAAACACAAAAAGCATCTGCCGAAAATATTATTACGGCTCTGGGGAACCTTCCGGTCAGAGAGGCCGTTCCGATGCCTGTTTACTATCCGCAGCCTCCGCAAAATTTTGTTCCGCCTTCTGAAATGCCTATGACTGAAAATTCTTCAGCTTACTCGCAATACGATGCTGCTTATAATCAGGAGCAAAATCTCCCTGTACAAGAAGAATCCGTTCAGCCTTTGTACTCTGATGAGATTCAAACACCTTCTTTTGATACAGCGTATGATACTCCTTCCGATGAAGAAAATTTGCCTTTTGTGAATAACACTTTCGACATTCAGGAACCGGATAATATCACCTTCAGCAACGATGATATTCTTTCGGATGAAAATGTTTCTCGTAAAAAGAAAAAAAAGAAGAAGAAAAAAAATAAAAATAGCGAAGACATAAGCGCCTTCTCTGCTCCGGATGTTGAAGAGCAACCTAAACAAACTAAAAATATGTGGTTGGATGAAGAGGAAGATGCAAATTCTTCACTAACAGAAGAAAATTTATCCGCTATTGAGGATACTTTGCCTGAAGCATCTTCTTTCGTTAATGTTCAGCTTGATAATGATGAAAATAATTTCATACCAGAGCCGAAAGAATCTGAAAAAGAAGAGAAACCGAAGCATATTTGGGATATTGACCTGCCAGAATTAGCTGATAATCAAGATATCAATCTTGATGATTTACCTTCTGTTGAACCTTTAGAACTTAATGATAGCTCTGATGATTGGGGTTGGACTTCTGTAAATGACACCCCCAAAGAAGATAAAAATATTGAAACATCTTCTATATCTGAATCTTTTGAAAATTCCGCTTCTTCTGATACCATAACGGATAATTCCCCTCTTAATGATGAAGATATTTATGGAGAAGAAGGACAAGATTGGGTTTGGGATTATGAAGAAGAACCTGCGAATGATGATTATATTCCTCAAGAAGCCAGCTTTGCTACAGCAAATCTTAAACCTTTAGGAAATTATAATTTTCTTTGCAGTGGGGATTTATATTTTCAAAAAGATGTCTTCAAAAAACTTGAACAAAATAAAGTTGATTTGGATTTATTTGATGCCGGTGCTCAAATATCATTAAAAAATTTAGTTTCTACTGATGAAAATGATGATCCTTATAAAAATAGTGATTCAAAAGATTAAAATAATAATTTACAAAGATATCCGGCTAATCTAAATTAAAAGGGGTAGGTTGTAAGGAGTTAAATATGGAACAGGGCAATACTTTCAGCAGTGGTAAAGATGTATCAGGTGATACCTGGTATGTCGATAATTATGTTTTGCTTAAAGATTACTATGACAGAACTATTTCCAGAATCGCCGCTCGCTGTGTCAGACGCGGCAATATCGCCATGGAAGAATATCCTCACTATGCCTATATTCTTGATGTTTTGGAAGAAATCAGCGAAACAGGAGAATATATTGTTGAACATCCTAATCTTTACCCTTATGTTGAGAAAAAAATTGCCGGCGGAATTGCTGCTCTTAAGAAAAATTTGCAAGAGTTTAATACAGAACTGCAAAATAATGCTTCTCCAGATATGATAAAACAAGATAAAGATGAACTGGCTAAAATGAAAGCGGCTTTGGGTGAAATTGATAAATCAAAAGATCCGACAGCCGGAGCCGGTATGTCTATGGATGAAGTGGTTGAGAAACTAATGAGAGATCAGCAAAAAAGTGAGGCTCAACCTTCTGCACAACCTCAGATAAAACCTGTTGCTCAACAACCTCGCCCCATGCAACCTCAACAACCAAGACCTGCCGCTCCCCAGCAACATCCTGGGATGCAGCAAATGCGTCAGGCGCAAAGACCCTTGATGCCTCAGCAAAATATGCAACAGCAACAAATGCAGCCGCAACAAAGTACTTCTGTGACTGGCAATACAGGGCAAACTCAGCCTAATCAATCTCCTTTTTCTAATCGAGAGGAAAACTGATGCTTTGCAAATTTTTTAAAATATTCGGAATTATAGCTCTGATTGGTTTTTCAGTTAGTTGTGAGAGCGTTTCTGACGAAGAAGAAAAAGCAAAAGTCGTTGTCCCGCAACCTCCAAAAATTATCCAAAATTATAATGCGCAGATAGAGGTTCCTTCTTATCCTAAAATAAGAACAACCGATGGTGCATCTTCATTTGATTTAGAAATCCCTCTTCGCTGTTTTGTAAACTGGGATACTCAACAAATGATTTCTACAATTCCTTATAACATTACGGCATTTAATTTTGTTAGAAACGGCAATAATGACATGTTGCCGCGTTTTGAGGTGAATGGACTTTCTTTCGGAACAATGTCTGCCGAAAAGGCTCTCTTAAAATTGACCAAAGCTGCAGATCTTAAATTAGTAGCTAAAGATGCTCCTTATGCCAGTATATCTGCAGAGAATCTTCGCGGAGAACTCACAGAAGTGGTTGATGTTATTACAGAAGCTGCTGAAGTCTTTTATACTTATAATGATACAAATAAAACGCTTAGAATTAGCAGAAAAGCTAATTTTAGTCTTTATGTTCCGCAATCCCGCCCGATTTTATTGGCTATCCTAGATGTTCTGAGAGGAGCCGGAATTACTGATTTTACTGCTGATTTTGATGATTATTCAATCTCTTTTAATGCTGATTATGAACTGAAAAATCAGATTCAAAATCTTATCGGTTATTTTGAAGAAAATCCGATATTGATTGCTTATGATGTTAAAGTTTTCAAAATCTTTCCGTTTAACGGACAAGATATCCAGTGGCAAAATATGCTTAATGTCTTTGATTTTGATTCCGTTAAAAGTGCAAAATCCGGTGTTTTAGGCAGAATTTTAACAACCTCTGATGATATTAATGTTCGCAGTTTAAAGGCCTTTTTGGGTAATCAGGCTAACGTTGAAGCTATTGCCGAAGGAAAATTTGTGGTTCCAAATTTGTGGTTCTCTAGATTTGATATCGGTAAATGCGCAGCTAATCGTCAAGCTCAAGAGGCTAACCTTTCTATCTTAGCAAAAGCCTCCGTAGAGCAAGGTGATAAAATTTTCTCAAACATTACTCTTGAGTCGATAGATGGTGAAATTACACAATTTGATATTCGTGGAAAAGTTGGCGAGAACTTCTTGGTTATCGGAATTCCCAACACAATATTCGGAGACAGCAAATTTAAATCAGAAACCATTGTCTTTATTGTTCCTCGAATAATTAAAACTTTAAAAACAACAAAACACTTACAGAAAAATATGCAGTAGTGAGAGAAAAAAATGGCTGAAAATCCAAATAATTTTGATAATCGCACTAGATTAAAAAAAGTTAAAAGACCAATTAATCGTGCATTGCCGCAAATGCCCGAGAATAGATCTAATCCACAAAACGCGTCTACTCCTCCCAAACCTTCGGTAGACAATGCGCAGAATATCTCTTCACCGATGCAAAATGCTTCTGAAGAGATTGTAAAAGCGAATCCATTCCAACAATCTTCAATACCATCTGCTGGAGCAAAAGATGCTTTTGATTTAGATACATTTTTAGATAGTACTGATAAATTGCCAACGGCATCTCATCTACCTAATAGAAATGCGAATCAACACCCTCAGTTTTTGGGCAGCGAAGAATTAAACTCTGCATTAGATTCTGAAGAAAATAATGAAAATTATGAAGATGAGATTGTTCAATATCCGCTTTATGCAAATAAAAAAATATTATTCATCTTCGGTTTTTTGCTGTTTTTTATCGGTTTAGTTGCAGGAAAGTTAATTTTTAAGGATGAACGAGTTGTACGAAATGGATTACAAGGTGTTGTTGTAAATTCAGAAGTTCCGAGAGGTAGAGCCCGTTGCGGTTTAGCGGAAAGAACTCAGGGATGTGTTTTATACCTAATGAATCCTCAACGGCAAGAGCTCAATGCGAAGGATTTTTATGACTTGGCTTCACAATTAACCGGAAGACAACGGTTTGTCATTGAGACAGGGAATATGCGTTATGCAAATACTAAAATTCGTCCCGGCGATATAGCTCAGATAAATATTCCGCCTTTGTAGTTTCTTTCTCAATAAAAAAACACCCTTGTTTTTTTATAAAAGCTGGGTGTTTTTGTTTTATACAGAAAATTTAATTAATATAAAACTTGGAATATAATCATTCCCGTTATACCACAAAAACTGCTTGCTCAAGTCAAGCCAGTAGCTATGCTTATTATTGCGAAGATTTGATCGGAACCTATTATGCTGACAGTTGTTATACTGGTTATGATATTTAGGTCACTTCCGTAACCGCACGGAGGTTTCCGTCTCGGTTAATCTGGACTACTCGTAATTTTTGACGCATTTCCTCAATTGTTTTCTTGCGGTCTATTGTCGGGTACGTGTGCAGAATTCGATCCGTAAAGGCTTGGTATGCCGCTTCTGAACTTTCTGCGTGAATCGTGGCAAGGCAGTTATCGTGTCCGGAGCCCATTAACTCCCACAAAGCTCCGGCATTTCCCGTCGAAATCTCTCCGCCAATAATCGCATCCGGCGTGAAACGAACAACCAAGTCTATTACTTTTGCATAGTTTAAGGCGTTTGTTTGCTCTGTACGAGATAAAACAATATGGACTCTATTGGGGTGCGGAACCATCAATTCTCGGGTATCTTCAATTGTTAAAATTCTTTTATGAATATCTAAAATCTTAAGCAAGTTATTTAAAAACGTGGTCTTTCCGGTTGCTGTTGCACCACTTACTAAAATGTGGTCTCCGCGTTTGATACTCAGCAAAAGTCTTTCATACGGATCTTCCGGCTCTTTAATGTCCTTTAACGGATTTATTTTATGTAACTTATGACCTTGCGCCAATCCATAGTCGTCCAAACCAAATGCAACATCGTCCGAGTGGACACGAATCGTTAGGGCTATTCCTCCGGTAAGGTCATCATTATCATACATAACATTACGTCCGCATATGGCGGAAAAACGGTGTTCCCCAGGAATCGCCGCATAAACTACAGGGTTGCCTTGTATCGGGTCAAACGGAAGCTCATAAGTATTGGCTATAATATAAAGCAAATCCGTCAAATATTCTTTTGTTAACTTTTCATCTTTATACATAACCCACGGATAAGCTCTTTTGCCGCGAAGGCGTAGCCAGATTTGTCCGGCTCTATTAATCGCCACCTCTTCTATATTCTCCTGATTATACCAGTATGATAATGGGCGAAGAATTGATTCCAATACGGCAAAACTCATTAATTTCTCTCCTTAAAACAAAGCCGGAACACCACTATTCGTTGTTGTTGTTGATGTATCACTATAGCTTGGGGTAGATGGCGGCGGAGGCGGTGCGCTTACCAAAGCCGGAGGCGTTGAGGTTGTTTTTTTGGTTTGTTTGGGGGTATCAACCAACGGGGTTGCCGGTTTGGCATCAACATCTCCCTCATCATAAACAACATCGCTGTTAGCGCTTGATACGGCACTTTGTTTAATGCTGTTGCTTTCATTTGCTTTACGCTCAGCACCTGTTTTTCCGTCATCAATAAATACTGTCGGTTTTTGCAGATTCAAGCTCTCGTCTTGATCTCTTTCTACCGTTCTTAACCACAAATCCGTATTCGGATAAACAATAATTCTGGTTCCTGCCGGAATATATGTCATCGGTTTAATATTTGATTTATCTGCCAGAATCTCATCAAAAATTTGATTCATTTCATTCAGGAAGTTCTCACGAGCATCGTTTGCCGCTTGTTGTCTCGGCGTTTCTGTCTCTCCGGTTGTATCGCTTGTCGGAGCCATGAAATATGATGTGGCACTGGTCAATGTACTTGTCATAATCGGCAAAGTATATTTTTTGAACAACTGTTGATCAACATATCCGAGAGCTCCGGCTCGACCTTGAGCATCTCCGGTTAAGCCCTGGAATACAAACAACGAACCATCCGGACGAATCAATCTCTCCCATGAAATTTGAACGCGAGCAGATTCCGAAGTTGCTTCCGAACTTGCCGTAACGCCACCCAACGTTCCCATTAGGCGGCTTCCGGCCGGAATAATAACATTACGTCCTTCTTCAGCATAAACATTTCTTTCGACGAACGCCGTAATCGGAGCCGGATTGTTACTGTCAATCGCTCTGGCTATAACTGCAGGAATCGGCTTATCTGCAAATATCATTTCACTTAAGTCAACTCGCCATGAGGATATGACTTTTCCTATTCCTTGTTCACTCCAATCCTTTTGCATTCCGTCAAATGCCTCTTTACGGACACCGCTGCTTATTTTACCGACACTGATATTTTTGCGGCGTTCAGACATCGCGGCATTTAATGCGGCTTGTCTTGCTGGCGAATACCTCTCTCCGGGACCATATCCTCCGCCGGGACCAAGATTTCCGGCCGGACCCACGCCGATACCATAGGCTCCTCCTTTACCAAAAGTTCCGGGAGGTACAAACATTCCGCCTTGTGATTTTTCCGCGCCTTCTTCACTTTGAATATCTTTAACACCGATGAGGGTACCTTCATCATCTATAACCAATCCATCAGGCATTAGGCGTCCTAAATATTCACCATCCTCGTCAACTACCGTATTATTTTCCAATATCTCACCAAGATACTCGCCGTCCGGTGTCAGTGCTATTCCAAGAGAACGTTTATAATCTCCACTTTCCAATAAATTTAAAGCCGGATTATCTTCATCTTGTTTACTTCTTGCAGCTTGATAATTTGGAGCTTTTTGGTACCAATTTGAACTAATGCCGCCTATGATATTGCCATTAGCATCAATAACATCGCCTTTTTCGTTAACTTGTCCGATGATTTTACCTTCAGCATTGCGGACTATTCCCGTTGAATCCGCTATTCCTATTAAATTACCATCTTTGTCATATACTGGTCGATTTCCTATATCGCCGTCTTCGGCTTTTATTTTAATATTGCCATCCAAACCTATAATATTGCCATTTTCATCTAGTCTACCAATTATGTTTCCGTTGGCATCTACCAGATTACCGTTTTCATCTAAATAGCCCAGAAAATTACCATCTTTATCAAATATCATCTTTCGTTTGGCTTCTGCACTGACTTGACTGTAATATTGCAACGATGTGGCTTTGGCAATTACTTCTCCATTTAAATTTTTAACGTCTCCATTGCCTTCCAATGTCCCGATTTTTGCCTGATTGCCATCATAGACATTGCCGTCTAAACTCAATAAACCCACGACTAAACGCGATTTATCTCTAATGTAAAAATCACGGTTTCCTCTTCCGATGACTTTTTTATCCGTATCCAAAAGAAAGCCTCTGTCTATTTTTCCTATATTCTGATTGCTTAGGCTTAAAACATCCCCGCTTCGACTGATATAACCTAAAACATTTCCGTTAACATCATAAATATACAAATCATACAAAGCATATCCAGCCCTTTGATTATTGGAAATAACATAACCGTCGAAATTAACATTTCCTATCGTTTTTTGAGCATCATCAACAACACTTCCATTCGGCAGAACTCGACCCATAAAACGGTTGTCCAATGAAAACGCATAGCGGTATTTAAATAATGTGCCTATTGGCAGACCGGTAATTGAATTTATATTTCCGCTCGGTTGCTGATAGCCTATTATTACATTTTTATCATCAACAATTTTACCGTCTAAAATTGAATATCCGATAATTTTGTCGCCAAAATCTATTGCAGATAAATATTCTATTGTTTTTCCGTTTAATACACCGCTTTGGTTGCGTAAATTTCCGTACTTATCAACGCAGCCTATTTTTTCATTATTAAAATTAAGAACTGAGCCGTCCAACCCTGAAAGCCCTATAATATTACCCGTAAAATCAATTACAGGAGCCGGACGGTTGTAAAAACCTATGACACTGCCGCTATCGCTGATTGCTATGCCGTTATTCAAAAGTTTTCCTAAATAAACACCTCTGTAATTTTGGACATCTCCGCGAGGAGTAACGACACCTGAAACCTCACAATTTCCGTTAATAACAGCACCAAAATCTTGAAGTTGACCTATAACTATTCCATTTGTATCTACGGCTAAACCGCGTTCAACAATTTTTCCGATTGTATTACCTTTGACATCATTTACCTGACCATTAATATCTGCATAACCAACCAATCCACCGGTTTGATTTAAAACAACTCTAGTGCTAAAAGCCTCTCCTATTTTAGGCATATAATCGACAGTTTCTGCCCTGGTTGCCGTTGCGACACTGTTATCCGGAAGAACTTTTGCAATAACATTTAAGGCCGTATTCATTACTAGATTTTGCTCAGAAAGGCTTCCTATCAGACCTTGCGTATTAACTGCATAAATAACATCAATTATTTTACCCAAAAGTTGCTGATTTTCTCCGATTAAAAATCCTGAAGGTAAAATCTTGCCAACGGAATTTCCTTTAAAATTAACTTGTCCGTTGAAGTCTATCTGTCCACTAACCACACCATTAGAGCTATAAACCGTGTTTAAACGGATAGCGCTTCCCGACAACTCACCTTCCGGTGTAAAAACGTATCCGTAAGGTGATACAACGTTGTTTCCGTTATTCCCGCTTAATAAGCTGTTGATTCCATTCAACCCGAGTAATGTATTTTGTGCATTAAAAAGCAGGCTATTCCCCAAAACTGCACCAACCATACGACCGGATAAATCGTATGCATCACGACCAACCATATAACCTGTCGGAGTTCCACTAAGATTAATAACGCTACCGTTTGAAAGCGCATGGCCTCTCAGACTTCCTTTAAAATCAAATATCGGGCCGGTTGCGTTCAGTTGTCCAACTTGTGAACCGTCTGCTCCGAAAATAACGCCGCGAGCTCCGACCAAAGCACTAACCTCTCTGGCTTTTGACAGATTTCCGTCCGGCATAACGCGGCCCAGATATTTACCTTTTAAATCTGTTGCCGTTGCCGCTATATCTACGCTATAACCAATGACATTCCCGAGATTGTCGACTATTTTTCCGTCAGCTCGCAGGTTCCCTAATAATTTCTCATTATCTACAACTTCTCCATTATAGGTTACAAAACCCATATAGAATCCGTTATTATCAAAGGCATAGCCTGATTTTACAATCCGTCCGATAATTTGATTTTCTGCGTTATATGCAAACCCATTAGCTTTAATTCTGCCTATGATATTTGAATCGAAATCGGATACCGCACCTCCTGGAACGACACTACCGATAAATTCTCCACCAAGCGACACAACCATTTTTGATGATATTAAACGACCATCTAGCACATATTCGGTTCCGAGTTGGCGGTATGCGTATCCGTCAGGTGTTACTATTCCTATTTGTTGTCCCTGAAGATTGGTATATAGACCATCTCCGGTAATACGACCTATCGTTTTTCCTTCATCTGAATAAACAAGCCCCGGAAACAAAACTCCACCGATGATATCAAAGTAATCATTAACGACCAGTCCATTCGGTAAAACTTTTCCGACAATCTGCCCCGATGGAAGACGGACCGAGCCATCATTATTTACTTTTCCTAACAATTTAGCATCGTTACCGATGGCTATACCTTGCGGAATAACACCTCCAATCAGACGACCATCAAAATTAATAATCAAACTGTCTGCGGTAACATTTCCGATTAACTGATTATCAAATCCGACTACTTTACCATCAGGAATGACTTTTCCTATTAAATCTCCATTAAAATCTATTGCCGTAATTTCTTGAGCTGAAAGAGCTTTGGTTCCAAATGATAAAAACAAACTTGCCGCGATCAAACCTTTGATTGCAGTTTGGATTTTTTGAGATATCTTTAATCCAAATTTCAAGCTCTAGTTCCTCCGATTTTTGGCGACTTCCTGCAAAACATAGCCGGAGACTTTCTTATCTAAGTCAATAAATGAACCGTTATTTTTTATGTGCCCTATGTTAACACCTTGTCTATCAATAACGTTTCCTTCGGCGTTTAATCTCCCTCTATATTCACCATCATTTCCCAAAATAGTCGTTCCGATTTTAAATATTTTTCCTATGATATTGTCATTTTGATCAATTGCCAAGCCACTCGATAAAGTTCTACCCAGAATAGTACCGTCTTTACCTGAAATTGTACCATCACGATTTACATAACCGACAACTTTATCCATATTATCTATCACAATATCACCAAACAAAACTTCTCCAATAAGTTTTCCGGCAACATTAATAACATTTCCGTCTGATAGAACTCTCCCAATAACAACATTGCTTTTACTGATAACACTTCCGTCCGGACGAACGGTCCCTATATTATTTCCGCCAAAATCTATGACAGACCCATGATGTAAAAGGCTTAAATTAATATCTGTCGAACCTCCGGGAAGGACAGCTGTTATGATATCCCCTTTCATATCCATTACATCTCCCAGGGCGTTTAGCAATCCCTTATAATTTCCCCAAATATCAACCATTATATTTTCAGAAATAACTTCTCCGATAACTTCAGATTTTGTATCAACCACTTTGCCATCATGTGTTGCAAAACCTACAACAGAACCTTTGGTGTCAATGATGCGTCCGTCTATTGATGCATATCCTATATATGAACCATCATAGCCAATGGCGGCTCCTGTTTTAGCTACGCCCCCCTGATATTCTCCTTTGCTGTCTATAAACTGCCCTTTGGGGTTTATTTTACCGAGTTTATCCCCATAAATACTCAGTAGGGTTCCGTCATACTCACTATTTCCGACATAGCTTCCTTTTAGGTTCAATATTTTTCCATGAATTGCGGGCATTCCCAAACGGCCATTATAATATCCGTTTCCATCGCCTTTTATTTTTCCTTGCGATATACCTTTGGTATCGTAGATATTTCCGTCAGGGAACAAGGTTCCGATGAGATTACCATATGCATCGACAATCGCCGTTTTCGAATCCAGTGCCGTTCCTAAAATCTCATTATTTTTCCCGACGACTAAATTATTTGCCGTTAAGCGCGCAGACGGCTTTCCATAGATTTTAACTTCACCTCGATTATCAACTTTATTTAGATAGTTTCCATCTAAATCAAATGCATATTTTTCACCTACATATTTACCGATATAGGCTCCTTGATTATTAAATACCTCTCCGTAAATACCGACACAACCGACTGCTGTCCCTGCATCATTTATCACTAGGTTATTATCATCTATTTTTCCGAGGAAATAGCCGTCAAAATCAACAGCGGCTCCGCTCTTCATTATTGCACCGACAATATTTCCTTTTTCATCCAAAACGGTTCCGTCAGGATTCATACAGCCAACATATTTATTGCTGGCATCTTTAACTATACCGCTACTGTCTGCTGTTCCCAATATCTTACATTTATTATCAAATACTTTACCGATTTTTGCAACCTCTCCGATGTATTTCCCTTCCGAATCGGTAACTATTCCCTCAGGCGTTATTTTATGCCCCGTTTCCTGATTTCCTTTTTTTACTTTTCCGTCTTTATCCAGATACCCTATCTGTTTGCAGCCGTATCCGACAATGAAGCCTCCTCTGACCATTTTGGCTACAATACGAGAACCATTAGGCTCACGAACCAAACCATTGGGAAGAGTTCTGCCCACAACTTGTTTCAAATCATTCTCAACTGTTCCGTCATTTTGAACTGTTCCCAACAACATTCCCTGCGGAGTTATTGGAACTTTATTTAACGAAACAAGTTTTCCGATAATATTACCGTTTTCATCAAATTCGACTTCATCACCTACAAAGCCTATTACATTTCCGTTTAAATCGACTATTGTTCCGTCTTCTAGCATACGGCCAATAATGTTGCCATTTATATCTATCAGATTACCATTTTCATCGACATAGCCGATGATATTACCATCTTTATCATAAGCTACTCGAAGTTTCTTTCCTTTCAGCGGCGCTTTCTCTGAAATAACGTTACCGTTTTCATCAACCGTTCCGACAACATTACCATTGGCATCAACAACGCTGCCATCTGGCATGACAACGCCAATTACGTTTCCGTTTTCATCAATCGCAACACGCCCTGGTTTAGTTACATAGCCAATAACGTTTCCGTTCGCATCAACCACGGTTCCGTCCGGCAAAACCTTTCCAATAACGTTTCCATTTAAATCAACCACGGTTCCGTCCGGCAAAACCCTACCGATGATATTTCCGTCCTTATCATAAACATATCCGGTTTCAACCGCTTTTCCTATAACTTTACCATTTAAATCAACCACCGTTCCGTCCGGTAAAACTCTACCGATAATGTTACCGTCTTTATCAACAACCGTTCCGTCCGGATTTACATAGCCGATTAAATTACCAAATTCATCATAGACAGCACGCCGATTTTCTCCAACACCTATGACATTACCGTCTTTATCCATAATCAAACCATTTTCGCCAACGCGGCCGATAATATTACCATTGGCATCACGAACATAGCCATCTTCATCTATATAACCAATAACTTTTCCGTCCGGACCTATGGCTAAACGTACGGTCTTTGGTTTTTCTCCGCTTCCTTCCGCCGTCATTCCCGGAACATTTTCGCAAATTTTGCAATCTTCTTTAACAACTGCATTTCCGGTAACCGGAACTTTTGTTGTTTTTGCATTTGAACTGCTTAAGCTAAGCTCATGCCAGGTAACCAAAAAATTGTTTTGCACATTGCCGGCAATAACCGGAAGCCACGTCATGCTGATATTGCAAGTTTCTTTTCCGGATAAACTTTTTCCACTACATTCATCCTTAAAAGTAAAACCATCCGCAGGAGGATCTGCCAACTCTACTGTTAATATTTTTATTGCTACTTTACCATTTGTCCCGACGGTCAAGACATTTTTTGCATCCGTTCCCAATACAACCTCTCCCATTGGTATTGGATCCGGTGTAACCGTTATCGGAACTTCTCCTTCTACCGTACTGAATTCAATATTTTGAACTAAAGGATTGGTATTATCTTGTGCTAAAACATCTGCATTATCATTAAAAACGGGTTCTTCATATTCGTAATTATCTTCTCCACTTTTAAGCAGCAGGATAAGTCCGAAAATAAATATGACTAATGATGTAATACCAATAGCTAAAATTATTCTATTAGTCTTTTTTATATATTTTTCGGAATGTGTTAAATTATCCTTACTCATCGAAGATTTTACTGCGTCCTTACTACGCTGCAAAAGATACCGTTGCGCCCGAGAACGCTACAGGTTTTATCGCCTTCTTCCAAAGTTTTAATCGGCCCAACGCGTAAATGGAATAATTCTTTACCTTGTCCGTCGGCCGGAGCATCTACCGAGAAATAAGGATCATATCCACCTAGCTCTCCGCTGTATTTCTTTGACAGCGTACTCCATAATTTTTCCAAATTACTTACATTAGAATCCGTACCCAGTTCAATTGATATGTTGTTTGAATCGGCATCGGCGAATCCACTGCCATATCCGTACTGAGCAAATTGATTGTTACTTTGCCCGGTATTGGTTATACGTTGCATTTTAGAATAATCAATATTTGTAGCAGCGTTTGCCTGATATCCGACACCAACATTCTGTCCGTTTGCATATTGGGGAACTATCAGCTGCCCTTGTCCTAATTGGACATCATATTGCCCCGGAACTTGTTGTCCCTGTGCTCCGTACGGAACGCCAATCGGTTGTGTTTTATTTTGCCCCGGATAAGGAGACGCACCGTTTTGCTGTCCTCCTTGCATTCCCGGATAAGCCTGCCCATTTTGCCCTTGCGGATAACCTTGTCCGCGACTTTGCTGTCCCTCAGGAAGAGGCGCAGGAACATCCCATGTCGGCGGCAAATAATCTGCAGAATCTATGGCATATTCCAACCCAGATTCATCTGAACGTCTTAATTTTATACAAATCAATCGTTTTCCATTGCGGAGCACTAAATCTCCGACACCTTCTACAATTATCAAACGATTATCAGGACCTTTGGTTCTAAAGCCTACAGGAACCTCAACACGCTCGACAATCATGCTGACAACCGGGCGCTGCATCATATTCAGAGCTTTTTTTCCTAAATCAATATAGGTGAAAATATCATCACGCCACACTCTCTCCGGCGCAATGACGACATCATCAGGATTAGGAACATAAACCTCCAAGTCAAAACGGAATTTTGACGGATCAACAGGGATTTCCTTTATCCAATCACTTTTCTGGAAGGAGCGTGTGTATGTTGAATCAATCGATTTTCCTCCGGAACTTTTGCCGCTACCACTCGTACCACCGGCAAAAGGTGCCGCGCCAGCCCCTCCGGTGCCCCCTTGACCGCCAATAACATCAATATCAATAATTGAATTGGTTAAACGCTCTGTATTTACGGCTTCACTTTTTACATAAAAAACGTACCTGTTTCCGGAGCGTCCGAAGACAATGACGTTGGTATCAACGCCTACATTTGCGCCTTTGCGCGGATATAGCAATAAAGTGTTTGGTCCAGATATCTGTCCATCAAAAGTTGAGTTATCTCCAATAAATATATCCTCTATCATTTCCCAGCTCGGAAAATTAACAAGTGTAATCATACCTTCACGTAGGCGAATAGGTAAAACCAAATCAGGAGACCAATAATAACGAGAATATGCCGGACGGCTTTGTCCCTCTCCTAAATTTTGTAACGGGTCCAACCATGCAGCTTGCGTCATTCCCAAAGAATTAAAACCAGCGTAACCCAGATTCATCGGTGTATAAGTTCCCTGCGCCTGATCTGCACTTGCATCCATCATTTGCTGATCAACCTGTGCAAATGCCGGGGTGATAAATCCACCCGCCACAAACGCCATTAACAAAAATAGTACTTTATTTTTAGCAATTTTCACTTTCGGGTTACTCCACTTTATTATACGACAGAGAGTATTTATAGACCGTAAAGCCTATCGGATTTTTCAACCTGTCGCCGTATTTTACTGTTTTCTTACGATAGCCTACATTTAATGAGGCTGTCCAATAGTTGACTTCCGGCTTTTCAGAGTCAGGATACATATCGCGCGTTTCATATTCAACTTGCCAAATACCTTGAGAAAGCTCATTCACTGAAAGAATCTTAACTTCTCTGGTCAAGCCTTTTGTTCTGATTATACTTAAAGCTCTTTGTGCCGTATTGTTTAAGAAGTCCTGATAAACATTAGCAGCCGACATTTCTTGTATAGCTCCGCCCGGCATCCATCTGGCTTCCATTTCAGCAATATTGCGCTCAAAGGCGCTTCGGAGCAAAACATATTCTCTAACGAAAACCTCTGTTATCGCCTTCTGGTTTCTCAAACCGCCTTTAATCGGCTGTATGTTGTAAACTTGCTCCGTCCTGTTTTGAAAAGTTAAGAGGAACGGTTCTACGCGATATAATGGTAAAACCTGAAAAATAGCTAAAATCAAAACGATATTACAACATAAACTCAAAGCGGTTATAATTGCAAAAGCGCGTGCCGTCCAGAGATATCTTTTCTCTCCGATATTTGCTACAAACAAATCTTGAGATGCCGTTTGGCGTTGGCGGCGAGGCGTTGCTCCGGCAAGACGGCGAACATTTTGACCTGTTGCTATTTTTTCAACCATTCTTTTTTCCAATCTAAATTGTCGCTATAAACCAATCAGGCAATGTTTTTGGCAACTCAATCTCCATACAGGCACAAGGAGACAGTTTCAGTTCATCACTTCCTTTACCAATACCAACCGGCTCCGGTTCATAATATGAGCCAAAGCAACCCGACAGCATAAGCAATGCCGCAACAAGCAATAATTTTGAGCTTAGTTTCATTAAAAGGACCTTTCTTTTATTTAAATATAACTATAGTTATTTTGAAGTTATACTCTTTTATTTAAAAAGTCTAACAGCTTGATTACACTTATCAACAAATTAGAAGATATCAACCTCTGTTTGTGAGTAACGCGTTACCGTAAAGCCAAGTGGATTTATCAGTCTTCTTCCTAAAAACATCCTGTCTTTTATAAAATAAGCCGTGATTGAGGCTGTCCAATAGCGGACTCTTAATGTGGACTCTTTTTGAGCTTGCGTTTTCCCTTGAGCATCATATAAGTCATATGTTTTATAGTCCACTTTCCATATCGGGCTTTTTTTACCGCCTTGTCGGCTGACTGATATAATCTCAACCTCTCTTACCAGTGCTTGCATAAAGATATTTTCCCATGCGCCCACAACCCACGTTTCAAACGGATTAAAAACCTCAGGAGAGGAATAAAAATGAACCATTCCTCCTCTCTGCCAGCGACTTCTCATTTCTAGAGGATCATTTATTACCGTATTGCGGAGAATAACATATTGACGAATAAACGTTTCCATCAACTTATCTTTTGATGCCATATCTAAACTTATCGGCTCTTCTCGAACTATGTTATCAGAGCTATCTTGATTGATAACCAAAAATGGCTCAACCGAAACCATTGGCGCCAACTTAAACAATGCCAAAGATGCACTTATCAAAAACAAAAGCGAGGCTATTGTTGTTGCTATGAAAAGACGGGAAAGCCACAAATAATACACCATCTTATAGCCTTCAGCTTCCCGCTCTATTTTTTCAATAAACTCCGGTGTGCTTACTTCGGGGCTTCCGATAGCTAGACGTTGATTATTTTCTAATTGATTTTGTTCCATTATTTTCCGTACTTTTCTAATATGTTGCGCAGAACGGCGTTTGTGATGCGTTCTTTCGATTTTTCAGCCGTTCATTCGCATCTTCCTCATATTTATCCACTACCGTATTATTTACTTTAGATGATTTTAATTCTTCGTCAAGGCTATTATCATCTGTAACCACATTGGAAATAACCGTTAACTCATCTTTATCTTTCTGCAACGCGGCTAAAATTCCTTTGTACTTATCTACTCTTTCCTTTACTACGCTGTTATTTTCCGTATTTATTGAATTTAGCTTAGTTAAAGCTGAAGATACTTTGCTGTTTTTAACACCATCTAATTTGCTTCTGGCTAAATTATAATCGCTTTGCTTTGTAATATCAAAATCTTCTGATGGTTCAAAGCCAAATTGGCTAAGCATAGAATACAAATCTGCCATCAGTTCATCATAACTTGCTTTGGTTTCTTCTACTTCTTTACGACGAGCTTGTTCATATTCAACATATGTGAGGAAATCACCTATTTGATTTTTTGCCAAAACCGCGTTTCTGTAGATAAGAGCCTGCTGTTTTTCTTTTGAACTCGGCTCTTTTTCCGACGTATCATCTTCATCTAAAAGGCTATGGAATGCGTCATAGGTTGTTTGGCGGAATGATATAATATTATTATCATCGGCATCCAACAAAGTTCCTAACTCGCTGTAAGTGCAGTTATATGATGGTGCTTCTTCTTTTTCTTGTGCTTGATTAATCAAATCTTTTATTGATGTAAATTGATTGAAATTAATTTCATTGTCAAACATCGTATCATAAACTTTGCCTGAGCGCATCTCTAGATACGGACAGTAATACAATGTTTGACCTTCGCTCTTACTTTTTATGAAATTGCCGCTCTTGCTAACATCAACAACAATATTTCCGCCTTTCACTCTACATGGCATAAATCCGCCTCTAAAGAAACTAACCGCGCTACACCCTTGATTTAACGCCTCCTTAAGATTGAAAACTTTTTCAACAAATGGCTTGTCCTGTAACATAAGTTTCCAAATTCCGGGCACTTCTCCTCCATAATTTAAGAAATCTGTAGCGGAAAGCGGTTCGCTTGTTGTGCGATTTTTATCATATGGTTTGGCATTTGAAAAATCCGTAGCATCAAAGTGTACGATTTCGCGCAGAGGCGGCAAATTATATTCCAACATTGCTTTGGGAGCTTTTAAATCTCTTTCTTTTGCCGGAGAACCTACAAAATAGGCCTCTGTTTCCGCCGTTACATCGGCTGTCGCTAAATTTTTGTAAAGATATAACGTTGTGGAAATATTCATCATGTTATATTTAATTGTCAGCGGCATAACCATAATATCCGCAATCATTCTTTGATGAATTTCTACAATTTGCTCATGATATGCATTTAGATATTTCTTATCTCCGAGACTTTCGATTTCTTGTCTGGCTTGATTAATTCTTTTTTCTACTTTTGCATATAAGTCATCCAGAGCTTCGGAAATAATTTTATTTAGGCTTGCGACCATCGTAGCAGCTCCAATTCCGGTATATTGCATTCCCGGATTTTTCAGCGCAAAATCTTCAATCAATTTTGAAACAATATTATTGGCAATGGAGGTAATGCCCTTTTCGGCAGCTTGTGTAAACTTACTTAGCGCGGCTTCTTTTTCTGTTTGTGCCTGAGCGCTGTTTGCCGCTATCTTTGCCTTAAGTTTGCTGATTACAGAGCTTTGGCTTTTTTGACTGTCAAGTTTTTGCTGTGCTATTTTTTTATCTAATGCTTTTAATTGCTCTTGTAAATTTTCAACCTCTCTTTGAGCCTCTTTAGCATCTTCTTCCAGCGTATCTAAAGAAGATGCGGCTGTATCTTGTTTTATCTTATTATCAATTGCGCTTTGCATCGAATCGGTTGTTTCCAGAGTATTTATGCTTCCGCTACCACTCGAAAATCCCGGAAATACGGCAACTGCATCTCGAACTGTCTGATTAGCATTCTCTTGAATGGATGTTCGTGTATCGTTAATTTCATCACTAATTCTTTTGTATTTTGCACTAGCGGTATCTATATCTGCTACCAGTGAAGCTCTTTGTGACTCTAGTGAGGATAGTGTTTTATTTGATGTAGCCGTTAATGCTGAAAGCTCCGATGCCTTTTCTTCTTCTGCTTTAAGGTTGCTTAATGTCAATTCAGCGTCTAATCTATTGTATTCTTGTTGCTCTGATGTTTCTGAAATATCTGGAGTTTCGTCAAGTTTATCCGCATCGCTTTTTCCGCTTAACACATCTATCAATAATGATTTTACGTCGCTTACGGTATAAATCTTTAAACGCGCTTTAATATTCTCATATTTTCCATCTAAATACTGATTATAAAAAGTTTTAACATCATTCCATATTGGAAAAGACTGTTTAACACTTCCCCATTTCTCCGGATTTTCAAGTAATAATTTTGAGGCTTCAGAGCCTATTTGCCATGGAATTAAATCCGTAGCCCGATTTTCTTCGGCTATTTGCTCTTCTTTACTGGCGCCAATTGTCGTATTTTCAGGAACACTCTTTGAAAAAGTTTCTAAAACTTTTTCACTATCAGAAACATCGTTATATGTTTCATCCGTAGAAATGTCTATTGTCGGAGCGGCAATATCTTCCGTTGTTGCTGATGTTGTTTGTGCAGCCTTGGCTGTTTCATATGCTTCTATAGCCCATCCGGACAAACCGCTGCGCAAATCATATTCGGCAACATCATCTTGTGAAATTGAACCGCCATACCAAACCGTGCTCGGATTAGAAAAACGCCTTCCCAGATAATTAATCACACATTTATCAGCTTCTCTTAAATACTCCAAAGCTTTTTCATATTCTGCCAAACTATCTTTATATGCCTCAGCCGCATCTTGATATCCTTTAAGGTTAACGATTGCATTGTGCGCATTTTGAGCTGTGGTTACTTCTTCTGTTATCGGTGCCAATTTGTTCAATTCATCCATCTTTTCCATGGTTTCTATGCTGTTAAAGGCATGTGTCATTGTTGATTCAGGAGCTTGCGTCTTGGTCAACAATGCCTTTACCGCATTTTGTGTGGAACTGCTTATATTTTGCATTCCGCCAATAATGCTTTCAGCATCTTTACTTAATTGAGCAAAAGCTAACGGAGCAGAATAGCTGAAGGAACCTGTTGAACTTAACTGTATTTCTTTTTGTTTTTGACTAAGATTTACTGATGCAGTCTTGTCCTCTGATTTTTCTTTGCTTTCAATTAAAACCGGCTGAATATTCCTTAATGTTTCAACAGCGCGAAGCTGTGCTTTCATGGCTATCGCCTTTTGAATAACCATCAACAAATTATCAATTTGCTCCATGGCTTTAGCTTCGGCATATAAGCTCTCATTTAGCGCATCGGGGCTTGGAATTCCACAATCAGAACCTTCGCCTTGTACGCAGAGTATTCCTCTGTCTATATTCTTTCTGACATCACTTTCCAAATATATCTTTAACTCTCTTGCGGCACTATAAACTTCCACAATACTGTCAACATAAAATTCACTTACTCTATATTCTTGGGCGCGACGTGCGTCTGCTCCGTATTCATGATATTCTCTTAATATCTTTTGCAAACCATTAATAATACTATCTGCATCTTCAACATCTATGGAAATATCTCCCTTTGCCGTTTCACAATCTACAATATCCATTTGTCCGGGGGAGACGTCTCCGCTCATTAAAGCATTAAAATCAAAGCTCATTGCCGAATTCATGGCACTTTTAGCATTGTTTATCGTTTCTGTACTAGAACGCAAGGTTTTATTCAATGCGTAATTAAATTCCAACCCACTTTTACCAACCGCTGCCATCTCCCCTAAAACGTCAGGTCCTATAAACTGTGTTATCGGCTCTGCAGCCATTATTTCATCCCATGGCGGAAGTAAAGCCTCCCCTGAACGAGGAACTGATATTATTGTAACAACCAATAGCGGCGCCAGAAATGTAGTGATTTTCTTTATCATATCATACCCTCCAACATTTCTGGGTTACTTATTGTCCCTTTTAAGGCTTCTCCCGTATCTTTCAACTCATTAGCCGCATCTATTGCTGCTGTGGCCTCATCTTTTATTGTACCTACTTTATCTTTTACATCATTATATGTACTTATGGCTTTATCAGTTTTATCTTTCAAATCACTAACCGTTGATTTTGCGGAGCTGACTTGCCCCATTAAACTGGTATCTTTACTTCCGTACTCACTGTAATCACAAAGTTTGAATTTTGAATATTTTTTATTAACCTCTTTCGGGGTTAGTTTTGCCGCAGCTACCGTACTCTCTAAAATCAAATCATTAACAACCATCTCGGCATATTTATACAAAAGCTCTATCTCTTGTGTCATGACTTTTGTATGAACTCCCGATGTTTCTGATTCTCCCGGAGTTACTTTTGCTAAATTTTTGTTGGCATTAACTTCATCTATCAGTTTTGGTAGGGAGGCTTGTGTTCTTAAGGCTTTTTCATAAACATCGTATATGGCTTGCCTACGGTTGGAATAACGTTTTTCTTTCATGTCATTATTAGAAGCTATGGTTACTTTTTCTCCTGCTTGCAAAAAAATCTCATTCTTTGCGTTTTCAAGTGCCTCTGTCGGTACAGATAAAGAAATTTGCTCATCGCTATATAACTCAAGCATTCTGTTGCTCAAGGTTACAACTTTTTCGCCTTGATCTTTGAGCTTTTTATTATAGCTGTCTTCTAAATTGCCCTTGCTGTTATCAAGAGATTTTAGTTCTTGCTCTTGTTGGATTTGTAGATTTTCAATTGTTCTCTGGGCTGATTCTAATTCGGTATCGGTATAATCACCGCTATTTTGTAATTTAGACAGATTTTCTTGTGCTGCTGCAATCTTTTGAGCATATTTTTTCTCAATAACGCTTACCTGTTGTTCCAGTTCCTCTATTTTTTCTTTTTTCTCACTTTCAATATCTTTTAATTCTTTTGAGGCTGTTGCTATCTGTTTACTTATTTGCGCAGCTTTATACTCATTACTGTTGAGCACAGCGTTTTTATTGTCATTATAAAATTCCATTGCGGCTTTATATTGGTCTTGAACAAATTTAAACCCATCTTTGGCTGCTTTAACTCCGTCTCCGACTAGTTTACCCATTTTAGAGCTACTAACCCATTGCATTGCTTTCTCGCAGTTGGCTTTTATTTTACCAAACCATAAGCTCAAACGTGATGGGGTCTTCATTGTATCATTAACGCCGGCAATCTGCGCCTGAACTTCCGTCGCATAAAAAGGCGTTATTATAAGCATAACCATGATTCCGAAGGCTATAAAAACTTTTTTCATTTTTTATCTCCTTCTTCATCTGTCGGACGAGCCAACGGCAATATAGTTTCAACACCTTCAAGCAGCGATATTTTAGCCTCTAACTCAACTATTGAATTCAGACGTTCCGCAATTTTACTCAAATTCCCTTGAATATCATTAGACAATACTTCATTTTTATTTTCAGAACCGCCAAGTTTGGATAAAAGACCATCTGCAGCACCTTCCGTGCTTGATTTTTTTGCATCATTTATAAGTTTTACTCGGGTGGTCATAGCTGATGCATATAAATCTGAAGCCAAATCAAATCTTATTTGTTCCGACTTGGCATTAAATGCCATACCTCCTTCAATTCCGCCTTCATTCAACAGTGCATCGCTGATGCTATCTATATTGGCTCTGACATCATTAGGATCTTTGATAAATGAATAAACGTCTATTGCCAATGCTTCTTGTTTTAGGCACAACAAGGTAAGAATCAGAATAAAAATATATATCATTTTTTTACTCATGTTTTATTACCTCCGTTGTTGCTTGCAGATTTTTTCCGAAAATTCGGCGGCGAGACACAGAATCCGAAACCTTATTCAAAATTACTGCTGAATCTTTTAATTTTTTACTTACATCTTCTTTGTTTTCTTCTGTTTTAATACTATTTATTTGATTTTTCTTTTCTATTTGCATAAGTTGTTGCTCAAAACTGATGCTTGTTTGCGGCAACAGCTTTTCTTTGCTCTGACTTCCTTCCTCTTGTTTTATTTCTTCTGCTTGTTGTTTTATATCATTTACAGAAAGTTCCTGAAGAGCCATATTTTCCAGATTAGGTAATTCACCGGCTGTTTCTTTTAATTCATCTCCGTCTATTACGCCTTCTTTATTTGCAACACTACTGATTGTATTTGCCCGTTCCAACAAATCATTTGATTGCTGAGACATGGTTGGTATTGTTAAGTCTTGCATAGAATCGCTCAAATTAACATTCGCACCTTCCGCCATACCTACATTTTGCGTTAATTCCGGAGAGGCATTTACCACCATTTCATTGCTCCCTCCGCTTGGCACAGAACTTGAACTCATTACATTCGGACTGCTTGCACTTATATCTGAGCTGTTGTTGCTTATTGATGCTGAAGGGACGGTAACTATATCTTCTCCACTGCTTTTACTGCTAAAAGGCGTTCTTTCGACTGCTGATGATACTTTATTTTGCGCCGCTGAAATTGCTGAACCTGCAGTATCTTTAAGCGCTCCTGTGGTTTCTTTCAGCGCAGAGGCCGTTTCTTTTGCATCATTAACGGCTGTTTTGGCATCTTCCACCATTCCTTTGGCTTTTTCATATTCTGCTTTGGCATCATCAATATCTGATTTTATATTATTATATTCTTCTTTGGCTTCATTTATTTTATCTTGAACGTCATTTTTAAATTCAACGGCTTTTTCAACCTTATCGTTTACCCAATCTTTGGCATCATTAATTTTATCTTTGGCATTATCATATTTTTCTTTTGCACTATCGTATTTTGCTTTAGCTTTATCTAACTTTTCTTTCATTTCTTTTGCTTTTTGAGCTCGCTTTGCAGCTTTTGATACCGCATTAATGTCTCCCAAAGCTCCGATTTTTCCGTTTATATAATTGGTTGCATAGCTTGCTATGTTTTCTTGCGCGGTTCCTGCCGCATTAACATAAACGGCAGCCGTGTCTATCGCATTAATTATCGGATCCGTTGAGGCGGCAAAGGCAATCCTTTCGTTATAAAAAAATAACGAAATCAGAAAAAAAGCCGATATCAGAATTTTTTTTGCCATGCCTCTTTCCTTATTCCATATACTCATCCTCAATCTTGGCTGAGCTGTTACTGTTAAATTCATTTTGGCGATAATAATCTAGGGCTCTTAATGCCAATAATTCCGAATATGTGTCTATTATACCGACAATGCGTTCTCCGGTTAATGCCGTCAAATTAACATTTTCACATTGCCTACGATGTATTTTGCTACCTCCGTCTTCATCTCCGCCTATTGCTGAGGCTGCGTCCCCTACTGCGCCTCCCGAATTATCTTTGCAATCATCTATAACTTTAGATATTTCATCTTTATAATCATCACTTTTTGAACGTTGTTGCAAAGACTTATACAGATATTCCGCATTTACCTGATGATATGCCTCATTAAAAAACGGATCATATTGAATATAACTTAATCCATCACTTTCTCTGAGGCGCAGAATTTTATTTAAACATTTTTTTACCGTGCCGTCCGTATGTATATCTGTTGAGGATATATCACAAAATAGGGCAAATTTCTTAGGAAATATCAAAACGCCATCGCTACCTCGGCCATTATCCTTCCCCAATTGTGCAAAAGATTGTGGGGCATAAAATAATGCCATTAAAAAGACAGCAATTATTTTAAATGAAAATCTCATTATCCCTCCACTAATCTTCCGTTTGAGTTCTAAAATCATACTTTGAAATGTCGTAATTATCATAGCTTTCGAGCAATACTTTGGTTGTGTATAGCTTTAACAGACCACTGATTGTCGTTACTATTGTTTTATTGGTTTCTACTATTTGCGAATAAATATCTTTTGTCGTATCTGTTTGAGCAAAAGAAATTGACGGGACGATGTCATCGATCATTTTTTGCACATCTGAAAGTGCTTTATATCCCTCAACCATGTAAACTATTGCCAATTCTCTTTTCCCGTCATAATAATCTTGGCGAGGATTTTTAAATTCTTGAGAAAGTGCTCCAGACGAGGAATCATTTATTGAAACTAAGCATTCGTCAATGGCATATTTGTTTCTACCTGTACTGTTTAACGCTGTTTCAGATGTTAGCCCACAACGTTTGGCTATTGGCTTGGGAATAATAAAGTTCTTATTAATATCAGTTCCGTTATCCTCAAGGACTGCAAATTTTGCAAAAGCTAATTTACTATTTTGGGCTATTTTTGCTTTTCCTCTATAGCTTTCCTCATAAAAAGACATCTTATCTTTACTGAAAACTTTACGCGTCGGTGAGACTTCTAATGTCTTTTCTTGCAGTCTTTTCTGAATACTTTTGGTTGTATATGGATTTTCAATTACCTGTTTTGTTGCCGTATTTCCGGAATTTTGAATTGCTTGAATGCTGACGGCATTTCCTTTTAGTGTCGGAGAGTTTGCACTTGAAAGAGCACCTACATTATTGCTTATACTGACTCCGCCTACTCGATTAACAGCAACATTTCCAGCTTTTACAACACCTAAGGCATTCTGCGTATTTAGGTTTACACTTCCAGTTATTGCTTTATTTTGGCTTATTTGACCAGTTGCCATGTTTCCGCTTGGTATTGCACCGACCATATTTTGTGCACCTAAACTTGCAACTCCATTTCCTGTTATTGCTTGCTGTGCCGTACTTCCTGCCGTATTATTAACTGCTAAAGCCTCATTATTTGCCGATGCTTGGTTTCCGCTAAATGCTACTCTGCTTGAGGTTGGAGAAACTGCTGAGTTTTCTTCTCCTCCCGTTAATGCTGTCCCACTGCTTGCTAATGTGCTTTCCGGTTGTAGTTCACCTGTTTCTACTGCTGATTCAGAATCTGCTCCACTTACAGACAAGCCGTTGGAACCTCCCTCTGATGAACTCCCTAAACCTGCTTTTTCTTTAACACTGTTTATTTTACTGCTCGCAATATCTCCTGCAGCTGAAGCCATCTCTTTTGCCGCACCTACTGTTTCCGTAGCTTGTTCTTTTAAATCTTTGGCTTGTTGAATGCCGTCTTCGGCCATTTTTTTGTATTCTTCATACTCTCTTTTATATTCTTCATACTCTTCTTTATACTCATCTACCTGAGCTTTATAATCTTCATACATCTTTTTCTTTTCGGCAATTTCTGCAGCTATGTCTCCGCCATATTCACTAATACTCTCTTTGGCTTCCCCAATTGCTGCGCTTGTCTTTTGAGCAAAAGATATGGTATCTTGCACTATCTTTAAGTCTTTTAAATCATTAAACCAGTTTTTGACATTATTTATACCGCTCTTAATGTCATTCGTTATCGCAAGAGCTTGAGATTCTGATATTTGTTGCGTTGTGGCACAGATAAACGCTATAAGAACTATTTTTGAAAACTGACCGATTTTCATCTCAACCTCCTGTTCATCCTACCATAGTTCTATGATAGCAGATTTTTGCAATTAAATAAACGGCTTTGCCCTTATTTACGCAAGATTTAAATATTTTGTAACAAAGTTTTCTTCACCGTATTCTTTTATTAATTCTTCAACCAAAAGAACATTTTTGCGTCCGGAATTATATAGGCGCAAATACCTGCCGAGACCGCTTAAATCTACATCCAAAATAACAGACTCTCCGGTTGCCGGGCGTGAAAGTAATATTGCATACGGAAAATCTCTATAACTCTTACCAAAGATAAAATCCGTTTCCGAATCTGTTAAATTCCAGTTGACATAATCTTCCGGCATAGCTTGCGGATTGCGGAAAAAGATTACCGTTTGGCATTGTCCGCGAATAACTTCTCCAACGCCTAGTTTATCAATAATATTCGGTTGTTGGAATGCGCACAAATAGGCTTGACGTTTTTTACGTCCCTCTTGTAATCCGATTGCAAAATAATCTCTAAACATCGGATGTTTTAACATTGGCGCCGTTTCATCAATCATAATTAGCGATGGTACTCCAGTTTCTCCGGTTTCTGACTGAATTCGGTGCATAATATAGCTGATAACCGCCGGAGCTAAAATTTCATCTTCAAAAATGTGTGTGAAATCAAATGCCATAAAGCGTTTTGCTTTCAAATCCAAGCTATCATTTGTTGCATTAAAAATATTGCCATACTGATCAGGATTTACCCATTTGAAAAGTTCGCGACGCATATTTCCCGTAGGAGAAAAGCAACTTTTGTACAAATTAGTCATCACGCGTTCTTCCGGACGAAGATAGTCAAATGCCGTGGTTACGGCGCGTGCAATTTCTTTTTCCGATACCGCATCGTCAACCATGGTAATCGCACGCATCCATCTCCGCAAAAATGCTCGGTTATTCGGCGTATTCTCGCAGTCAAACGGATTTAAGGAAACATTTTTTTCGTCCCCCTCAAAACCGACATAGGCTCCGCCTATTGCTCTGGTAAATATTTCTGCACCTCGGTGGCGGTCAAAAAAGAATACTTTCAAATCACGGTGCCGCATGGCTTGTCCGGCAAGAAACGTCAGTAATGTTGTTTTACCTTGACCAGTCGGACCGATAATACAGCAGTGTGCAACAGCGGAATCTTCTGATGAAACGTGAAACTGAAAACGATATGCCGAACCGGAAGTTGTTCGGAATACGGTAATGGCTCCCGGCCCCCAGTCACTCTTGCTGAAACCTTCTGAAGGGCGATCAAATGAAATTGCCGTTGCCACAACTCTGGAAAGATAACGATAGGTCCTTGGCAACATGTCATATGTTGGAAATTGATTGAAGAAGGTTGCTTGTGTTACCCACCCTTCACGAACCGGCGTTACACTATATAAGCGGCAAATACGTTGGACTTCGCTTTCTCCGAAATCAAGTTCTTCCTTTGTATCTCCTTGCAAAATAATTGCCATCGCATACTCAGTTAAAGCCTGATGATTGGTATCACTATCTTCAATAGCGGCTAAAACTTCACTATATTGGTCAACAACGTCCCCCGAAAAACTAGTAGTGGCGGCCATTCTTTGTTGCTGCATTAATAACGCTCTGGCATGCGGCTTAAACATTGGCCGAATATTATGCAAAAGTGTTAATTCACAATCTATAGCCAAAAGCGAGGCGACCATTCCTTCATCCATGTAATCTCCGGATGAACGTATTCCCATGACAATTTCAAATTTCTCTTTTGTTCCGGAGAAAAAGCGGATAATTCCGTCTTCTCCCGTAAAATGAATATGATCTGCCGTCAGCAATTCGTTAAGGTGTGCGCCTTCGGCACTGTTTATTTTAGGTTGCGGACGCGTTATCGGGCTGCATAGTTTGGCATATATTGATAACGGGCTGTCTTCTGCCGGCGAGCCTTCACTTTCATATAATGCGGTTACTCCATATTCATTCAAAGTTGCTATTAATGCCTGCGATGCATAATTCAAATCTTTAAGAGCTTCTTCTCTGTCCGCCACAGAAAGCACAATATAGTGTTTATTGCTAAACACTCTATCCAAATTTTCATGCCAGACTGCTGATATTTGCTTTAATAACGGATTTCCGAAATCTCCGCTTTCTGCCTCCAGAGGTATCCTTTCTCGCAATGTAATGACGCGACATATAACTCTTAAATCAGACAATCCGTCTATCCACGCTTTTCTTGCCTCCAGCATTGACATAACTTTTTCATCAGTAACAAAGGATAAATCCATTCCTTCAATTCTGAAAACTCGCGCCAATGAGTTATTATAACAGCGGATTGTCATTCCATCTGATAATATTTTATTAAACGGCAAAAAGTCAGATACCCGAGACTCTCGTGGCTGCGGCAGAACAAAATATCCGAGCTTTGTTGCCCAGAATCCGGCAAAAGCCGCCGCCGATATAAAACCGATGACCGCTACAATTACCTCAACGTTTGAAAGTCCTTGAACGAAAATACTGAAAAAATCAAAATCAGGGCGCAAATTTATTCCCCTTTACTTTATAAAGATTATACGAAACTTTATTACTTTGCCCGTAGGCCTGAATCATCGTGGAAATATGAGGTTCCTTAACACCGGCTACTACACAAATGATGTGCCCTAAAACTAGCGTTACCATAAAAATAATCGGGTTGATATCAAATGTCCCCATGAACATGAACATAATCGGAAATTGCAACCCCATATTTAACAGAGTTGGCAAAAACGGTCCCCACAGAACTTTCGGGGGATTTGCTACGGCTTTTAAAATTACTTCACGCATGTTTTATTCCCACCTTTGTTTTATGATAAGCTGTCTTATTTTTTTATGCAAGCAAAACGCCAAATTTGCACATATTTTTATTATCCTCAAAGAGGTATCCTCATATTTCAAGGATACCTCTTTTTTATGAATAATGCGTTAATATTCTTGTTTTGAAGATTTGTTTATGGATTTTGTTATCCTTTATTGGGTCACAATATCTTCAATTTTTCCTTGTCTTGGTTTACCGTCTGCTCCAAGTAAAACTCGGCCTTTATTGTCGGTTACCAAAGGTATCGGACTACCATTTTCATCAAGAATCGGTTTTCCACTGTCATCTACCGCTACCGGAATTTCATTACCATTTTTATCCAATACCGGCACACCTTTTTCATTTACAAGAATTTGGCGTTGTTCCTCCGTTTCATTTTGAGAATCTTTCAAACTCTGGAGTTGCTCAAGGCGGCGTTGGCGTGCTTCTCTATTTAATTGATCCGCATCTATGTCGCTTTGTCTTATACGCTCCTCAACCATAGCATCACCTTGGAGCATTTTCTGACGCAGAATTTCGCTTTGATATTCTTCTTGTCTTTGCTCGTTAAGTTTGGCTGCGGCTCTGGCTGCAGCAGCCTCTTGCGCTTGAAACTGACGGGCTCTTGAGGCTGTATCCGATGATGAGCCTTTTCCGGTATTGCTATAGCTTGCCCCTCCTGATGATGCTCGGAATACCGTTCCTGTAGATGAGCTGCTTACTCTTCCTGAACTATATCCCCTTGCCGTGGCACGTCCTGTCCATGAGCTAAATACTTTTTTCGGCGTATAGTAATATCCGCTGCTTCCGGTATGTTGTTCTGGTGTTGCCTCCTCTTCTTTACTGACAAGATTATCCTCAACATCTTCATCATTTTCTACTCTATCAGCAAGATTTCCTTTGTTAGGATCAAGTTCATCATTTTCCACCCTATCTGCAAAACTGCCTCCTGACGTATCAACAGGTTCGTTTTCAACTCTGTTGGCAAACTGATCTTTTGTTGTATCAACGGCTTCATTTTCTACTCGATTGGCAAAATTATTTCCTGAAGTTGGATTATTTTTATTTGAAGTTGAACTTCCTGATGTATTATTTCCTCCAGAACTGCTCGTTCCCGAAGAGTTTCCTCCTGAACTTCCGTTATTTGAAGAATTATTTCCTCCGCTTACAAATGGGGTATCTCCATTGTTTGTTCCGTAGTTTGATTTTGGATTTTCAAGCTCGGCTTGGCGGGTTGCCTCTTCATAATAACGCATGTCAGCTTCATTACGGCGTTTAATTTCTTCATCTATTTTATTTTGAGCCGCTTGAGATTCTTGCTGTAACTTTTGGACTTCTTTATAAGCCTCCTGAGCTGCTAAAATACTCTCAGCATCATTCTTTTCTTTGGCAACTTTTACCAATTCATCAAGATTTTGTTGCGCAGCCTTTACTTTTGCGGCGGCAGCCGTTGCTTCTTCTCGTGCTGCCTGTATCGCAGCTTCTGCCGCAGCTTTTTCTTTTTTGGCGGCTTCTTGGTTGGCTTTTGCTTCTTCTATTGAGGCTTGACGTGCTTTTTCTTGAAGCTCTGCAACCGGCTTAGCCTTTTCTGCCGCTTCTTTCTTAGCGGCTGCCGCTTCTTGTGCTGCCAATTCTGCTCGTTTTGCGGCTTGTTCAGCTGCTCTTTTGGCTACCGGATCTCCGCTTTCTGCGGCGAGTTTAGCGGCTTCTTCTGCCTTTTTAGCTGCCTGTTCTGCTGCTCTTTCTTTTTGTGCGGCTTGGTTTGCGGCATTTTTAGCATCTGCCTCTGCTTTGTTTGCCGCCTGATTTGCCGCTTCTGCCTTCTTTGATGCAGTTTGGCTGGCTGCATATTGCTCTCTTAACCTTTGCGCCTCTTCTTCCGCTTTAGCTTTCTCCTGCTCTTGCTTTTGCAGTTCTTTTTCGGTTACACTATCTTGATCAATAACCTCATAATCCTTCATTGCCAAACCATTCATTTCTGCGTCTACTTTAGCAATAAATATATTGGCGTTATCAACCTTCTTTTTCTCAGATTGCAGTTCTTCTTCTTTTTCTTTTACGGCTTTTTGTTGTTTTGACAATGCTTCTTGCGAGGCTTTGTATTTTTCTTCTGCCTCTCTGGCTTTTGCAACATCCTCACTTGAACCACTGGCTAAAGCGGCTTCTCTTGCTGCTTCATATTCCTCTTTTGCTTTTTGTGTTTCAGCTGAAAGTTTCTCTTCCTGAGCTTGTTCATAGGCAATTGAACCTTCGACATCAGCACCACCGCTCAGTACTTTTATATTTTCTTCCGACTGTTCTTTTATTTTTTGTGCGGTTTCTTTAGACTCTGTTCTGGCGTTGTCTGCCAATTCTTGTAGAGGTTTTTTAGCTTCTTCCAATTTGCTGTTGGCCTTATCTGCCGCAGCTTGAGCGTCTTTCAATTTATTATTGGCAGCTGTTGCTTCAGCTTCTGCAATATTATAACGGCTGGTATAAAGGCTACATTGGCTTGTGTTTCCGCTTTTGCAAGCCTCTTCTTTTTGTGCTTTGAGTTTTTCTGCCGTAGCATTTTTGCTGTCTGCCGTTGCTTGGGCATTCTTTAATGCAGTTTGCTTATTTGATGCATCTGATGCTGCAGCTTTGTATTGTGCCTCGGCTTCTCTGGCGGCTGCTACCGCATCTTTGGCTTTATTAACGGCTTGTTCAACCTCGGGGCCTCCGGTATTTTCCTCTTGGCGCTGTTGATTTAGCCATTGCTGATTCTTTTCCTCCTCCGCTTTGGCCTTTTGTTCTGCAGCTCTTTGTTCTGCGGCAGCTTTTTGTTCTGCAGCTTTTTGCTCGGCTGCAGCTTGCTGTTTTGCCTCCTCTTTAGCTTTTTTCTTATCGGCTATACTATCATTGATTGAACCGTCTTTACCCAAAACCTTACCAACCAAATCAGAATTTCCGATTGTTGAGGCGATAGATGATACGTTTTTAACATTATCTTGTAATACGGAATTTGCTTTAGAGCTCGTGTCTTTTATTGCATCTGCCGTATCTTGAATTTTACTTACAATATTATCATCTTGGGCAATTTCCCCACCATACAGACGTTCTACTTGTCCGTCAGCTCCGACAGTTTGTCCTTTTAAGAATCGGTCAACAGCATTTGTTCCTTCTCCGCTGGCGCGTTTGGCCTCCAGCTCGGCAACTTGATCCGTACTCTTGGTTACATCTTGCAAATCATTTGAAATATTTCCGACATTCTTGATAATATTATTTGTCAAGCCTCCGGTAGCACCGGCAATGTTATTTATGTTTGAACCGATTTCTCCTATGGCCTTAACATAGTCTTCAATATTACTAAAATCACCACTGGCAATTTTTCCGGCCATGTCTCCAATATTTTTAGCCGCATTCGTAACTGTTTGAACGGTTGATTTTACTTGGTTGATTGTTTGTTTTGCTGTATTAACGGCACTTACAGCTTTTTTACCTGCGGCTGTAATGTCTTTTACGCATGACGTGAAGTTACTTAAGAAACTTGCTCCTGCCGTACCTCCGCAGAATCCTCTGGCTTTTTCCGTGTATTCCGGTGTTGCGGCACCATCTTGAAGTATTCCGTTAATGCTGGCATCATCCGGCTCTACGTATAAGGCAGATTCCGGTATCCACCCCCATTCGGTATCCCCCATCCCTTTTGATAAATTATCTCCATAAGAAAGGCTACCTTGCTGATATTGCGGCCCCGTACAAATTCCGTTTGAGCATGATGTCGGGAAAACGAAATATTCAATAAAACGTCCCATGTTGGCTACTAAAAACAGACCAATTCCTATATTGGCAAACCATTTCCAGCTCAGTTTATTTACCAGTGCCATATAGGCAAAGCCAATTAATCCAAATCCGGCAAATACATAAACTATTTTCTTTAAGCCAAATAAGACAGCAAACGCACGCATTGAAAGTGCATGGAAAATATCTCCACTGGCCGAATAATCAGCCAAACCTTGTCCCGGCGTTCCCATAAAGACTTCGCCTTCATGGGATTGGGCAACACCGCTTTCTGCCATGGCATCGGATAAATTATCTATTGTTCCTTTAACTTCATCCAACTCTTGCTCTTTTCCGGCAATTTGTTGTTCCAATGCAGCAACTTCCGCGCAAGATTTTTGAGCAGCCTCTTGTCCTGCCTTTGATGTCAAGGTACTGTTATGTTCACAGGCTTTTTTGGCCTCTTCTAATTGTTCTTTTAATGAAGATAATTCGTTTTCAAGAGATTGTTTTTTATCTGCCGCTTCATCATATTCTTTTTTGATATTGGCACTGGCGGCATTACTTGAAACATCTTTATATTCCAAATAGGCCTTATCTGCTGCATTTTGTAATTCGGAAATTTTTTCATCTGTTAATTCTTCTGCACTTCCTACCCCTAATGCCGCCAAGTCGCTTTCCGTACAACTGCTGGGGGAGGCTTTACATTTTTGTGCCGTGTTATAAAGCGTTTTGGCATCATTATATCTGTCTTTTGATGCTTGAATCTGCTCTTTGGTATTTCCATATTTGGCATTAGTCAATGCGGTTTGTGCATTTTTAACATCTTTATCTATTTGAGCAATGCTGTTGTCATATGCTGTTTGTGCTGCGGCTTCACATTGGGTTTTATCATTGCCTGTTTTCCCTTCGCAGGCTTTTTTAGCTGTTTCAAGTTGAGCGGCTGCCTCTTTTTTCTTATCTGCAGCGCTGTTTATTATTTCATTATTTTTTGCCTCTTCTGCCGCAGCTGCGCGTGCAGCTTCCTCTGCCGCCTCTTTTTCAGCGGCAGCTTTTGCTTCTGATACAACATATCCTTGCTGTGTACGGTTTCTATTTTCATTTAATGTGGATATATCATTTTGCGCTTCTTGCTGTCTTTTTTCAGCATCTGCTTTTTCTGCTTGTGCCTCTTGACATTTGGTCGCATCATATTTTTTACTGCTGCTGTCGCAATATTTATCAATATCTTTATTGGCACTCTTTAAATCTTTTTCAGCTTTGCTGGCGGCTTTATTGGCGGCTTTTAAATCCGAACTATATTGTTTATCATAAGCCTTTTGCGCGTCATCTATTTGTTCTTTTAAGGCTTTTTGTTCTTCTGTTTGTTTTTTTACTTGCTCAGTATAATCGGCTTGCTTTTCTTTTACTTGTGTACAAGCACTTTTGTCTCCGCTTGCGCATTTAACATTCAATGCGGTAATTTCAGCTTGTAACTCCTTATTTTTGGCCGCATTGTCAATTTCATTTTGTGCCCATTGATCTTTTGACAAACCTATTAATGCAGCATTATTTTTATCTTGTGCATTTTCATATTCTTTTGCCGCAGCGGCAGCTTTTTCTTTGTCTGATTGCGCGTAGCTTAATGTTGAGCCGCTAAATGCACTCATAAATGCTTCATTTTCTTCTACTTTCTTTTGTGCTGCCTCATAATTAGCTTGAGCATTGGCTAAATTATTATCATAATTTTCCGTACCATATTGCTCAGCCCTTCGAGCTATGTCGGCTGTATTAGCATCTGCTTCTGCTTGTGCTAATTGGTTTGCCAGTTGTTGAGCGGCGGCTTTTGCTTTGTTTTTACAATCCGTTAATTTTGTTCCGGTATAGCTTGCCTCACATTTTCTTGATTCAACCGTGTAGTAGTAATTTGGATCTGTTTTGAGGCGTTGATTATCTACAGCTTTTATTAATTGCTCTAGCGTCATAGAGGGGGTGTCGTCCGCAGCATAAATTGTGCCGGAAACGAGAATAGATGAAACGCAAATCAGCGCTCCCATCATTACTTTAAGTAAATTTCTCTGCTTAAACATCTCGTCCTCCTATGCTTTAATAATTTGTCCGTGTGGACTTTCTGATTCTTCAGCCTAAGTCATTTAAGCGTATCAGTAATTACACTTGTTGTAAAAGTCTTACACCCTGTAACCGCATTAATCAGCTCTCCGGTCGTTGCTATAATAACCAACGAAATAACAATGGCTCCCAGCCATTTATAGTTGAGATTCCCAAAAAAACCTCCAACAGACACACCTATAATACCAAATCCCGCAACAACATAGATGAGCTCTCGCAATCCTTTAAATATCTTTCCTCCGGTTGCTATCAAACCGCTAAATAATCCATAATCTGCCGAACAGCCTGATACATCGGCCACGCTAGCTTTTGCATTACTTGCCCCTTCCGTTGCAGGAACTTGACATATTCCGCTAATACATTGTTGCCCCTCTGTTGTACAATCACTATTACTTTTACAAGATTGGGTACTCCAAGTTACTGCAACATCTTTATTAACCACAGTTTCTTCTTTTCCTTCTTCATTTGTCGTTGTTTTAACCGGAGATACACAATCTGAATATTTTCCTGCGGCTTGATTATATTTACAACACTGACCATTATATAAAACTTTTCCCTCCAAACATGTCATTCCACTTGCAGCGTCAGAATTATTTGGCATTAGCATACAGCAAAAAACGGCAACTAACAAAAGCCGAAATATTTTAGTCAGATTTGTCATGGCGTCCTCCGTTTTTGCTTGTACATTTGGGAATATCGTCTTTTAACCACATTCCGAAACACACATGTGTTAAAATCAGGGTCGCAAGGCTATGCTGAAAACCTTTGCGACCCTATTTTTATTATTATCCGTTGGTTGCAGAATCAAATGAATCGTTAAATCCTGCTTGACCTGTTGAGTCACCGGTTGCGTATGTTACGATAGAACCTGCGGCCGCAACAATTGCCAAACCTACAGCCAATCCGGCAAACCATGTCCATTTAATCTTACCGGTAATCGCCGTAAAGGCAACAGCTATCAAACCAAAACCACCGACAACGAAGAATATTTTCTTAACTTCGGTAAATACGTTCAAAGCCTTTTCTTTTGCTGTTGACATAACAGACTGAGCTGATGCATCTCCTGCAAAGGCCATCAGTGTAAACACTGCTACCAGACAGAATGTCCAGATATTATTTTTGATAAAGCGCATTATCTTTCTCCTTATTGTAATTACAAAATTCTCTATACTCTTTTAGAATAACCAATTTTGCGGATTTTTTCCAGCAAAAAGGTGGTGTCGAAAATTTTAATAACTATCTGTTTTTTATACATATTTTTTGCTGTAACAAAAAATTCATAGTCCTTAAGCGTAAATTAACGTCGTTCAATGGTTAATTTATTGATTATCATTTGATAATCTTTTTAACTCAAAGCTCTATGCGCGTGAGTATATTCCCAAAAAATTAATAAATACCTAAAGTTATTTTTTGTTTTTTTTTGGGAAATTTTCACCTTCTTAAAAGCCTTTTATTTTCTTTGAACGCCTTTAAAGACTCGTGTTGATAAAAAGAATCCACAGATTTTTACTTTATTTTTTTGAGCTATTGCCAAGAGTCGCATTTTGATTTATCTAATGTTTAGAGGGGTTTATTATGTCAAGAACGGGTTTAAAAACTTTTGTTTTGAGTTTTTGCGTATCCTTGTTTATGATTTTTCTCGTAAACGGGATATTTTGGCATATGCGCACCTCTAACTCGAATGAAGATGTTGAAATTTCAAATAAAAATATCGTTCTTTTCCTTCGGGACAGCTCTCTCCCCTCTCATATAAAAGCTGCGCCGGTCAGAAAAATAGCTTTATCAACACTTGCTGATATTCCCCTTGATGATGCAGAAAACAAAAATCCCCTTTCTGATGAAATTAGCGCTGATATTGTCTATAGACCTGAAAATGAAATTATAATGGCAGGAGAAGTTTCTGATACTGATTTTTTAAATGGCTCTTCTTTTCTAGATGACGAGGTAACCCCCGAAAATCAGCCAGAGCCTGAAAAAATTGTCGAGAACTTTGAAACAATTATCAAAAATCCACCCAAAGAAATTAAACTGGCTGCTTTGGAAAATATTGACACGCCGCTTATCTCTTCAGAAGCAATCCCCGACAAAACCCCCCCTTCAGCAACAAAGAAGGTTGAAGTTCAAGCGCCTGCTCCAACCAAATCTAAAATAACAGGAATAATTCCTTTGGTTCGCGAAGGGTTTGACAGCATAAAAAAAGACAATTCTCATAAGGATGAGGAAATTAAAGGGCAAAAAATGATGATAGCATCATTGCAGAACGATAATTCCAGAATAGAAAAAGCCCTTCCTAAAAAGAAAAACAGGAAATCAGCCTCTATTCCTCTGATTAAAGAAAGCGCATCACCAAAAAAAGACACTCGCAATATTGTTGTTGCTAAGGAAACACCTACGAACATGGTTGCCTTGGCAGATAAGGATATCCCCATCAAAAGCATGAGTGATAAGCTCGATAGTGATAAAAAAATCGCAGAACGGACATCTGAAAACTGGAAACAAATGTCAGAAACGAAGGTTCCTGACAGCCCTTGGGTTGTCGCTAAAAGCGCCGGAACTTCTGCGAATGCTATGTTGAAAAATGAAGAGTACTACAAAAAAGATTCCGAAACAATTAATAATCTTTTAAGCAAAAAAGATTCTTCCTCCCCCAAAAAGGGCGGTTCAGATACAAAAAATATTAAACTTGCATCTGAGACGGTTCAAAATTTGCTTATTCCAATACCTGAAGAGATTATCAATAATGAAAATTTGGTCCCCCAATTGGAGAGCTCACAAAAGACAGATAAAGCTGAGAAAAATATAAAAAAGGAGACTTCCCTAGCTGCTCAATTTGAAAAAAATGACAATAAGAACAAAGCTTCAGAAAGTGACAGCAAAAAAAATATAATTAACTCATTAAGTTCTATTTTTAATGCAGATTCAGCAATTCAGGAAGTTTCCAAGGCAAAAAAAAGTATTTCCGCTTTTGTTGATGGCTCAAAAAAACAACTAAAACGGAAAGCCAAAAGAAAAAGCAAAATAATGCCAACAGAAATGCGGCTTTCTTTTCAACCAAACAGAGCCGAGATTTCCGGTCAAACTTTGCGTTGGATACAAGCCTTTGCTACGAGAACGGCTGAAGACAACTCAACAGCCATTGAAATTAGAATTGACGGAACAAATTCAATGGATTTACAACAAAGGAGATTGAATTTGTTACACAATATTTTAACCAATAAAGGTGTAGGCTCACATAAAATCAAAACAGTTTTCACAACACGCGAGCCAAACTCCTTTATTATAAGGACAATCAATCTGACCGGGTTGTCCGATGAAGGAAACAAAAATGAAAATATAAATATCAATCGCGAAGGTTATTATTTGCAATGGTAATAAGTATCTATCGCGCTTGATTATTTAATTTTCAGTATGTATGATAAGGAAAAATATGAAAAAATTAAAATTAGGGATTGAAAAAATGAGTAAATTAACCTTTAGCACTGTGTCCTTAATGTCTATTTTGACCTTAACAGGATGCTCATGTTTCGACAGCTGGGGGGCCGGAGATACTTATCTTGACACAAGCTACGAAACAGAAGTTGTTGCGGTTGCTCCGACACAGAACACCCCTACGACCCAACCAGCTTTGCCTACAGGTCCGATTTACACTGACCCTAATCTGCCGCCCGATAATAATGACTTTGTGAACTTTCACGAAACTCAGGCGAATTATCGCGAGTTTGGGGAAAGAACTCCTCGGGATCAGCGTATTGTAACAGCGAGCGCCGGAAGTAACCTTTCCGCCTCTATTCCGCCGACAATTGATGAAGAAGTTACCGCTTATGAGGAAGAAATTCGAAACGGCTCAGAAGAAGTCTTTGAAGAAGGGGTAAGTGAAATTTCCGGTGGTACTAATGAAGATCCGGTTGAAGATTGGTTAGCGGAAGAAGGAAATACGTTGAAAGGACTATTAACAGAATGGAGTGAGAGATCTGGTTGGCGTTTGATATGGAACACCAACAGAAATTATAAACTTTCTGCTGGTGCAATGTTCCGTGGACGATATGCGGATGTCGCTTCTGCGCTTATTCGCTCTTTTGCAAGAGCGCGTCCGGCTCCAGTTGCTACTTTTTATAAAGGAAATCGTGTCTTGCTTGTAGAGACAATGGAGGATGAGAATGCATATAACTAATTTTGGAAAAATTACGCTTGGCTTGTGTGTTGCAACTTTGGTTGCCTCTTGCTCCATTGCGACCAGTATGGATGCGACTATTGATCGAGATGTGGAAGCTGCGACTCAATTAAAAGAAGAGTCAAAAATGCCGACAAGACCTTCTAATGAGAATTTAATTAAAGTAAAAGATGATATCTGGCTCGGCAATACCAGCGAAGTTGAGTATGAAGGAGATCCATTGCCGGCTTATTTAGAAGGAGCTGACGGTATTACCTTAATCAGTAACAGACCGATTACTTTATTTGAAATCGGAGATATGATTAATAAAACGACATCTATCGGCGTAAGATATCAGTCCCAATTGGAAACTGATGTTAAAACTACCGGTGGAGAAAATAAACCTACACCAGAAAGTATTAATGCCGATTGGGCGGAGCCTAACAAAATGTTGGTTTCTTATCAGGGACCTTTAAGTGGCTTTTTAAATGATGTTTCTAGCCGTTTTGGCTTATGGTGGAAATATGAAAAGAAAGAAATTCACTTTTATAAATATATAACCAAAACATTTGTCGTTTATAGTTTGCCTACAAATCCAAACTTATCCGTCAACGTCGGAGGATCTTCTTCGGGTGAAGGCGGAAGTTCGTCAATATCTTTGACCAGCAGTGCTCAGTTTGAATTGTGGCAAAATATTGAAAAGAGTATTTCTTCCATGATTGGAGAAGGAGCAAAATTGACGATGGCTCCTTCTGATGGTACGATTACATTAACAGCGACACCTGATGATATTCGTAAAGTTGCGGCTTATGTGAACGAGCAAAATAATCGTTTGTCTCGTCAAGTTGCTATCAGCGTAAAGGTTTTGCAAGTTTCTATTACAGATACTGATGATTATGGCTTGGATTTGAAAGCTGCTTTCAAAGATGGCATCACAAATGTTTCTTTAGCAGGTTCTTCAAGTGTTATGACATCCGAGAAGGATTTGGCTAATGGTTTTTCTTGGGGTATTTTGAAGAAAAATTGGTCTGCAGATGCTGCCGTTAAGGCTTTATCACAACAGACTAATGCAAGTTTGGTAACAAGTGGTACAGTCACGACATTAAACAATAAACCGGCCCCTATTCAAGTTACTCAAAAACAGAACTATATTGCTGAAATGACTAAGACTAATAGTGGTTCTGATGGGGATAACTATGATATTTCAGTTACGACAGAAGAAGTTGAGACTGGTTTTACATTAGATGTTTTGCCTCGTATTCTGGAACATGGTCGGATGTTGATAATGTTTAACATGACGCTTTCTGACTTGATTTCTTTGGAAAAAGTTGAATTTGGTTCTACAGATGATAACCAATACATCCAGAACCCGAAAATTGAGTCTCGCGCATTTTCTCAAGAAGTGGCTTTAACTTCCGGTGAGTCTTTAATCTTGACCGGATATGAAAAAGTTAACAACACCGCAACAAAAGAAGGAACGGGTTCTGCAAATAACTCTATTTTGGGAGGTTCTGCTTCTGCTAACAAGGAGAGAAATCTGTTAGTTATCATTCTGACACCGATTGTGTTGGAATCTCCGTTAATGCCGGAATCCAGAATGTCGATGAATTAGCGTATCTGAGGAGATAGTCTTTGCTGGAAGATGCAGGTTTATTAGATGATGATTATGATGGCGGCTCCAGACGTTCGTGGGCGACATCTATTACTGTTGACGGAACAACTTATGCAACAAGTTTGTTCTGGCAGCCGCTACAAAATCTAAATGATCCTTTCCAAGAAGTTGAAGAAGCCTCGGCTGAAGTCTTGGAAGGTGCAGATTTATTCTGTATCAAGGGCGGAAAAGCTCCTCAGTTTGGTATTTGCGTTTCTCAGGAAGGCTATAAAAACGGCGAATTTGCTGCTGCTGTGGCTTTATCTACCGCTATGTCTAATTACGCTTCTTATGTCGGTGTTTTTAAGACAGATAAAGGTTGGTGGTATTTTTGCGTCAGAAACGATATTATCTTATCTGACGGTGATATGCTCTTTTTAGATGAAGAAGAAGCTAAAACACAGTTTATGTCAATGTTGGCGGTTCCGGATTGGGATAAAAAGTTTGCTCCGACGGAGTGGAATATCCCAGAAACTGAAAATGTTGATATTGAGGAAATTATTTCCCGAGGTGCCAAAGCAAAGCTACAGAAAATTAAAGGTTTACGTGGCGCTAAACTTTTAGCTGTTATTGGCGTTTCTGCTGTTGTCGGAATTTGGCTATTTTCGAGCATCATCAACCATATCTTTTTGACACCTCAGGTGCGTCCGGTTGTTGTCCCCGTTAAGCCTAAAGTTATTAAACAAATTGAACAACCTCCAGAGATTAAGCCTTGGGAAAAGGTTACAAATCCCGTTATGACAGCACAGGAATGCTATAAAGGAATTGTTCGTTTGGTTCAGATTTTACCGCCAGGTTGGAAAATTTCTCCGTTAACCTGTACATCGGGAAGCATTGCAACATCATGGACCAGAGAAATGGGACGCCTGTCTTGGATGAAAAAGGCTCTGGATGAAAGTGGCTATACTTTAACTGGGGTCAGTTTTTCCGGTGACGGGAATAATGTTACGGTTACAATGCCTTTACCCGTAATTGAACAACAGGCATCTCCTCCGACAATGACGATGGTAAATTTGCAAAATGACATCAATGATACTTTCCAAGCAATCGGTTATACTATTTCTCTTGGATCTTCATCATACACGTCGAACAGAGGAACAATTTATAAGATGATTACCTTTACAATGGATTCAACTCATGATCCATTGGTTTGGATAAAATTATTAACAAAATATTCAGGACTTGAGTTTAAAACTATAGGGTATAACCCAGACTCAAAAACTTGGCATTATGAGGGGATAATCTATGTTTTATAGAATAGAAAATAATTTGGCTGTTTTGCTACTTGCTTTGTTAATGAGCGGAAACTTATCGGAAGCTAAGGCTCAAGGTGTTGTCTCTTTAGGCAATGAGATAAAATCTGAAGATAATACCTTAAATTTGGCTATCCCTAATGAAGATGCTATTTTTGGAGATGATGGGAATTCTGCCAACGCAAAGCCTAAGCCGGTTAAGAATATTGATGGTCCCTTACCTCTACCTGCAAGTATTACCGGAGCCAAGCCGGTAGCTGATAATAAAAAGCCTTCAGGAGATGGGCCGTTGCCTTTACCTGCAAGCATTACAGGAGGCGCTAACTCTAAAAGTTCCGATGGACCTTTGCCTTTGCCGGCAAGTATTACCGGGAAAGCGTCCAATGCCCTTGACATTCCAGAACCATTTATGCCTAAGGCCTCTTCTAACTTAGGAAAGCTGGGGGCTACTCAACCTTCTACTCTAACTAGTGATGACTTATTGAACGATCCTATTTTTTCGCAGGCTTCAGACTTGGAAAAACAAACGACGTTGCTAAACTTGGAATTGAGAAAAGAAAAAGTCAAAAATGAAATAGAAGCGATTAAAAAACAACGTCAGCAAGCCATTGAAGATGAAAAGGACAAACAAGCCGCTAAAGAAAAAGCTAAAATAGAGTGGGAAAAAGCTCAAGAGCAGAAGGTTATTCAAGAACAACAAAAGTTGAGAGAACTTGATATTGATTTTGAAAAATTACGCCAAGAGCGTTTGCTTAATGCATATAAAAACAAAATGCTCGAAGAACACCAAAAGTGGGTTGTCCTTAATGGTGAAATGCTTGAACAGTTAGATAACATGAAAAAAGATCAGAAAGATGTTATTTCTGACGCTAAAAACAAACTGGAAAACATTAAAAATATGGCTAATTTAGCAAAAATTAAAATAGCTGAAGCTAAAGGTGAATACAAACGGGAAATTTCTGATTTGCAAACGCAAGTCTCTATTTTGAAAGCGCGTATTGACGCTCAGGAAAAAGAGCTACAAGCTCGTGAGTTGGAAAAACAAAATCCATTTGCCGAAGGCGCAGAAAATCCTGAAGCTGCAGAAGTTCCTGAGGAAAATATTGTTGAGGAGATAGAGGTTCCGGAGGCTCAGCTTTCAGATATGTATGCCGTTATGGAAATTCGTGGTCAAGGTGGTGAATTAATTGCTAAAATCATGAATCAGAACGGAGCTAACTTCTTTGTGAAGAAAGGAACTGCTCTTCAGAGCGGGCATATTATTGATGAAATCCAACCAACATATGTGACCGCAACAAAGAATGGTATTAAAGATTATCTTTACTTTTCTGCCGGAGGAATTGTTCCTCTTGAACCTAAACAAGACTTAACATCAATTAATAAGGTATCAGATGTCAGTTCTGATGAAATGCCGGAAGAAGGTGAGGCTCGGAGCTTTGTAACAAGTGATGGAGTCCCCGGTCTTGGAGGACAAATGATAGGAAGATAATGGCGGAAGAAGAAGGCGAAGAAAAGACTGAGGCCGTTGAAAATAATACTGAAGGAAAACAAGATACTGCTCAGTCAAAATCAATAGTTGAAAAATATTTTTCGGGTGGAGCTCAGCTTTTGACTTTGCCTAATTCTTCTTTAGCCGTAAACGATGATACACGTCGATTACTTGCATTATTTTCAGATGGACGGTTTCTTGTTGTTGAAACTCATAAATTTGATGGACGTGTTCTTAGTTTTGAGGTTATGGTTCGCAAAAGGCGTTTACCAATTGCCAAACCTACCTATGTTTCACAAGCTGAACTTAATGCCATTTACAGTATTGGTGAGCGTCGACAGGCAGCTATTGAAGTTGAAGAAGATTCAAGTTTTGACCAAGTCCAAATGCAGAAGGACTTTGTTAACGTTGTTGTTCGTGCCGCAGATAAAAAAGTTTCCGATATTCACGTTATTGTTGCTGACAATACACAAATTATGTTCCGTATAAACGGTATGATGACAACCGAAATGGAGTATAATAAAGAATGGGGAGAATCTTTTGTTCGTGCCGCCTTTGCTTCTGCCGATATTTCAGATTCAAACTACGCCCAAAATGAATTCCAAGCAGCTCAAAAGTTGGGATCTACACCTTTGCGCGGTTCTAAAGGTAAACTTATGCTTCCGCATAACGTTTTAGCTATTCGTTTGCAATTTAATCCGATTGCTTTTGGTTCTCAGTATCTGGTTATGCGTCTGCTGTATGCTGATGATAACCCTGAGGGAAACGGCGATTTATCTTCTCTTGGTTTTGGAGAATACGAAGAAAATCTATTTTATAGACTACGAGCCGTTCCTGTTGGTTTGAATGTTGTTGCCGGCCCTACGGGTTCAGGAAAATCGACAACATTGCAAAGAAACATGATTAAACTTCTGCAAGAAAAAAATTATGAAATTAATTTGATTACCGTGGAAGACCCTCCTGAGTATCCTATCCCCGGAGCTCGGCAAATGCCGGTTACAAACGCCAATACCGAGGAAGAGAAGGATGAACAGTTTACAAAGGCCTTGTCTGCAGCTTTGCGTTCCGACCCTGACGTAATGATGGTTGGTGAGATACGTTCCTTGTCTGCGGCTCAGTTAACTTTTAAGGGCGCCTTATCCGGTCACGGTGTCTGGACGACTTTACACGCCAACTCTGCACCGGCAATTATTGCTCGTTTGAGAGATATGGGCGTAGAAACATTTAAATTACTTGACCCCGAATTAATGAAAGGTCTTATTTCTCAGCGTTTATTCCGTAAATTGTGTCCTCACTGTCGTGTTTCCGTTAAAGACAGGTTAGATGAACCTGCTGTGCAGCGTTTGAAGGTTGCTTTGGGAGATTTTGGTATTGAAAATACTTATGTTCGTGGTCCGGGCTGTAAATATTGTAACAATACCGGCATTAAGGGACGTATGAGTGTTCCTGAGATAATCTTGCCTGATGCTATGTTCTTAGAGCTAATGATTAAAGGAGAAACCAGAAAAGCTATTGACTACTGGACCAGCGATTTAAACGGACGTACATTAAAAGAAGCTGCTATTGAAAGAATGTTAAAAGGTTTTATTGATTTGGATGAAGTTGAACGTTGGTGTGGCTTGCTTGACCAACGCCCTGTTTACTAAGGTGATAAAAAATGGCTGAAACAAAACGCAAATCTCAATCTATGCAACTGGCGATGAAACGCTTCAATACCATTGAAGAATATTACGCCAAAATGATTGTGCAGATGTCTAATAAAACTCGGTTAAAGATGTATCGGAAAATTGCATCTTTAATGAAAAACCGATTTTCCTTAATGGATGCTTTAGATATGCTTCATGATGGGGCTAGTAACGGCGGTAAAAACCCTAGCGAACCTCTTGCTATTGCTATTGCCGCTTGGGGAAGAGCATTAAACAACGGTAAAACTTTCTCCGATGCTTTGAAAGGCTGGGCGCCCGACCGAGAGAGATTGATGCTTTCTGTTGGTGATGTTTCTGACCTTGAAGGTGCTTTGTTAAACCTTATTAAAGTAACCGAAGGTTCTACCAAAATGATTAGGCCTATTGTCGGAGCTATTGCTTATCCTGCCTTTTTGTTTATGATGTCTGTTTTAATTATTTATGCCATCGGTGTTTATATGGTTCCGCCTATGCTTGATGCGGCGCCGGGCGTTCAGTGGCATGGAATGGCTGCCGACTTGGTGGATTTATCTTATTGGATTAAAGAAAATTGGTTAGTTGCTTTCGCTTCACTGCCTATAATTATGATTGTCATTTATGCTACAGTCGGTATTTGGACCGGCCCTATTCGTGTTCTTTTTGACAGTATTCCCCCATGGTCACTTTATAAAGTATTTGTCGGTATTAGTTGGCTTTTGGCTTTGTCTGCTCTTGTAAAAGGAGGAACGCCTGTATCGACAGCAATGCGCGCTCTAAGACGTGATTCCACAAAATATTTAAAGGAACGAATTGATAAGACTTTGGTTTTTATCAATAACGGTGATAACTTAGGTCAAGCTCTTGCTAAAACAAAATTAAACTTCCCTGATCCGGAAATTATCGGAGATTTAAAAATTTATTCTGAATTGGATAACTTTGAAGAAGCTCTGGATAATCTTGCAAATGAGTGGTTGGAAGAATCTGTATTTGTAATTGAAGAAAAAGCCAGTATTTTGAACATGGTCGCTATTTTATCCGTTGGTGCTGTTATTGCCTGGGCCGTTATGGGTACTTTTGAAATGCAAGACCAGATTACAAGCGGTATGGGAGGTTAAAATGGATTTTTTATCCCAAAAATTAAAAAATTTTGCCACTTTTGTAAAAACGCAATATACTCAAGCATCTTTAAAAAAAAGAGCTCTGTTTTTGTTGCTTTTTGCTTTTTTAATTTTTGTTTTTAACGGATTTTTTTATAGAGCTGAGACTTTAGAAGCGCCGGAAGAACCTTCCAATCTGTTAAAATTAACGGAAAATATACGACGTTATTATCAAAATCGTCCTGATTATTGGGGGCTTAACTCTGATTCTATAATTAAGAATAAAATTGTTCCGTTAGCTTTATTAAAAAATGACCGAATAATCTCCGGTTTCGGAACTGATATTTTAGTAGGCAACACTCCCAATGGTTCAATGCTTATGCCCGGAGCCAGAAGTTTTAATATTATTTATAGTAATTTAAATAAAAAGCAGTGCATTGAATTAGCTTCCGGAAAATTTGATGAAAAATTTTGGCTAGGAATTATAGATGTTACTATCAACAATAGCATTAAAAATGAGGTTTTTAGTTGGAATGACAAAAAAAATATTTTGCCAATTAAAAAAAATATTGCTAAAGAGATTTGTAAAAGCTCTAATACGATAATTTTTCATATTGAATAATAACTAAAGACATATTTTATCTAAATATCCTTACTATTGACATAATTGTTCATTTTTTATTAATTTGTTATAGTTATAGTAAAGGGTAACAGAAAGTTAGGGAGAGAAACTATGAGAAATTTCTTCAAAAATGAACAATCCGGTCGTTCTATGGTCGAGATGCTTGGCGTGCTTGCCATCATCGGTGTCTTGTCCGTCGGCGGTATCTCCGGTTATTCTAAGGCCATGGCTAAATTCAAGCTAACCAAAGCTCAAGACCAATTAACCATGATGATTATGAACATCAGAACCGCTTATGTTACCTCTCCTGGATATCCGGGACTGAATAACTCTTTAGCTGCTGATTATAAACTTGTTTCTCAAGAAATGGTTGTTTCTCAAGGCGGTAGCAGTCTTATCAGTGCTTTTGGTGGTGAAGTATTGGTTAGTGCCGTACAAGGAGCTGACGGAACTGCAAACGGTGCTTTTCAGATTATATTTAATGGTTTGGGTAAAGATGCTTGCACATCCTTAGCTTCTTCTGATTGGGGTACTGACGGTTTGGTCGGCATCATTGTTAATGGCTCAAAACAATCAGTTTCTAATACTATTGCTACAGGCGGTGAAAGTTGTACGACAGGTATTGCAGGAAAACTCTGCTTACCTTCATCCCTTCCGGTCTCTCTTCCGAATGCCCGTGCAGCTTGTAGCTCCAATAACCAAAATTCAATCAGTTGGGTTTATAACTAATACTTTCTCAGATTTCTTTACCAGAGCAACATTTGTTTGATGTTGCTCTTTTTTGTTGAGGAAAATTTGCTGATGTTATAACTAAAGACAGAATTGTTCACTTTTTTTTAATTTATTATATTTTATTGTATAGGAAATATTCTAGGAGATAAATAATGAGTAATTTCTTCAAAAATGAGCAATCCGGTCGTTCTATGGTGGAAATGCTCGGCGTACTCGCTATCATCGGTGTTTTATCGGTTGGTGGTATTTCCGGTTATTCTAAAGCTATGGCTAAATATAAATTAACCAAAGCTCAAGACCAATTAACCATGATGATTATGAATATCAGAACCGCTTATGCTACTTCTCCTGGATATCCGGGTTTAGATAATTCTTTGGCTGCTGATTATAAACTTGTTTCTCAGGAAATGGTTGTTTCTCAAGGCGGCAGCAGTCTTATCAGTGCTTTTGGCGGAGCTGTTGATGTTAGTGCTATTAAGGGTGCTGACGGTACTGCCAATGGTGCTTTTACAATCATTTTCAAAGGTTTGGGTAGAGATGCTTGTACTTCTTTAGCTTCCTCTGACTGGGGTACCGATGGTTTAATCGGTATTAGAGCTAAAAATGCGAGTTTATCTGTAAGTGACGCCTCCGCTGATGTTGTAAAAACAGCCAGTGGAACTGCTGGAAACGGAGATACAAATATTCAGTTACCTTCTACCTTGCCCATGAGTTTGGTTAAAGCCAGAGCTGCTTGCAGTTCTAATAACCAGAACTCAATTATGTGGATTTATAACTAGATTAGTCTTTTCTATTTTCAGGCGATGCTAACAACATCGCCTTTTTTTATTTAACTAAAGTTAGGCCTTTTTATTTTTTTACTTACTAAGGATAGAATTGTTTATGCTTTATTAATTTGTTATTGTTAAACTATAAGTTAATTAATATAGGAGAGGAACCATGAAAATATTAAATAAAAATGAGCAATCCGGTCGTTCTATGGTTGAGATGCTCGGCGTGCTTGCCATCATCGGCGTTTTATCGGTTGGTGGTATTTCCGGTTATTCTAAAGCTATGGCTAAATATAAATTAACCAAAGCCCAAGACCAATTAACCATGATGATTATGAATATCCGAACCGCTTATGTTACCTCTCCTGGGTATCCGGGGTTAGATAATGCTTTGGCTGGAGATTATAAACTTGTTTCCCAGGAAATGGTTGTTTCTCAAGGCGGCAGCAGTCTTATCAGTGCTTTTGGTGGTGAGGTTATTGTTAGTGCCGTACAGGGAGCTGACGGTACTGCTAATGGTGCTTTCCAAATCATTTTTAACGGTCTGGGTAAAGATGCTTGCACTTCGCTTGCTTCTTCTGACTGGGGTACTGATGGTTTATTAGGAATTAAAGTTAGTAGTGCTAAGCAATCTAAAGATGATTCTATTGCTACAGGTGCAACTGCTGCTGATTGCTCTTCTGATGCAAAAGATAAACTTTGTCAACCGGCAGAACTTCCTATCGCTTTGGGTTTAGCTCGCTCTGCTTGTAGCTCTAATAACCAAAATTCAATCAGTTGGGTTTATAACTAGGTTAAAAATTTTCCTCTCTTAGGCGGTGTTTCACCGCCTTTTTTTATAAAAAATATTGCATAAATAAAATTATAGTTGATAGATTTTATCTTTATAGCTAGAGTATGTTTAATATTTTATGATTCCTTGGGAGGTTTTCTTGTTAAATTTCTTCAAAAATGAGCAATCCGGTCGTTCTATGGTGGAAATGCTCGGCGTACTCGCTATCATCGGTGTTTTATCGGTTGGTGGTATTTCCGGTTATTCTAAAGCTATGGCTAAATATAAATTAACCAAAGCTCAAGACCAATTAACCATGATGATTATGAATATCAGAACCGCTTATGCTACTTCTCCTGGATATCCGGGTTTAGATAATTCTTTGGCTGCTGATTATAAACTTGTTTCTCAGGAAATGGTTGTTTCTCAAGGCGGCAGCAGTCTTATCAGTGCTTTTGGCGGAGCTGTTGATGTTAGTGCTATTAAGGGTGCTGACGGTACTGCCAATGGTGCTTTTACAATCATTTTCAAAGGTTTGGGTAGAGATGCTTGTACTTCTTTAGCTTCCTCTGACTGGGGTACCGATGGTTTAATCGGTATTAGAGCTAAAAATGCGAGTTTATCTGTAAGTGACGCCTCCGCTGATGTTGTAAAAACAGCCAGTGGAACTGCTGGAAACGGAGATACAAATATTCAGTTACCTTCTACCTTGCCCATGAGTTTGGTCAAAGCCAGAGCTGCTTGCAGTTCTAATAACCAGAACTCAATTATGTGGATTTATAACTAATTTTGTTATTTGTCAAAAAAAGCAGCGTTTTAATAAAGCGCTGCTTTTTTTGTGTTTTGAGAATTGCTTAATCTATAATTTCATCAGGATAGATACCATAGATATTTTGACGAGGCATCCACCCCTCATATTCTCCAAATTGAATCCTACAGAACGAGTTATTTGCAGGACATTTACTAATCTCCCCGATAACTTCATCTTCTACTTTAGCTATTATACGAGATTTGTAATCATCTTTTGCATAGAGATTATTTTCTCCGGGAGTTATTACTTTTACGAATCTTTTTCCCGTGAGCATAGCTTTATGTATCCAGCTTTCCGATCCTTGCCAATCTCTAACCTTGCGCCAAAGTTCAAACTCGGCAATTATTTCAACCGGAGCTGACTTTTGCATATAAACCCACTCTATAGGATAGCGAGCCCCGGGACCGGAACGGGCATTTATGTGATTTGAACGCAGAGATACAAACCGAGGAAGATTTCCGGCATCACTCAATTCATCACCGTTTTCTTGAGCTTGCACGCTTCCACATATTAACAATACCCCTAATGCAACTCCATACAAAAGCCTCATTTCATCACCTTTTTTTAAACATTTTGATTCATTGTTTATATTATGAAACTATTAAATGAATAAAACGTAAAAAAACAAAAAAAATTAAGAGAGGTATCAACATGGACATTCTTTCTATTACGCAAGATTTAATAAAATTTCGGACCGAAACCGGAAATACTTCTGAAATTGATAAATGCTTAAATTATGTTAAAAATCTTTTTAATAACTCAAATGCCGTTATTGATATTTTTAGAAAGGATAACTTAGCTCCGGTTATTTTTATCAGAAATACTCATGATGAAAATTTTGATGCAATAATATTGGGGCATTTAGACGTTGTTCCGGCAAGTGACGGTATGTTTAATCCATACATAAAAGATGGAAAACTTTATGGTCGAGGCTCTCTTGATATGAAATCTTTTGCCGCTGTTGCCCTTAATTCCATGGAATATGTTTTAGAAAACAATCTTCCAATCAAATTTGGCGTTATTTTATCTACCGACGAAGAAAAAGGTAGCGCCGGAACTCATGCTTTTATGAATGCCCATCCAAATATTTCGGCTAAAATTGTATTGGATAATGATGTTGGTGGTGATATTACCAAAATAGTTACAAAATGCAAAAATCCCGTATTTGTTAAAATTATTGCAAATGGTAAGGAAGCTCATGGCTCAACTCCATGGGAAGGAATTGATGCTAATGAACTGTTGATGATGACTTTGGCTAATATTCGCAAAAGTTATCCTTATTTTTCTAAAGATGGAGAAACTCCTGCCGATAAATGGATTAATACCGTACATTTTGCTAAAATTGAAGGTGGTTGTGTTGCCAATATTATTTCAAATCATGCCGAAGCAATATGTGATTTTCGTTTGATTGAAACCTATACAACCAAAGATTTACGGAAATTTTTGGATGCCTGTATGCTTCAGGGGGTTACTTATGATATTATTACGGAATCTACCGCGGTTGTTATGGACGAAAGTAATCCTCAAATCTTGGCCTATAAACAATTTGCGGAAGATATTATGGGAAAAGGAATTGAATTTGAACATATCGGAGGAGCCACAGATTCCAGAGAATTTGCCGTTAAAGGTTCTACCGTAATCATGCACTCGGGAACCGGAGAAGGCATGCATGCCGAAGGAGAATTTGCTGAAATTGATTCAATCAAGCAAATTGCAGATATTCAAATAAAATTCTTAAATAAATTGGCTCTTGAAAAATAGAACGATTAACAGTATAAAAAGAAGGACGCCGGCGTAGCTCATCAGGATAGAGCAACAGTTTCCTAAACTGTGGGCAGGAGGTTCGAGTCCTCTCGCTGGCGCCATTTTTTCTATTAGTTTTTTTAATGTTAAAGGAGATTAGATATGGCTTGTAATAATCCTAAATGCAAAAATCCGGATTGCACTTGCGGAGATAACTGCAAATGTGATGAAAACCATCAATGTTCTGAAAAAAATTCTTGTAATTGCGAAAGTAAAAATTGTTCTTGCTCTGGTAAAAACAAATAACCTTCGCCGTCGTTCGGGGTTAGCTTATTTTTATGCTAAATATATTATAGATAATATAAAAAATATATTGCAAAAAATTTTTTGTTGCGTTAGTTTGAGCAAGTCTTCGGATAGATGGCCGAGTGGTCGAAGGCGCACGATTGGAAATCGTGTATACCCCTAAAGGGTATCCAGGGTTCGAATCCCTGTCTATCCGCCATTTACAAAAAAGCCCTGCCTTGTGCGGGGTTTTGTTGTAAATGATGAGGATTGCCGGATTTGAACCCTGGAGAAAGGGTTCGACTACCAGCGAAAGGCGGGCGAGAGAACGCCGGTGAGCCTTGGCGAATGAGCGCCTGTGCAACTCCTGCGTAGCGGTGTTAATCCCTGTCTATCCGCCATTTACAAAAAAGCCCTGCCTTGTGCGGGTTTTTGTTGTAAATAATAAAATTCATTTCAGAAATAATTATATATCTTTAGATTATTCCCAATCCTTAAATACAAAAAATACTGCCAAAAGAATCAAAATAAAACCTACCAAATAATTCCACTTAATTCCTTCATGCAAATAGGTTATGGAAAAAAGGCTGAATACGATTATGGTTATGGCTTCTTGAATAACTTTTAACTGCGGAGCATCAAAATAATCGTGCCCTATTCTGTTTGCAGGAACTTGGAAACAGTATTCAAAGAAAGCTATTCCCCAACTTGCCAATATAACTATCCATAGCGAAACAGATTTAAACTTTAAATGCCCATACCAAGCAAAAGTCATAAATATATTTGAAATTGAAAGCAATATTATCGGATAGAACTGGCGCATTTTATTTCTTTCCTTTTGATGTCAAATCCTTCGGGATTATATAATTATGATTATTAACGAAGCGTCAATATTTACCCTTAATTTTACCTTTATTGCTTGACGGCTAAGATTATCTTGTTAAACTTTTAACATCAATATTTAAGGATTTTTGCGATGCGACTTTACCATTATGTTGAAAAAGGAAATACCGTTATGCAAGACGGTTTATTATCTTTTGCTAAGAATCCGTCTGCAAATATTAACTATTACATCCAGCGCTCCGGACAAAATACTTTTGAAGGTATTGTTAATTGGATGGAAAAATGTTTTATCGGCAGAAGTCGAGGAATAAGGTGTTTTACAGAGCCGATACAATGGCATGAACAAAGTCTTTCTTTGAAAAAATTTATTGAAAATGCCGATTTATTCTCTTTTGACCCTCTTGAACTTGCTCAAGATAATTTACTTGAGAGCGTATATTGCAGTCCTTCCGTTATGGGAAATGAAACATTACAAAAGAACGGCTGTGATGAGATTCTTGAACCTATACAACTTTCTCAGATTGATTTTTCTCCGATAGACTGGAGTATTTGTAATGATGCAAAAGGTTGGAGATTTGCGTTTATTCGCTACTATCTTCTTATCTTGAAGGACGGAATTATTCCTCCTCAATATTTAAGGCTTGAAAATATATAAAAAACTCCGGAAATATTCCGGAGTTTTTTATATTATCTTATTCTCCCCAGCCGATAGCTTGTGTAATAAGGACTTCTTCCGGTTTAACATTTAAAGCCTTTGCTACGGCTTCTTTATCAAACATTCCTCTCACAACATTATGTAAATTGCGGTATGCAGCATATAGTCCGACATTTTGATATGCCGATCCAGCATGCATTGCTCCGTATTTTTCATCCGTATCGGTATAAATCAACACCAATGGAACATTTTTCATAAAATCTTGTTGGGCAAAAAACGGGAGTATATTATCTGCGCTGACTTGTTTTAAACTGTTGTTAGCTGCATCATACAACCATACACCGTCGGCTCTGGCAACATAGACATTCATTCCTTGTTTGTTTCTGGCTGTCGGAATCGTCCTTTTTCCATCATGAGATATCCCCCATGCGCTATACAGCATTTCACTCAGCAATTGCTCATCTACTTCTTTATTTATGAAAGTTCTATCTGTTTTTCTTTCGCGGATAACATCCATAATCGGCTTACCGCCGCTGACTATCGGTTCGGGAAGTTTTTTGATGACATCTTCCGCTTTTACCGATGATATTATACAAAATGCTCCTAGAATTATTAAACACCCTTTTTTTATCATGAATCTTCCTTTCAAAAACATCATTATTTGCTGCATTGTTTTTATAAAACTTTGATAATAAATTAACAATGCTTGATTAAGATACTGTTAATCTAATTTTGTTATCATATATAGTATTATGTGGGGTTTAAGATGTGTAAAACTCTTGCAAATCAGATTATTTTGTGCTAGATAACTTGTTAATTTAGAGCTATGGATGTCTGAAAATGATTATTGATAGTAATAACAAAAAACAAAGAACGATATTAACTAATAAGTGTTTTTATCAAACAACGGCGCAAATTATGCGAGATTTCGAGGAGAAAGGTTATGCTAACTCCGCTGATGAAACCGCAAAGGTTATCGCCGCCTATCATAATATTGTCAAAAAGAAATCCAAAAATAATTACAATTCCGACTATAATGCGGCATTTCAAAAGATTGATCAGGCTATTCAGAGTTTGGCTAACAAAGTCTTTTATGATTGCGATAAAAAAAGTCTGGATTATGCTTATCATTCCTTTGAAGAGTTTGATCATATCGGAGCTATTGTTACCCGCCAAAGAAGCAAAAAAGGTTCTCTTTAAAATTTAAGACGTATTCTCCCCTACTTGTGTGTTATTGTAATATCAGTTGCAAGGTTGCCTTTTTTATTCTACAAATAAGCTATTCTTTTGTAACTTTTTGACAGGTGTTTGCTATGAAAAAAATGTCATTAATCGGCTGTGGTCGTTGGGGTACATTCTTAGGTTGGTATTCTGCCAACTATTGTGGTTTTGATGTCGATATGTATGATATTCCAACCTCGCCTAATTTTATTGAACTGAGAGATACCAGAAAAAATGCGTATCTTACTCTTTCAGATAATATGACTTTGTATGATAATCTTTCAGATGTTCTTAAAAATGATATAATAATTATATCTATCGGTTGTCAGTATTTTCGTGGCTTATGCAAGGAATTAAACGCTTATGATTTAAGTGGCAAAACCTTTTTATTGGCAATGAAAGGTTTAGAGGAACCTAGCGCTAAAATTATGTTTGATGTTATGCGGGAAGAAATCAAGCAGAATATCCACATTGCCGTTCTGGCCGGCCCCGGACATGTTCAAGATTATATGAAAGGGGTTCCCTCCTGTGCCGTTATTGACTCTGATGAGCCTGAAGTCAAAGAACGTTTGATTAAATTACTACAAAGCGAACTTATTCGTTTTTATTACGGAGCTGATCTTATCGGAAACCAAATCGGTGCCGCACTTAAAAATGTTATCGGTATCGCTGCCGGTATTCTAGATGGCTTGGAATGGTACGGATTAAAAGGTGCTTTGATGGCTCGCGCTCCGGTTGAAGTCGGACGCTTTATTAAGCATTTTGGCGGCAATCCGCAAACTGCCTACGGCTTGGCTCATTTAGGCGATTATGAAGCAACGTTGTTTTCTAAACACAGCCACAACCGCATGTTCGGAGAGAAATTTGCTCGTGGAGAAGATTTTGGAAAATTGGCTGAGGGTGTTCCGACATTAAAAGCCGTTAAAATCATCGCAGACCGTGAAGGTATTGATATGCCGATTTGTCAGGCTTTGTATAAAGGTGTTTATGAAAATGCCGATATCAAACAGACAATTCGAGGGATGTTTGAACGCAATCTAAAACAAGAATTTTAAGTAAAAAAGCTCCTTATTTCAAAGGAGCTTTTTTTATTTATTCCAAAGTCCATTCTTCATTTTCATAAATCAAATGAAAGAGTGCCGTATTTGGCATTTGGTGCGGTGGCAACCCAAACTTATAGAGTAAATATCGAATCGAACTTCCGTGTGAAGCTATTCCTATTCTTTGGTAGGGGACTTTTAATAAACCTTCTAAAACAGAAAACATGCGTTGTTGCATTTCTTGTTTGCTTTCTCCTCCGGGAAAACGAATCGTCATATCATCAACGGGGCTATACCACTCTTTAAATATGTCTGCATACCGGAGGGCTATCTCACTTTTGAGCATGCCTTCTACTTCTCCAAAACATCCTTCTCGAAGATTTGGAATAACTTCCATACCAACATTCAATTTTTCTGCGCAAATTTCTGCTGTTTGCCGAGCTCGTTTTAGATTGCTAGAATAAATATGTTCTATTTTAAAAGGAATTAGTTTCTCAGCAAGCTCCCGAGCTTGTTTAATCCCGTTTGTATTAAGCGGCGCATCTATTCCGCAACCTTGCCAGCGACGCTCTTTATTATAATCCGTTTCTCCGTGGCGGAATATGTAAAAGTCTTTACGCATTATTTAATTTCAATCCAGTAAAAACACTCCGAAAATTCTTTTCCGGGGACTATTTTTTCCAATTTTCCGCCATTAAATTCACACACTTTACGTGAACGAATATTGTAATCGCGAATTGTCAATAATGCTTTATCTATCCCCTTTTCTTTCACAAATTTCAACAATTCAGACAGAATCTGGTTTCCCCATCCGTTTCCCCTTGCCGACGGACGAATTCCATAACCGATATGTCCGCCATGATTTAATAAAAAGTCATTCAAATAATGGCGCAATTTGCAAAAGCCTACGGGCTTCTCATCAACAAACAATAAATAATAGGTATCAGGCACATATCCAGGTTTCAAATTAAGTCCTTGGCTATATTCAACATGTCGGCGGCAAAAATCCGTAAATTCTGGCTGATTTAATCCATGGGCGGGATTTTCAAAACCATCTTCTTCTGCCGGAATTTCTTGAAACATATTATAAATGTCTTCGTTTTCCTGCTCTTTCAACGGACGTAATTTAACCTGCATTATTTGCTCCCCCTTGTTTAATCGGAATATCAGGAAACAGTGAATACGCTACTTTTTGATAATGTTCATTCAACTCACTGACTAAAAATTTGTATTCGGCATTACGACTTAAAGTTATATCTATTTCAATATGTCTATTCAGATAATCTTGTAATTTTTTTCCCATAAATTCATCTTGAGAAATGACTCGAACCGAGTTAGGTAATACGGAACGAAAAGCCTCTTTCAGTAACGGATAGTGTGTACAGCCTAATATCAAACTGTTTATTTTGCTAAATTTAGCGGCATATTCTTTGGCCAAACGTTCAGCTTTCTCCAAATTGTTATTTTCTATTGCAGGAACCAGCTCCGGTGTTGCAATTTCTTCTACTTCAAGATTAGGATTAATTTTATGTAATTCTGTGGTATAAATTTGAGAACGAACCGTTGCTGAGGTTGCAACAACACCGATTTTTTGTGCATTAAACAACGAAGCCTCTTCTACTGTTGGAATAACGACACCCAAAACTTTAACGTCCGGAGCATATGACGGAATAAAACGTTGCTGTAAATAGCGCAAAGCTATTGATGTGGCTGTATTGCACGCGATAATGATAATTCCGCAATTTTGAGAAATCAGAAATTTTATGGCATCTAGCGTATAGGCTAAAATTTGCCCCGAGGTTTTATCTCCGTATGGCAAATTATGCGTATCTCCGTAGTAAACATAATCATATTCCGGCATTTGGCTGATAAAGGCTTTTGTAATTACCAACCCGCCAAGTCCGGAATCAAATATTCCGATTTTCATTTATACCTATTTCCTTTTCTGTATTTTGATAATAGGCGCTCAAATTTTGTTTGGCAATAAGTTTTCTCTATTTTCAGACTATTTAGCTTGACTACTTTTGATATTTTATATCAATATATTGTTTTTTATATAGATATTGCAAAATATAATAAAATTTTTAGAAGCAATATTATTTGGGAGTTTAAAATGTATTTGAAAAATTTATATATAAAAAACCTTGGGCCTATTGATGAATTAAATTTAGAGTTTCCTTTTTTTGACGATGATTCTCCTAAACCTATTGTGTTTGTTGGCCATAATGGCTCTGGTAAAACTGTAGTTCTTTCTTCAATCGTTGATGCTCTTCAAGAAATTCAATATAAGGCTGATGTCAGAGATGTGCAAATTGCTGGGGTAACCGGGCATAAATATTTTCGTCCGTTAGGTGCTCGTAATCTTAAAACAGATAAACCTTATTATCTGTCAGCATTGAAATTTACAAATAATACCGATTCAATTGTATATATTGATAAATATGGAACTATTTCTAAATCTGATTTTGATAGCGAGACTAAAAATATTTTTAATATAACGTGGCCAAATAAAACTGCTATTAATGCATTTAAAGTAATTGATGCCCCAAACGTCGAAAATATGTATGATATTTTTGATAAAGGGGCTTATTTTTATTTTCCAGCTTATAGATATGAGGAGCCTTTTTGGAAAAATAATGATATCCAGAATAAATCTACAGGTACATTTTTTCATCAGTTAGAAAAGCCCATTGAACTTGTTTCCGTATTATCTGAAAATTTGATTTGGCTAAATGACGTAGTCGCAGATCAAGATTTAGTATATGCATCCATAAATTCTTTTTTAGTAAATATCTTGGAAAAAGAAAACATTTTCTTAGGTCGTTTTGACAGAAGCAAAGCAGGAATGAACAGAATTACAATTGCCCGTGAAGATCATACACCTTATTTACCCCTTCTGTCTAATTTATCTTTGGGAGAACTTACTTTATTTAACTTAGTTCTTACAATTTTTCGTTATACTGATATTGGTCGAGATAGGAGAGATATTTCAGAGAAAAATCTTAATGATAAATTAAGAGAGGTCAAAGGTATTGTCGTTATTGATGAAATAGAAAACCATTTACATAGCAAACTGATTGTAAATTTATTACCTAAAATTATAAAAAGCTTTCCGTCTATTCAGTTTATTTTGACATCTCATTCTCCTCTTTTTTTACTAGGCATGGAAAATATTTTTGGAGAAAATAATTTTAAAATAATGAATCTTCCTTCGGGTACGGAGATATCTCCAGAAGATTTTTCTGAATTTCAAGAAATTTTTACAACCATTTCAAAAACAAATACTTTTCAGAAAATAATTAAAGAATCCCCCAAGCCTGTTATTATAACCGAAGGGAAGACTGACCCTAAGATACTTGAAGAAGCATGGCAACACCTTTATCCCAATAAAGAAATTCCATATGCTTTTTATGGTTTGACTGATGATAATGGGAAAGCTAGCGGAGCTAAAGCTCTTATGGATTTAATACACAAGATTCCTAATCTAGGAAAAAAAGTTTTAGCTTTATTTGATTATGATAATGAAGGCTTTGGACAGTGGAATGGTTTGAAGAAAAAAGGATTTTTACCCAGAGCTATTTTAAATGAGACTGTTTTAGTTAGAGAAAATAATATATACGCTTCATATTTACCAGTTCCTTCAAGTAAAACCATTTACAAAGAACGTTTGCTTTTTGAAATAGAAAATTATTTTCCTGATAGTAAGATTGTTGCTTGTTCAGAAGAAGATTTTTATTGTTTAAAATCAGATTCATCTCACCAGGGACAAAGGGTATTAAAATTTTTGAAAAATCAAAAGAACACTTTTGCAGAAAATACTATAAAATCTTTTTCAGATACAGACTTTAGTGAATTTGATTTATTATTTAGACACTTGGAACAATGTTTTAAACCTTAATCCATATTTCCGCTCGCTGGTTCAATCTAGCGACACCTCACATAAAAAAAGCCCTCTTTCGAGAGCCTTTTTATGGTGGGTGTGGCTGGGAGGGATATTCCCAAATTCCATTTGGGTCCCTTTCGTCTCGTAAGTCTCTGCTTCGGCAAAAATCTGAGCTCTCGCTATTGATTTTTGCCTTGCAATCGCCAACTATCGACTCCGAACCGCTCGCTGGTTCAATCTAGCGACACCTCACATAAAAAAAGCCCTCTTTCGAGGGCCTTTTTATGGTGGGTGTGGCTGGGATCGAACCAGCGACCCCTACGATGTCAACGTAGTGCTCATACCACTGAGCTACACACCCGCAATGCTGTTGTTAATACATCATCTGTTTTTATAAATCAAGAAATTTATTTCTTTCCTTGGAAAATTTCTTTTCTAATATTTCTCCCTATTAGCGAATAGTTAATTTTTTATTGGTATAATCCTACCTGCATTTAGAAAAGGATTATCCTCGTGGCGGAAAAACAAATTAATTTTAAAGTTAATTACAAAAAATTAAATATCTTTGATGAGTTTAACACTCAAGATATTAAGTATCCCATTATCTTGTCTTCTCCTCATAGCGGACAGATCTTTCCCGAAGAATTTCTTGAGAATACTGCACTTTCTCTCAATGATTTACGCTCATCTGAAGATTGTTTTGTTACCGAAATTGTCAAAAGTGCTTCTGATGCAGGAATTCCGCTTATCAGTATGAATATTGCCAGGACATTTATTGATGTAAATCGAGATAAAATAGAAATTGACGAATCTATGTATTTCAATGCCCCCGAGAATCCTAATAACAACGGTTCTCGTCGGTGTCGTGTCGGTCTGGGCGTCATTCATAGAATTGTCTCTCAAAACAAAAATATTTATGATGGTAAAATTTCCTACCTTGAAGCTATGGAACGTATAAAAAACGTTTATGACCCTTATCATAAACGCTTGAAGCAATTAGTTGATAAATGCCAACGAAAATTTGGTTTCTGCCTGCTTCTTGATTGCCACTCAATGCCTTCCGTTATCTGCCATATCATGAATGAAAGCAAGCCTCTTGATTTTTGCCTATGCACCCTTTTTGATGAAAGTTGCCCCACTCAGATGTCTGAATATTTGAGCGATAGCCTTAAAGAACGGGGTTATCGGGTGGAATTTAATCGTCCTTACGCCGGCGCCTTCATAACTTTTAATTATTGCCAACCCAGAAAAAACATCTATACGTTGCAATTAGAGATAAATAGAAGCCGATATATGGATGAAAACGACTACAAAAAAAATGATTACTTTCAAACAATTAGTAGGGATATTTCAGAGTCTATCCTAGGGTTGGGAAAATTTTTGCTGGATTTTAAAAAATAATTATGTTATAACCCCTCTTGTTTTTGCGACGGTTATGCATATTTTTCTTATGTGTGCCGTTATTTTTAAGATTATAACTAGGATTGTTCTTTATAACAATTGGGAGTTTTATTTTAGTTTAACCAACCTCAAAATACTTTTTTTCAGATTTATTAGCCGTTAAGCAAGTTGAAATTGGCACATTTGTTGCATGAGGGATTCTTGTGGCTGTTTTGAGGGAATAGAGGGATGCGTTTTTTCGTATCAAACATTTTAATGTTTTTGTTAATATTGCTGATGTTAATTCAGCCAGTACAAGCTCAGGCTTACTCAGAAACTGTTGACGATTCCTTGGTTTGTATGGAAAACACTAAAAAATTTGAAAAAGAATATCAAATTAAAAAACACTTATTATCAACCATCTCTAGCGTAGAAACCGGTAGATGGAACGCACAGAAAAGGAGAAATATTGCTTGGCCTTGGACAATTAATGCTCAAGGAAAAGGTATGTTTTTTCAAACTAAAGCTGAAGCGGTTCAAGAAGTAAAAAGACTGCAAAAAGCTGGCGTAAGAAGTATTGATGTCGGATGTATGCAAATTAATTTAGCATACCACGCTGATGCTTTTGATAGTGTTGAAGATGCTTTAGACCCTCAGAAAAATGTTGAGTATGGAGCAAAATTTTTGAAAAATCTTTACGAGGCAAAGGGTAAGGATTGGTTGAAAGCTGCTATGGCTTACCATTCCAGTGTTCCCCGTAAAGCATTAAGGTATAAGAAACGTTTAGCTTCCGCCTACGAAATGGTTAAGCAAGCAAACAATATAGATTCAAATGCTAAATTGTTTGGCAATACCGAGACGGAGAAAAATAAGAAAAACACATCTTCTTATGCAAAAAAAGATACAAAAGCTGAAAAATTGGCCAGCGCTAAAAAAGCTAACCAATGGAGAGAAGCAAAACTTGCGGAGTATAGAAGCCGTAAAGCAAAATAAATATTGTTTAGGGCGTTATGACTGAATCATTGAAAGAAAATGGGCTTTATTGGAGACCTTTAGGGGGAAATAATATTGACCAGATCAGTGGACACTCCTATCAATATACAACTGTTACGCCAAACGAAGACGGACTTGTCAAAACCACTATTGTTGTAGATTTAGGCAAGTTTGATAATCATCAAGCCTTAGGGATTAAAAATTCGGCAGCAGCCGTTCCTGATATCAGAGAATTGCTCAATGTTGCCGAATTTAATCTTAAGGCTATTTTTTTAACTCATTCTCATCCTGACCACTTGAATGGAATTGTTCATTATATTAAAGCCGGATATAGACTGCCTCCGTTATACGGCGGACTCTATACAAAGATGATCCTCTATCAACTTTATGATGAATTCGGAATTGAGTCTCGACAATTTCCGGTTTTTAATGTTATTAAAGATGGTGATGTTATTGATTTTGATAATATGTCGGTAGAAGTTCTCGCTTCTTCTCATACTTGTTTTGACAGCTTTGGATTTGTTATCTCTACTCCTTACAGCACAATATATCACAGCGGTGATATGAAACTGGACAGCAGCACTTATTTTCGAAAACCAACTAATCTTAAAAGACTTAAGGAGCTGTCTGCCAAAATCGATTGCGCTGTCGTTGATTTTTATGGTTGCACAGAAGATGGCTTTGCGATTAAAGAAGTTACAACTTTCAAAAAATTAACCGTGCTTATAAAAAAAAGAAAACGCCGGAAAATTTTTATCCCTGTTTATCCGACTCATCCGGAAATGTATATCATTGCCTTTTTGGCTGCTCTTAAGGCAAAAAGGAATGTTGTTTTTTACGGAACAAAAGATTTCTATGGTTATTTGCATCTTCTGGTAGAATACGGCATTTCTTTTGAAAAAATAGCGGCTAATCGTATCAAAATACTTTATAAACCAGGTGATGAAATTCGTGATTTTAATAATAACTATGTTGTTATCGGAACTTTTAATAATTTGAATGAATATTTTGATGCAAATGAACGCAACAGCTTTGGAATTGTTACTGCTAAGAGCTTCTTTAACCCACTAAAGGGGCAATTTAATTTACACAATATTCCTTTTGTCAGCGTTGATGATATTCCTGAACTGCAAGGCTTTGGGCATGGTTTTTTCGGTGATTACGAATATCTTGCAAAAATTTTGAAAGATACAACTTTTATTCCGACACACTGTCCTTGCTTTGTTATTGATAATATTCGTGAACTGGCGGCTTATTGCGGAATTAATTTAATTAAAGAAACTCCTCATAATAACGAAATATTTAGAATTAATGGTAAAGAATGTATCAAAAAAGAAGAATCTCCTGCCGTGTGGTTGGTCGTTAATTATAATGATGATTACGCTTATTTTACCGAAGTATGGCAAAAGCCAACATCCGGAGAAGGTTTTCTGAAACGGACAATCAGCAACCGCAGATGTAAAAATAAATTTAAAATGTTTCTGCTATCTCGGCAGAGAAAAGGAAAAAAAGAATGACTTTAGAAAAATACACTCGTGATTATTTGGTCAGAAGTTATGAAACTGACCGTAACAACAACCTGCGTATTGTTACTTTGTTAAACATCTTTCAGGATATGGCTGATAAAAGCGCTTATGAAATGGGACTGGGCTTGGATTATGTTTATTCTAAAGGATTGGGCTGGGTTGGTTCAAATTATGAAATGATAATCGACCGCCTTCCTAAAATGCATGAAAGAATCCACATTACTTCTTGGCCAGCGGCTGAAAAAAAAGTTGCCGCCATCAGAGAATTTGAGGTTTTTGGAGAAGACGGAAAAAGCATTATCCGCGCCTCAAGCCAGTGGGTTTTACTCAATATTGAGAAAATGCGTCCGGTCAGCCTTAAGGAAAATCTTCCCGAATATCAAATAATCCCAGAAAGGGTTATTGATACCGACTTTCCTAAAATCAGAGAAACTGAAAGAACTGATGTTGAAACAAAATTCAGGGTTCGTTTTGATGATATTGACCTTAATCGTCATGTTAATAATGCCGTTTATGTGTTATGGGCCTGTGAAGCCGTTGATCCTGAGTTTCGCTTAACTCATAATCCCAAACATATTGAGATGTCTTTCAAAAAAGAAGGTCGAATCGGTGAAAAAATAAAAGTCATTACCGAGTGTGACGGTCTTAATTCTATTTGCAGTATTCAAACTTATGGCGGCGGAGATGATCGTGAATTGGCTCGCGCTAAAATCGAATGGCAGCCATGGATTGAAGAATAATTGATAAAAAGGAGAGTAAAAACTCTCCTTTTTATTACGTTTTGTTTTATCCTATATGTTCATATAAGACTTTGAACCCCAACCCAATGAGGATTATTCCCGAAGTTATTTCTAAATACCGTGTCGGTATCTTCTTAAAAATTCGGCAGAAATTAAAACCAATACATGAATTAACAAATGTTACCATTCCGATAAGCAGAGCCGATGTCCATACCGGAGCCTTCATAAAGTAAAGCATTGAACCGCTGACAAAGGCATCTATTGACGTGGCTACTCCTATCATAAAAAGAATCTTAAACGTTAAATTTTTTGAAAGTTTTTCCGCACAATCACATTCTTTTAAGGCATCTGAAATTACTTTTAACCCAAGCATCAGAAAAACAAAAAAAGCAATCCAGTGATCTATCTGCTCTATTTGATGATAAATACTTTTTGCGCCGTACCAACCGAGAACCGGCATGATAAATTGTCCGCTTCCTGTTGCCGAAGCTAATTTTAACGCTGTCTTTCCTTTCTTTTTCTTGATAATTAACCCATAAGAAAAAGAAACCACAAAAGCATCTACGGAAAGCGCTAATGCCAAAAAGAAAACTTCAATAAAATTCATTAAATACCTCTGTATTGTTTTTTTATTTTTTTTGATTAAAATGCATGAATTATTTAGGAGATTAAAATTTATGGCTGATTATAGCGAAGATTATTTATTAGACAAGAGAGTAAAAATTTTTCAACCTCTTAACGGATACCGTGCCTCGACAGATGCCGTGTTATTGGCCTCTGCTCTAACTAAGATTAAAAGTAAGGACAGAATCCTTGATGTAGGCTCCGGAACAGGGGCTGTTTCTCTATGCTTAGCCGAAAGATTCAAAAACATAAACATTGAGATAAAAGGTCTTGAGTTACAACCTGAATTGGCAGAACTTTCATCGTTAAGCGCTCAGGCAAATGGTTTTGATTTTTTACATTTTGAGCAAGCTGATATCTTTTCTTATAAAAAAGATTTTTGTTCTTATGCTCATGTTATCTCTAATCCACCCTATTCGGAAAACGATATGGCGTCTCCAAATAAAAGCAAAGCGACAGCTCATAATTTTACATCAGCCGACTTGGAAAAATGGATTGCATTTTGTATAAAAATGATACAGCCCCAAGGATATTTCTATATGGTTAATCGTGCGGAGGCTTTAGAAAATATTTTATCAGCGATTCACGGAAAACTCGGTGCAATTGAGGTCTTTCCCTTGTATTCAAAATCTGAACAAGTTGCAAAACGGGTTATTATCCGAGCAAGAAAAGACAGTAAAGCTCCTTTAATCATCAAAACGCCGATTATTATTCATGAAGCTGACGGAACTTACACCCCTCATGCGCATGATATTTTAAGAAACGGCTCTCCTTTGGATTAACTTTTTATTTTTTAAGGATTTTATGCCTTTAGGAAAGATATTTTTTATTGACATCTCTCTCTTTTGTATTTATAAGCAAAGTTGTCCGAGAGTCTGACATTGGGTCAGATTTTAAATAACTAAATAAATAAACCGGAGAATAATATGAAACGTACATATCAGCCAAGTAAATTGGTAAGAGCTCGTCGTCATGGTTTTCGTGCACGTATGGCTACTGCAGGCGGTCGCAAAGTTTTGTCCGCTCGCCGTTTGAGAGGACGTAAAAAACTGTCTGCTTAAGATTAAGTCGATGGTAAAAGTTCTTATCTTAAAAAAAAGAAAAGATTTTCTCAGAGCCGCTAAAGGGTTTAAGGTAATTATGCCGAGTTTTATCCTTCAGGCGGCTCGAAGTTTATCTGAATCTTCTCACTCTTCTTGTCATACCGGAGAGTGCGCTTTGGGCTATACGGCTACAAAAAAACTCGGGAAAGCACATATTCGCAATCGCACAAAACGTCGCTTACGCGCTGCCGCAAGAGAAATTTTTCCGCAAAATGCCAGAGAGCTTACAGATTATGTCTTAATCGGACGTTATAATACGGCTACGATTGACTTTTCTGTCCTTTGCAAAGATATGGAAAAAGCACTTAATAAAATTAATTTATTGTTTGATGGAAATAAATCTAAAGAAATTTCTCATGAAAAATCTGTTGATTCTACTCATTAAGTTTTATCAAAAAATTTTATCTCCTCTGTGTCCGGGGGTTTGCCGTTTCCGCCCGACTTGCTCGCAATATTTTATTGAGGCTTTGCAAGTACATGGCATTATAAAAGGTTGCTTCTTGGGAATAAAAAGAATCCTGCGGTGTCATCCTTGGGGTGGCTCCGGATATGACCCCGTACCGCCAAAACATTCAAAAGAAACTGATAAAACAAGATAAAGTCTTGCACTAAGGCTTTATTTATACTAAATATACCCCAAATGAATATTAAAATTTAAGGAGTTTATTTTATGAAAGAAGAGATGAAGGGTCTGTATGCCGCCATCGTTTTATCCATTGTTGTTATTTTTGTCAGCAACTGGTTGTTTCCGGCAACGAAAAGTGTTTCGGTTCCGGCTCAAAAAAATGATGCCATTGTTGTCAAACAAGAGGAGAATACGGTTAAATCTTCTGACAAAACTCTCGAACTTTCGGTTCAAGACGCTCTCAAGCAAGATAGACGCATTAAAATTCAAAATGATGCTTTGCGTGGTTCTATCCGAATCAAGGGTGGGCGTTTTGATGAACTTTATCTGACTAAGTATAAAGCATCTATGGATGAAAACAGTCCAAACGTTGAGCTTTTAACTCCTGCCAAAAGTAAAACGCCTTATTATGCCGAGTTTGGCTGGCTTGGCTCTGATAGCAGCATGAAACTTCCCGATGGGGAGACATTGTGGTCTGTTCGTGGTACTGAATTAACTTCCAAATCTCCTATCGTTTTAGAATGGAATAATGGTCAAGGGCTTAAGTTTGTTCGAAAAATTTCTCTTGATGAAAACTATATGTTTAACATTGAAGAAGTTGTTGAAAATAACACATCAAAAAATATTACTCTTTATCCTTACGGATTAATTAGTCGTAAATATGAAGGCGAAACATCTAACAGCATTGTGCATGAAGGTATTGCCGGCGTTATAAACTCCTCATTAAAAGAAATTAAAGTCTCTGATTTGGAAAAAGGTGATAAAAAAGAATACAAAACAACCGGAGGCTGGGCCGGCTTTAGTGATCGTTATTGGTTTAGCGCCTTTATTCTGAATAACACTCAGGAAAGCAGTCTCAAATTTGCCAATACCGGCACTCAGCAGTATCAGGTTGATTTTGTCGGCGAACCAATGACTATTGCCGCCAACACCGTCGGAACTTACAATACTCGGTTTTATTCCGGGGCAAAAGAAATTAAACTCTTAGACCGTTATACAAAAAAATTAGGAATCGAGAAATTTGATTTGGCTATTGATTTCGGTTGGTATTACTTTTTAACCAAACCGTTCTTTTATATTTTGGATTTCTTATTCAATATTATCGGAAATATGGGATGGGCCATCTTGTTATTTGCCGCTCTGCTCAGACTTGCCATGTTCCCTGTTGCCAATAAATCTTATGAGAGCATGTCTAAGATGAAAAAGGTTCAGCCCAAACTTCAGGCTTTGCAAGAAAAATATCGTGATGATAAGCAAAAACTTCAGACCGAAATGTTTGAACTTTATCGTAAAGAAAAAATCAATCCTGCTTCGGGATGCTTACCCATGCTTATCCAAATTCCGGTTTTCTTTTCTTTGTACAAGGTTTTAAACATTGCCATTGAAATCCGTCATGCTCCGTTCATCGGTTGGATTAAAGATTTATCTGCTCCGGACCCGTTAACAATTTCGGTAATTACGCATTTGCCTATTCCGTCATTTCTTGATATCGGAGTTTGGCCGATTGTTATGGGTTTGACAATGTATATTCAACAAAAATTGAATCCTAAACCCACCAATAAAGACCAAGCGCGTATGTTCGCACTGATGCCTTTGTTCTTTACTTTTATGTTGGGACATTTTGCTTCCGGTTTGGTTATTTACTGGACACTCAGCAATATCCTTTCGATTATTCAACAAAAGGTTATCATGAAACGTGTCGGAGTTGACTAATGGATTTTACGCTTGAAAAATTTACCCCCGAACAAATTAAGAATGCCGATAATCTTTTTCGTCAGGGGGTAGATTTTGTCTTAAGCGTTGCCGATCTCAAGCAATTACCACCTGATAATCTACCAGAAATTGCCTTTGCCGGTCGTTCCAATGTTGGAAAATCCAGTATTATAAATGCGATTACCCGCCAAAAATCTTTGGCAAAAACTTCCAATACCCCCGGACGAACACAGCAACTTAATTACTTTAATTTGGCAAAAAAAATGTACATGGTTGATATGCCCGGATATGGATATGCTCAGGCTCCTGAAAATCTGGTAAAAAAATGGCAGAGCATGATTTTGACCTATTTGCAAGGTCGTGTTAATTTAAAGCGTGTTTTTTTGCTGATTGATTCCAGACACGGAATAAAAAAAGTAGATACCGAGATTATGGAATTGCTTGATAAAGCTGCCGTTACTTACCAAATTGTATTAACTAAGGTTGATAAAATCAGCGAGAAAGCTCTGACTCAAGTAATTAATGATACGGGAAAAGTTTTAGAAAAGCATGCGGCTGCTTATGTTAAATTATTGGCGACAAGTTCTGAAACCGGTTTGGGTATTGATGATTTAAGAACAGAGATTGTCTCATTAATTTAGTCTTGATTTTTTTATTTTTTCGGAATAGGTTGATAGTATTCTTTGCTATTATTAACCTTTTAAGCTTATGGATCATGAAAACTTTGAAAAACTTTTTTCTGTTATTGCTTCTTTTAGCAATAACTGGAGGTGCTATTTATTTGTTGGTGGAATACACAATCCCGTATCTTGTCACGGTTGGGGTATTGTGGAGTTTAGCTCTTATTGATATGAAGAGAACACCAATAACGCCGGTTCGCCCTCAATAGAGGAAAGTAAAGGATTTAAAACCGAGATTATCCCCGTTTCAAACGGTTGATTTTCTCGGTTTTTTTATTTGTACATTATTTTCCTCTGCGAATATCTACATCTTCAAGTATCGCCTCAGCAGTGCAGTTTTGGGGTGAGCAAGCATATGCCCCTATTTTAACGGTATTCATCGGTAACTGATTAAGATCAAACAATCGGATTTGGCGGAATTTTTGCCCATCTAATGAGTAATAAAACAAAAAGTCATTACTCCGGCGCACTAATCTGTACCATATCTCCGGCTGAAAATCTGTAAGATAGGTTATTGACCAATCCGAATTTCCGTTATTGGTTACAATGCTCCCGATTTGCGGAATTGCCGTATCTTGAGACATAAAGCTCAATTTCGCCCAATTCATACTGTTTAGGCGCACCATAAGTCCGTATTGTGAAAAGGCTATGGGTTTCGGCGTTCTCCATTTAACGGTTAATATAAAATCTCCTTCATATTCCGAATAGAAAAAATGCCCGTTGTCTTTACGGATATTATGGTTATTGTTCTGCCAAAAATCTGTTTGCGGTGACGCTTCAACTATCATTCCTCCTTCGGCAAAGCGCACATTTTCAGGCTCATTATACCATGTAAAATATTTTAGAGAGTCCAAAAACATTAAAAGCTCCTGATGTTTTCATCCGGCACTGACTGCAAACATTTTTCAAGCTCGGGAGTGCTTTTGCGCGGCGATACTATTTTTAAGGTGATTATCTGATCTCCCGATAAAATTCCTTTTCCTTTTAATCGCAATTTTTCTCCGCTGGAGGCATACGGCGGAACATTGACCGCAACCTTTCCGCTAATGGTCGGAACCGTAATTTTGGCGCCTAAAATCGCTTCTTTTATTGTTATCGGGACTTCTATATGAATATTGTTCCCCTCCGCCGTAAAATACGGATGCTTTTCAACATTTATCGTAATCAAAACATCTCCGGCACTGCCTCCATTCGGACTTGGAGCTCCCAATCCTTTTAAGCGCAGGGTTTGCCCGTCTGATGTTCCTGCCGGTATTTTTACATTTATATTCTTACCGCTGATATTAACAGTCTTTTCATCGCCTCTTGCGGCCGATAAAAAATCTATACGCATATTATAGGCGATATCCTGTCCTTTGCGCGGACGACGTCCTCCGCCTGAAAAGCCTTGAAAACCACCCCCTCCAAACTGGGAAAAGATATCTTCTCCGAAGATTGAAGAAAAATCAAAACTTCCGGCATCGCCGGAGAAACCTCCTTGAAACGGATTCCCTTGCGCTGAATACCCGCCAAAACCCGCTCCGTAGCCTGTCGGCTTGCCGTCACTGTCTATTTCATTATTATCATATTTTTTTCGTTTCTCTTTATCTCCCAAGATATCATATGCGCAAGATATTTCCTTAAACTTTTCGGCAGCTTCCGGATTATCTTTATTTAAATCAGGATGATATTTTCGAGCAAGTTTTCGGTATGCGGATTTAATTTCCGCATCACTGGCATCCTTGCTAATTCCTAAAACATGATATAAATTTTTATTCATTTGCTACCCTTTTATAACTGATGCTTATCTATTTTTTATATAGGAAGAAATCGCACCCTTTGCAAGTTTCGCTGTTTAGGGATTTTCACAAACAAATGTAACTCGGCGAGAATTGTTATTATGGAGCGTTATATCATATAATGAAGCATTTTTTCCGCCTTGGTCTCGGCAGTACATGGCGGCTACCGCCGCAAGCTCATCTACACGAATATTTTTATACTCATAGGTTACATAATTTGCAGAATGACTGACAACCGTTGTATTTTTGGCTATGCGGTTATAGTCTGGGTTGAATGTATATCCCCCACCATAGCTGCAAGCTCCCAAAAACAAAAAAGCCACAAAGAAAGCTCGTTTAATCATTTAATTTATCTCCCTTGTTGCTGTTTTGCGACGCGTTTTTGATGTTTCCGAATTTTCTGAAGCACTATATTCCGGAAAAACAATATGTTCATCATCCGTATTCTTTTTTACTTCAAGAACTCGCTGATGCATCGACCTTATATGTGATAAGACCTCTCGGCTGTCAAATATTTCTGTTTGTTGTGTCTCCATTTTTCACCTAATCATATGTTCTATGGTTCTATTTTAGCATGCTTTTCTTAAGTAAAAATTAATCCAGCTCTTTGTATATCTCTTCTCCGGCATTTAGCAAAATTTTATATATACGTTGGTTTTTAGAATCTTTAGTTTTGGTATTTTGCAATTTTTCCAGCATTCTAGACAGTTTGCGGTTAAATCTGGCATCTTGTCTTAATTGCTCCACTTTTTTTAGATTTTCTTCATCATTTATTTTGTAATCCGTGACGGCTTTCAATGTTGCCATATATTGCGCCTCTTTTTGCGCTGTGAACTGTGCTTTTGCAGACACGGCAAATGCAAAACAAAAAATTCCGCTGAGCAATATTATTCTCATTTTATTTTCCATTTTATTCTCCGGCATTAAAATAACTCTGGTATTAAATTTATAATAATATACTATAATTATCAGAATCGATTGACTATGTAATTTTGAAAGTTATCAAACATGAAAAAAATTATCTGGGCTTTACTTGATGATCGTATGGGCAGTGTCGGACAGGCTCGCGGGGTTTTGGCGGCTCTCGGCGATGAGTTTGAAACCGTTGAAAAAAAGATTGTTTACAATCGTTTTGCGCGTTTACCAAACTTTCTTAAAGGGGCCTCTTTTTTAGGCCTCAATAAAAAAGATAGTTCCGACTTTAATGAACCTTATCCGGATATCATTCTCTCCATAAGTCGTCGAACAAACCCTATTGCCAGAAAAATTAAGAAACTTTCAAAAAATAAAAGTAAAATTATACAGTTAATGTTTCCGGGGAAAACCGGCATTAAAGATTTGGATTTAATCGTGGTTTCTGAGCATGATCGCGACAAATGCGGCAAGCTCGAGAATACTCTTTTTATTACCGGTTGCCCACACAAAGCCTCGGTTTCTGCCCTCAAAGAAGCTCGTGAAAAATGGACACCCGTTTTTGCTGATTTGCCTAAACCGTTAACTGCCGTTATCATTGGCGGTGCCATTAAAGGTAAACCTTTTAGCTTGGAAAATGCTAAAAATTTAGCTGAAAAAATTAAAGACCTTAAACAAAAAATCGGCGGTTCCATTCTTATAACAACATCCAGACGTACTGGCGCAGAAGCGGAAAAACTCATCATGGATACGTTAAGTGATATCCCTGCTTATACTTATTTGTGGGGAGAGAAAAAAGAAAATCCTTATATGGGCTTTTTATCTTGTGCTGACAATATTGTAGTTACAGGCGATACGGTTTCCATGTGTAGCGACAGTTGCGGAACAATGTTGCCGGTTATGGTCTTTTGCGGAGAAAATTGGCTCACACCCAAGCACTTGCGCTTTGTTAAATCTCTCTACGATGGAAAATACGCTGTTTCCATTGACGATGAAAAAGCCCTTTCCTTTAAACCGGAAAAAAGGCTTGATCCTTCTGCTGAAATTGCGGCAAAAATTTCTACCCTTTTTAGCAAGTAAGACTATCTTTCGGCGTAAAGTTCTCTAAAGAAAAATTCCTCTTTGGGGGCTTTGTCAAATTTTGGATGCTGGCTCTTTCGAGTGGCAACAACCTTTTGGTACATGCCTCCGAAAAACAGACTCTTTCGCCATGAAAAAGCTACTCTGTTTTTGGCAAAGGTATCTATTTGACGATCCCACAGTTTTTCTGCAAACGGGTGATATAAACGATTATACATTCTTAACAAATAGCGAAGCGGATGCCATTTTGCCGGTTCATGATAATCTATAAAAACGACCTTTCCGCCTTCTTTTACCATATTCAGCGCATTATTTATTGCTTTGGTTTTCGTTAATATCGGAAGCTCTTTTAATAAAAAATAAAGAATGACGACATCGTACTTTTCTTGAGCCTTAAATGTTGCCGCATTGTCCTTAATAAAATTAACAAAAGGACACATAACTCGACATTTACGGCGCGCTAACTCTATCTGCAAAGGATTAATATCAACAACATCAAACGCACCATAGGCCCCAACCTTCATAGCGCATTCTTCCAGCTGCGGACCGAATGTCGCACCAAGCTGGAGCACTCTTTGATTTGGACCGATTTCTTTTAGCAGACTTTGCAGTAGCGTGTCTGACTGAAAAAACGTATGCAATTTTACGGAAAACTTACGGTCAAGAGCCTCGCTTTTTCTTTGGCTGTTGTATATACCTCCGTAAATATATTCCGCATATGCCGGTAATTTTGCGCTGTTTGTCGCCATTTATCTTTCCTTCCGCTTAAAATATGCATCTATTTTAGCCACACTTTGGTTAAAACATTGTTTACTCCGCTCTATTTCTTCAGATAATTCAGATATAGCCATTCCCGAAAGAAGAGATGTTTCTATTTGCATGCAGTATTCTGAAAACTTTTCCATTCCGAAAACTTTACTATTTGAACGCCAGTTATGAAAACTATATTTCATTTCGGCTGCAGAAGAGCCGGATAATTCCTCCCAATACTGCGCGGATAATTTTAAAAAATCTTGCCATAAGGCCTGATATTTTTCACTTCCGAGCATTTGAATATATTCATCGATCTGTTTTTTATTAATATCTTCACTCATACTTTTTTTATTAACCCTAATTTTGCGGCTTCAATAACGGCTCCGGTTCGATTATAAACGTTCAGAATTTTTAAGATTGCCGTAACATACAGTTTTATCGTTCCTTCCGTAAGCCCTAAATCATAAGCGATTTGTTTATTGGATTTGCCCTGAGAAATAAGGTTTAATACATCTATTTGGCGCGGAGAAAGAATCTTGACCTTTTCTTGTATATCTTTACCTTCTTCAATATTTTCTACTTGTTTTAAAAGATCAAATTCATTTTGATTGGTATTTTGCAATAGTTCTGCCGGAATATATACCCCGCCTGATAAAACTAAATTAATCGCACTCATAATAACGGCATTTGATGAAGTTTTCGGGATATATCCCGCGGCTCCGATTTCAATTGTCTTTTGGACTATCTCTTTATCAAAAACCGCTGATAAAATAATAATCGGAACATCCGGAACTTTTTTATGAATTTTTTGTATTGCATCAAGCCATCTTGAACCTGGCATTGCCAAATCCGTCAATATTAAATCTAAATCTTTATGCTCATCAATCAGCTTAAACTCTTCCGTATAATCCTTAGCGAACAGTAATTCCGCCTCCGGATGCATATCATGGATAATGAACTCTAAGCCTTTTAAAAACAACTCATGATCATCGGCGACTAATATTTTCATACCTATCTCCTTACTTCCAATCTCCATCAATAGCCTGCCATACCGATAATGCTGCAGCAACGGCGGTTTCTGCGCGCAAAATACGCGGGCCTAATGAAACACTGCAAACAGACGGGTGTTGCCTTAAATTTTGCATTTCTTCCGTGGTAAACCCTCCTTCAGGACCAACTAAAATTGCTGAAGGCTTACCTTTTTCTTCTGCAAAAACTTGTGCAACATTTTTTCCCTGCAGGCTTTCATCCATAAAAAACAGGCGCCTTTCTTGAGGCCAATTCGACAATAATTTTTCTAATTTTTGTTCCGGTAAGATATCCGGAATTTCCAATCTTCGACATTGTTCCGCCGCCTCTTTAGCCTGCGCTTGATATCTTTCGATTTTTACTTTTTCAACGATTGTTCTCGCAGTTATAATCGGAAGGATTTTTTTCACCCCGAGTTCGACGGCTTTTTCAATAATAAAATCTGTTTTATCTTTCTTTACAGGTGCAAATAAAAGCCAGATATCCGGAACATCTTTAAAAGGTTGTGTTTGCTTTAACACTTCTGCGATTACTTGTTTTTTAGAAGAATTTTTGATGCGGCATAAAAACTCCCCATCTACTCCGTTAAAAACAGATACGTTATCTCCTATTTGTAGGCGCATCACGTTGGATAAGTAGTGTGAATTTTCTTCATTCAAAGGCAATTCAGTACCTATAATCAAATCTCCTGAATGAAAAATGCGTATTTTAGCTATCTCTTCCGTCATGGTGTTACACTCAATCTGATAATTCGGCTTTCCAGAGGGCGAATCGGCTCTACGGAAGTATCAAAACTATCTAAATAAATTACCTCAGAACCTGATTTCACGGTTTTGAAAACCAACAATCTATAATCGTTATATTTTTGAGAATCTTGTGTTTCAACCGTTTTTTCCTTACTGTCTATTCTCCATTCTTCATGTTCTTCTTCGGGAACAATAACTCTTATTGTATATCCAATGGGCGCTCTGGCGCGAATTGTTATCTTACTTGTCATATCAAGATTTAGAATTTTTGTATCTTCCTTTTTTTGCCCTCTTTGCGGGAAAAGCTGTTGGAGCATACCTTCTTTATCAACAACATCGTCAAAACTGGTGGGAAGTTTTTCTCCATCGCCTTCTATCACTATTGTTTTGGCGGTTCCTTCCGCTGGTGCTACCGAGGGAATTTGCGGAGCCGAGGTCGGCGATGATGATTTAGATGAGGATGTTTTTCTTGTTATATTCGGCCTATCTCTTCCAAACATATCCATTTTTAATGCCTGTGACGGATCCATAACTACAAATGAATGGACAACACTCACATTCAGAACGATGACCATCGCGAGCAAAAAAAGTTTGAACACTCTCAACATCTATTGTTCCCTGTAAATATTCTGTATAAACTCAGAATTAATATTTAATTAGCAATAATTCTGTTCTATTTTAGTCTTAAGATAGTAAAATTAATCTTAAAGTACGGACATTTAATATGATTATTACAATTGACGGACCAGCGGCTGCCGGAAAAGGAACTCTTGCCGGAGCTATTGCCAAAAAATATAAATTAGCTTACTTTGATACGGGAATGGTTTATCGTGCCGTGGGGTTAAACATGCTTATTCATGGCTATCCTCTCGAAGATGAAAACAGCGCTGAAAAGTTGGCTTGTGAATTGACATTCCCGCAAATGATTGAGTTATCTAAAATGCCAGACTTTCGTTCTCCTAAAGGCGGAAAAGCGGCGTCTATGGTTTCAGCATATCCGAAAGTACGTCAGGCTTTATTAAAAATGCAGCAGGATTTTGCTCTCAATCCGGTTTTTGAAGATGGAACACCTGCTTCCGGCGCTATTTATGACGGAAGAGATACGGGAACCGTGGTTTGTCCTCATGCTGATGTTAAATTTTTTATTACGGCAACTCCGGAAGTTCGAGCAGAAAGGCGCTTTAAGGAGTTTCAGGCAAAAGGAATCGATATTTCTTATGACGAGGTTCTAAAAGATGTTAAAGCACGTGATGAACGCGATGCAAACAGGGCCTCTGCTCCGATGAAACCTGCCGATGATGCCATAATTTTTGATACATCAACCCTCGGAATTGACGATGTTTTGCAAAAAGCCTGCAAAATCATTGATACCAAGCAAAAAAACTCTTGAAAAATAATATTTTACATGTATAAATTGAAACACTCTTTGGCTAAAGGGCGTGCTTTGGCTTGAGTTGTTTTGTTTTTACACGCAAGTCCGCTCCTTTTCTTTTCGGAGCTTGGCATTTTTTGAAAATTTTTTTATATGATTAATACCGAAATTAAAATCCCTGAAATGACAGAAAACTTTGAAGCTTTGCTTAATGAGCAATTCGGCGATAACGGCATTACCGGTTCTGTTGTTAAAGGTACTATTATCCGCGTTACTCCTGATTTTGCTATGGTCGATGTCGGCTTGAAATCCGAAGGTCGTATTCCATTGCGTGAATTCGGACAAAATGCTGAATTAAAAGTCGGCGACCAAATTGAAGTTTATGTTGATCGTTATGAAGATAAAGACGGAAACATTGTTCTTTCTCGTGAAAAAGCTCGTCGTGAAGAGGCTTGGATTGATCTTGAAAAAGCTATGAATGCCGGTGAAAGAGTTAACGGCGTTATCTTCGGAAGAGTTAAAGGCGGATTTACCGTTGATCTTAATGGCGCTATCGCTTTCTTGCCGGGTTCTCAGATTGATATTCGCCCCATCCGTGATATCACTCCGTTGATGGGAATTACTCAACCTTTCCAAATCTTGAAAATGGATAAAGTCAGAGGAAATATCGTTGTTTCTCGCCGTGTTGTTTTGGAAGAAACAAGAGCTGAAGCTCGCGCTGAATTGATTGACACCTTGAAAGAAGGTTCTATTCTTGACGGTGTTGTTAAAAATATTACTGATTACGGTGCATTCATTGACCTTGGCGGTGTTGACGGTTTATTGCACGTTACCGATATTTCTTGGAAGAGAATTAATCATCCGGCTGAACTTCTTTCTGTCGGACAAACCGTTAAAGTTCAAGTTATTAAATTCAATGAAGACAACCAAAGAATCTCTTTGGGTATGAAACAACTTGAATCTGATCCTTGGCAAGATGTTGCCAACAAATATCAAGTTGGTGAAATTTATAAAGGTAAAGTCACCAATATCACTGACTACGGTGCTTTTGTTGAATTAGAAGACGGCATTGAAGGTTTGGTTCACGTTTCTGAAATGAGCTGGACTCGTAAAAATGTTCATCCGGGCAAAATCGTTTCTACTTCTCAAGAAGTTGAAGTTAAGGTTTTGGAAGTTGATGCCGATAAACGCCGCATCAGCCTCGGTATCAAACAATGCACTCCAAATCCTTGGGTTGCTTATATTGAAGAAAATCCGGTCGGTTCTATCATCGAAGGCAAAATTAAAAACATTACCGAGTTCGGTTTGTTTGTTGGTTTGTCTGATGAAATCGACGGTATGATTCATTTGTCTGATATCTCTTGGGATAAAGCTGGTGAAGAAGCCGTTAAGGATTACACCAAAGGACAAGATATTCAAGCTAAAATCATTGATGTTGATGTTGAAAAAGAACGTATCAGCCTCGGTATTAAACAATTAACCGAAAATACGGCTGCGAATGTTCTTGATTCTCTCAAAAAAGGTGACGTTATCAAAGTAACCGTTACCGGAATTGATGAGAAAGCCGTTAATGTCGAATACAATGGCGTTAATGCTTCTATTAAGAAAGCTGACTTGTCTAAAGATAAAGCCGCTCAAAATCCTGAAAATTATAAGGAAGGCGACGTTATTGAAGCCAAAGTTACTTCTGTTGACAAGAAAAACAACAAGTTTGGCTTGTCTGTTAAAGCTTTAGAAATTGAAGAAGAAAAGAAAGCTTTAGAAGAATATTCTAACAGCAATTCTGCCTCTTCTTCTTTAGGCGATGCTTTATCTGAAGCAATGAAGAAAAACGCTTAATTGACGGATTAATCGTCTTTATAAAAAAACCTTTCTGATCTTCAGGAAGGTTTTTTTTATTGTCTTTAAACGAAAAAACTGTTATTTTAATGATATTCAAAAATTATTTATCAATATTATTACTATGAAAAAGAAATTTAAAAATTTTGAAGAGGCCTGTTGCTACTTTCGTGAATTTGATATTACCAAAATAAAA
>CALXTS010000005.1 GCA_944391465.1 uncultured Alphaproteobacteria bacterium
CGTACCCGGAGGGATTCGAACCCACGACCCTCAGCGTCGGAGGCTGATACTCTATCCAACTGAGCTACGGGTACAAAGACACCTTTTGATTTTTATATCATTTTATTTCATATTTCTACAAAAATTTTAATATTCTGACAACTTTTCTACTTGACTTCTGGCATAAATATATGTATTAACAAGCAACAAGTATGTTTTACATCATTTAAGGAATCAAACAATGGCTAAAAAATGCGATATATCCGGCACCGGTGCAATGAGCGGCAATAATGTAAGTCACGCTCATAACAAAACGCGTCGCCGTTTCTTGCCTAATCTTCAAGTTGTATCTTTGTTGAGCGACAGTTTAGGTAAAATTTTCAAACTCAAAGTATGCTCAAAAACATTGCGTACAATAGAGACCAACGGCGGTTTGGATGCTTATTTGGAATCAACTTCCAATACCAAACTGACGGATGAAGCTAAGAAAATCAAAAAAACGATTTTAAAAAATAAAGCTAACAAAAAATAATTTATAAAAAAGCTTTTCAAACTCCGCTTAAATAAGCGGAGTTTTTTTATCCCCACAATCCACAAGCCCTGAAATTTAAATCATCAATCCTTTTGTCTTTTCAAATTTTATTGATTATAAAAAAAGAAAAAACAATAAGGATTCTGATAAACAATGGAAAAACCCGAAGCAACAACTCTCCCGCAAAATATTGAAGCCGAACAAGCCTTAATCGGAGCTATTTTGGCCAACAATAAAGCATTTGAAAAAGTATCTGAATTTTTAAAACCACAACATTTTGCCGATTCTATCCATGCAAAAATTTTTGAAGTTATCTCAAAATTAATTATGCGCGGACATGTTGCCGATGTTATTACCCTCAAAAACTATTTTGAGCAAGAAGGCTCCCTTTCAGATGTAGGCGGCGCTAAATACCTCGTAAAATTAGCAGACAGCGCCACTCCTTTAACCAATGCCGAATATTACGCACAGTTTATTTATGATAAATACCTAAGAAGAGAATTGATATCTACCGGCTTTGATATTGTCAATAATGCCATGAAAGAAGATATCGACTCCGATGCCAATGAACAAATCGAACAAGCGGAAAGAAAACTTTTTGAAATATCAAACCAAGGAGATATCAACGGAGGCTTTATAGACTTCGCTCAGGCTCTGACATCATCTCTCGGACACATAGAAGAAGCGTACCAAAAAGATGGAAAAATTTCAGGTTTGCCAACAGCTTTAGATGCCTTAGACAACAAAATCGGCGGATTGAATAACTCAGACTTAATAATCATCGCAGGGCGTCCGGCCATGGGAAAAACGGCTCTGGCAACCAACATAGCTTATAATGTAGCAGAATATTTGGCCCACGCCCAAAATGTAGATGAAAAATCTAAAGGGGTCGCCTTCTTTTCATTAGAAATGTCGGCAGACCAATTAGCAACACGTATTCTTTCAACCGTAACCCAAACCAACGGACACAAAATGCGTACCGGAGAATTGGATAATGCTGAATTTACGCGTATTGCAGCAGCCGTCCGAGAGTTAGAAAAAATACCTTTATACATAGATGACACCCCCGGACTAAACATAAACACCATCAGAACACGCGCCCGTCGCCTTAAACGCAATAAAGGTTTAGGGTTAATTGTAATTGATTACATCCAATTAATTATGGGAAACGGAAGCAAACGCTCTGAGGGAAACAGAGTTCAAGAAATCTCAGAAATTTCTCGAGGATTGAAAATCCTGGCTAAAGAATTAAATGTACCGGTAATCGCGCTTTCACAATTAAACCGCGGTGTAGAACAAAGAGACGATAAACGCCCTGTAATGTCAGACCTTAGAGAATCAGGATCAATTGAGCAAGACGCCGATATTGTAATGTTTGTTTACAGAGAGAATTATTACCTTCAGAACGAAGAGCCGCAACAAAAGGCCTCCGAAACGCCGGAACATTTACAAAAAAGAATAGAAGAATGGGAGGCAAGAAAACGAGCCACTCAAAATGTATCGGAAGTAATCATCGGTAAACAACGTCATGGACCAACCGGAACAGTTCAATTATTCTGGAACGGAGATTTTGCACAATTCGGCAACCTGGCAAAAGAAGAATATTTACCCGAACGTATAGGAGATTAAAATGCCCAACAATAATTTTTTCAACATTTTTATATACATATTGGGAATAGCGTTAACAGTAGCCTTGTTTGCAACGGTTATAGCATTTGGTGCTACAATTTTTGTTTTAAGTTTTGTTTATGTTTTTGTTCCTTTGCTGGTTATAGCCTTTTTCCGTTGGATTTGGCTCCGCTTCAAATACAAAGATGAGCGTATAACCTATTACAAAGACAAATAAAACGACGGAACTTACAAAATGAACGATTTTTGGAAACACAAAAAAGTTTCAGAATTTACGGATGAGGAATGGGAATCAATCTGCACCAACTGCGGACACTGTTGCCGTATAAAACTCCAAGACGAAGATAATGATGAAATTTATTATACAAACATCATTTGCCGATATTTTGATGAAAAAAAATGTCTTTGCACAGAATATAAAAATCGTTGCATACTTGTTCCAAGTTGCTTAAAACTCACCCAAAAAAACTTCAAAAATATCCCATGGATGCCCAAAAACTGCGCCTATCGTATTTTAGGAGAAACCGGAGATTTACCAATATGGCATCCCTTAGTCAGCCACCAACCGCTACCTATGGAATATTCCGTAAAAAACAAAGTTATCAACGAAACTTTATTATCGGAAGATGACTGGGAAGACCATATAACCGATGAGGATTTTAATCGTGTCTGATTACCTGATAGAAGAAAAATTTGATCCGCAATCTCGTTTTGATAATATGGATGATGTAGAACCGGAATTTTGGAAACACAAAAAACTGGAAGAAATGAATAAACGAGAATGGGAACTCCTTTGCGACGGATGCGGCAAATGTTGCTTAAACAAACTTGAAATCCGTAAACAAATAAAATTTACCAATGCATGCTGTCGTTTTTTAGATACAAATACATGCTTATGCAAAATTTATGAACACCGTTTTAAAAAAGTTTCAGACTGCCGAGACATAACATTAGATGCTATTCGAGAACAACCGCAATGGCTTCCTAAAACTTGTACTTACTGGCTGTTAGACAACGGTTATGAGTTGCCGAGTTGGCATCCGCTCATTACCAAAAGAGCATCATCTGTTCACGAGGCCGGAATGTCCTTAAAAAATCGTCCGGTTATTTCAGAATCTGAGGTTGACGACTATGAAAATTACATTGTTGACTGGCAAGACCTTTGATTTATCAAAACATCTGGATTTTAAAATAAAAGTTGTTCACTCCAAACGAGCAAAACGACTAACCTTGCGTATTGATGAAATGGAACGCCTTCCGATATTGACGGTTCCTCAGCGTTGCTCAGAAAAAAAAGCCTTAGCTTTTGTAGAAGAACATCAAGATTGGATAACCAATATGTTGGCCAAACTTCCCAAAAGCAAAAAAATAAAAGACGGCAGCCAAATAAGTTTTTTCGGACAAATTCTCACCATCAGCCACCACCCGGAACTGAGAGCCGGAACATATATTGAAGGCACCAAAATCATTGTTTGCGGAAACAAAGAATTCATACATCGCCGTGTAATAGACTTTCTAAAAAAACAAGCTCACGAACGATTACTTGAACTTTCAAAAGCAAAAGCACGATTAATAAACTGCGAAATAAACAGTGTTTGTATTAAAGAAACTAAGTCCCGTTGGGGAAGTTGCTCCAGCAAAAATAATATCAACTATAACTGGAGAATAACCCTAGCTCCGGCGTACGTTATAAATTATCTCATCAGCCATGAAGTCTCTCATTTAGCACACCAAGATCATTCTAAAGAATTTTGGGCTTGTGTTGAAAGACTATGTCCGGATTACAAAGATGGTCGCAAATGGCTCAAGATAAAAGGCAAAGAACTTTATCTGTATATCTGAGAGTGCTATTGATTTTTGAGGTTTTTCTCCCTATATTAAAAAGGTAAATTAATTTTTCCGATTATAAAAGGAGATATACTCATTATGGAAAACAAAACTATCAGCAAAGCCGGCAGCATTTCAAATGTTGATTTAGGGCTTCGTGAATATATGATGCGCGTTTACAATTATATGACCGGCGGATTATGCATTACCGCTTTGGTCGCCTATTTAATCGCTAATACCTCGCTCATTCGTGTATTTTTTAATATTGCTCCAACCGGACAAATTCTTGGAATGTCAGGATTCGGTTGGTTGGCCCTTTTTGCTCCGTTTATAATGGTTTTTGCCTTCGGTTGGGTTTTAGCTAAGGGAACCACAGCTCAAGTTCAAGGGGTGTTCTGGGGATTTTCCGCTGTAATGGGCGCCTCTCTTGCTCCCATTGTTCTAAGCTACACAGGAGCCAGCGTTACCCGTATCTTTTTAATCACAGCCGCAATGTTCGGCGGTATGAGTATTTATGGTTATACCACAAAACGTGATTTAACCGGCATGGGTTCTTTTATGATTATGGGTGTCTGGGGAATAGTAATTGCTTCAATCGTCAATATTTTTCTTAAAAGCCCCGGATTATATTATGCCATTTCATTTTTAAGCGTTATAGCTTTTACAGCCCTAACCGCTTTTGATACGCAAAAGATTAGAGAAATATATATGGAAAGTGATGATAGCGGAACAATAACACGTAAAGCTATCGCCGGAGCTCTTAATCTTTATATGGATTTTATCAATATGTTTATAGCTTTGCTTAATTTATTTGGCGAAAGAAGATAAGACAAACCAAAAAGAAAGGCTCTAAAATGAGCCTTTCTTTTTGGTTTCCTCTTCACAAAATTCAATATAATTTTCTTTATGTAGCTTAGCTTTTTCAACAGCAACAATAGCCTGTTCAATCAATTTTTTTGCAGACTTTGCCGGAGTTGGATAAAAATTAACACCGACACTAAAAATGATATTATAATCTTGAGCAGCCTTTTTCATAACCTCTTTAATTTTCTCAAACTCAGATAAAAATTCTTTTTTATCCGAGATATCAGGAAAAAGAATCCAAAATTGGTACTTCATCCCTCGAGCAACCGTACAATTTTTCTTAAGACTCATAACCAAACCGGTAGCCATATCGTTCAAAATTTTTTCTTTCCAAAATTTATCTGTTTTTTTATCAAAATCATCTATTGCCAAACCAACAACCGCAACAATATTTTTTGGCAATGAAGCTTTTTTATAAATTTCATTATTAACAGCAACTTGAACTCTGTCTTCCCACAAAAAGAAATTCGGTAATCCTGTCAGCTCATCATACATATTTTTAATAACATTTCCGGAATCCCGCTCAATATGACTTCCGATTAAAATAAAAGAAAAATGACTTGTATCCGGCAAATAAATAGCTTGTATCTCATTATTTATAATTTTACCGTTTTCTGCTCGAAGTTTAGCGGCATATTTTTTACCGGAAGTCAACATTTCTCCGATATTTTCAGCCAAAGAATTCCATTGAGATTTATCAACAAAAGACAAAAAAGGAACATCTAAAACCTGACGTTGATCAGTAATCCCCAAAATCATCATCATTGTTTTATTCATATAAATAATTTTATCATCACTGACCACAGCCACCGGGCGTTCGGAGTTATCAAGCACCAAACGAATCATATCAGCCAGACTAACATCCATATTTTGCCATAAATGCTTTTCCTTTTTCAAAGACTGAGTATCTTTTTCTGCTTGTTTTTGCATAGGCATTTCATTAAAAACATCGTTACTAAATTCAATTTTTTCCAAAGCATCTAAATTAATATGATGCTTTGCGGCATCATCTAAAACGGACAAATCATCAAAAGAAGACACTCCCAAGTCAGTACCGCCTTCTAAATCAATATCAATATTTGAAAAAAAGTTTTTTTCTGTGGCAGTCATTTTTTACCTCTTGCCCTATAGTATATATTTATAAGAGGTTAAAAAACAATAAAATCTTTGCAGTTTATTAATAAAATATCTCTATACTGAAAAAAATTGAATATTTGGAACAAAAAAATGAGCCTTGAAGAAACTCCGATAAATACAGAAAAAAACTCAGCGGAAACAAACCGAAAAAACATTTATGTTTTAAAAGAGCGTTTTGAAATTGACTTTAACTCTCCCTTGCCTGTTTTTGATACAAACGGAGCAAAGGCGTTTGCCGTAACTGATAAAATAAATCCGCAACGCCCGCTTTTTGCCTTGATATGTAATAATAATTTTCCACCGCGACTTTCTGTTCTTCCTTACCTTAAATCGACAGAAAATCCCAATTTGTTAAAGCTGGTAGAGTATGATATTATAGACTATCTTCCGGAAGGTTCTCGCAATGTTGCCCTGATTTACAAACAGCCCGGAGGTCCTCGAGCAGACAATTTTACAGAAACCACAATAACTCCGGAAATTTTCAAGAAATTTCTTTCATCATTAACCAGCGCCGGTGAAAATCTCCGAGCTAACAATATTACTCACCGAGCCATTCGTCTAGATAACATCTTTTATAAAGATGAAAATCGAACCGAGTTAATTTTAGGAGATTGCGCCGCATCATTTCCCGGTCTATACCAACCTATAGAATATGAAACAATAGAAAGCTCATTATGCATACCTCAAGGAAGAGGCAACGGAACGAATGGTAATGATATTTATTCAATTGGCGTAACCCTACTAAGTCTATATTTGCAAAAAGACATCTCACTTAACATGTCGGCTCCGGAAATTATCCGCAACAAGTTAAAAAGAGGCTCATACCAAACATTAACGGAAAAACATAAAATTATACCGCTAGTTTCTACGGTTCTGAGAGGATTGTTAAATGACAACCCCAACAACCGATGGAGTTTTAGCCAAATTTACAAATTTTTAGAGCATAATGAAGCAAGTTTTTCAAATACAGAAAGTCTTGAGCAATCGCCAAGAGCCTTGGTCATCAACGGAGAAAAGCACTATACCGCTCGAGACGTAGCTATTGCTCTTCAAAACAATCCTGAAGAAGCGATAACGCTATTTAAATCCGGAAAATTGCTGGATTGGATAAAAAACGGCTTAGACAATGAAAAACTCTATTCAAAAATAGAAAAGCAACTTGAGACTCTCAGTGAAGATAACCACAACTTCGAAACCGTATCAGCAGGTATTTGTATAACATTAGATAATAACCTGCCGATAAAACATGGAAATATTTATATTTATCCGGATGGTATTCCCAAAACAATATTCCACTATCTTAAAAATGAATATTCTTTAAAAGATATTTTTGCAATTTTTAACAGTGACTTAGTGCGTTTATGGTACCAAGAACAGAACAGTCTGCGTGCACCGAGCAATTTCAGTGAATTTAAAAACTACCTTAATAACAAAACTTATGGTTACGGAGTTGATCGCATTATGTATGATTTTGATGAAGATATACCCTGTACAAGCCCGTTAATCGGTAAAGACTTTGTCAACACTCCTTCCAGACTATTGAGATCCTTAAACAGAAATTATTCAAACATGAAGGACGCCATTCCTTATGACCGTAACATTATAGCATACCTGCGTTGTAAGATGGGAAAAAAAATTGACGGAATTATATCAGACCTAAACTCCAATCAAGAATATGCGCAAAGCAATGCCGTACTCCGTTTGTACTCCAATATTCAAAATAAAAACGGCCCGGCTTCTCTACCCAACTTAACCTTATGGTTGGTTAATCTCGTTAAACCGATAATAAAATCCTATCATAATCTAAAATACCAAAAATACTTAGAACATGAACTTGTAAAAACGGCACGCACGGGAAAAATAATTGATCTTTACAATATGCTGGAAGATGAACATGCTCGCAGTAAAGACACAGATGACTATACCAAAGCCTCAAAAGAAGCCTATTCATTAAACCGTGAACGCAACAGACTATTAAACGAAAGAGGAAAGATAGAAGAAGAATATCGAGAATTAGCTCTCCGTATCACGGCAATCCTCGGAATTTTTACCATGCTATCAGCATTTGTATTTAACTTAATAAGATTGTTAAGCGCATGAAAAAACTACCTAAAAAAGAAACTACGAAAAAAAATCTGCGATTGAATCTTTTCCAAAAATTGATTCTTTTCATAGGTCTATTTATCTTAATAATTTCGACACTCCCGATTTTAGTTGTAATTTTCGTCGGACTGCTCCCTACATTGACAATCATGCTCACAGACTCCAAAAATGCATATAAAATTACAATAGTTGGCTGTTTTAACCTTGCCGGTGTTTTAATATGTTCAACAAGTTTGCTCAATCAATTTGACTTTAATGAAGCCTTTTCAATTATCAGTAATATTTTCAATCTGATAATCATGCTAAGCTCGGCAGCCTTAGGTGTTATTTTATACTACGAAATGCCAAATCTTTTTGTTTTCATTTCTCGAATCACACACCAAAAACGCCTCAAATATATAGAATACAGACTTGAAAAACTTGCGGCCGAATGGGGAAACAGCATTAGAAACAACTAAAAAGGTCCCCGAAAAAAATTCGGGAACCTTTAACCTTAATTAGCAACACCAATAGCTTTTCTTAATTTTTTAATAGAATTAAGCTCAATTTGCCGAACTCTTTCTTTAGAAATATGATAAACTTTACTCAAATCGTCTAAAGTTTGCGGTTTATCATATAAACGCCGTTTAAACAAAATATCTTTTTCTCTTTTATTAAGACAAACTAAGGCTTTATTAAAAAGATTACGACGATACTGCATTGTTTCCGAATAAGCTAAAACATCTTCCTGATTAGGCTTTGTATCGGCAATAAAATCCATCCATTCGGTTCCGCTGTCGGAAGAACTATCAATAATTGTATTCAAAGAACCATCATGAGATTTTAGACGCATATTCATATCAGTAACATCTTGTACAGTTACCTCCAAAGATTTTGCAATACCATCTAAAACATTAGGAGATAATTCTCTGTCATCGGTTAAATTAAGCTGATTTTTAATTTTTCTTAAATTAAAAAACAATTTTTTCTGAGCAGCTGTTGTTCCGATTTTCACCAAAGACCAAGAATTAAGAATATATTTCTGAACAGAAGCCTTAATCCACCATAAAGCATAAGTTGAGAAACGAAAACCTTTTTCCGGTTCAAATTTCTCAACGGCATATAAAAGCCCGATATTTCCCTCAGCAATTAACTCTGCTGTAGGCAATCCGTACCCTCGATATTTAGAAACAACCTTCACAACCAAACGCAAATGAGAGGTTACAAGAACTTTTGCAATATTTTGATTTTTCGTTTTTTGGTATTCAACCGCCATTCTGTATTCTTCATCTTGAGAAAGAATGGGATATTGCCGGATTTTTTGTAAATAACGAACCATATTTATTTCCGGCGAAAAGTCTATACCGTTAAGACCGATGGGATTCTCCATTTTGGCACTCCTTTAAAATGTTAAAGTAAGGAAGTCCAAGTCCTAGTCCACGTTAACGACTCATGAATCTGAAAATTCATGAGTCAGACTCTTACATTAAAAAAAGAAATCCACAACCTATACTTTAGTTCTATTTTTTCAAGGAAAAAAAGACTTACAAAAGATCTGCTTTTTCAATCAACTCATTGAAATCCCTTGGCAAATCAGAATCGAACTGCAAAAATATTTTTTTTCTCGGATGTATAAAACCCAAAGATTTAGCATGTAACGCTTGCCTTGGAAAATGATTAATAAAATCTTTTAAATCACAATCAACAGAAGAAGAAACAATCTTTTTGCTCTTTTCGTATAACTGATCACCAACCAAATTACACCCCTGAGAACTCAGGTGAACTCTGATTTGATGCGTTCGTCCCGTCTCTAAATTACACTTTACCAAACTCAAAAAATTTTTAAAAACTTTAATCGTTTTGTAATTTGTTATGGCTTCCTTACCATTTTTACGAACAACAGCCATTTTCTTCCGATTATATGGACTTCTGCCGATAAGCGATTCTATTCGCCCTTCAAGAGGATTTAAAACCCCAAACACCATAGCCCAATAAGTTCTTTCAATTGAATGTTCGGCAAACTGAGCGCATAAACTTTTATGTGTCATATCATTTTTGGCAACCACCAATAAGCCGGATGTATCTTTATCTATTCGATGAACAATCCCCGGACGTTTTACACCTCCGATTCCCGACAAGTTTCCTCGACAATGAAACAACAATGCATTGACAAGTGTTCCATGATAAGCCCCCGGAGCCGGATGAACGGTCATTCCTGCAGGTTTGTTTACAACTAAAAGATCTTCATCCTCATAAACAATGTCTAAAGGAATATCTTCTGGTTCCGGATTTGCATCTTCCGGCTCTGGAATAAACAATTGGAACTCTTCATTTTCCTTAACTTTATAAGAAGAATCGTTAATAATTTCACCATCTTTAGTTATGCAATCATCCTTAAGCAATCTTTGAATTTGCGAACGAGAAACCTCTGGAAAACTCACAGACAAAAACTTATCGATTCTCCAGCCGTTATAACTTTTATTAACTATTGCTATGTTATTATTCTCAGTATCAGCCATATTATTCTTCAAAAGTTGATATAGGACATAATACGGTTAAAAAGATAACTTTCAAGAGAGATAAGCATGGAAAAACTGAAAATCGTAAAAATCATTGTCTGTTTGCTCACCTTTTTATTGGTTTTAGGAACATTAGCATTACTGGGAACAATCTATAAAAAAACCAGAAAAAATATACCGACACATGAAATTAACTATACATTATCTCAACCGAAAGGATCCGAAATATCACAATACAGCATCCACAACGGACAACTTTATATGCTGATAAAACACGGAGGATTATCTGATAGAATTATTATCTATAATCCTGAACAAGCAACAGTAACCGGAACAATCCAATTAAACTAGGAAAACTTTATGCTTGAAGAAGAATTTAACCTTGAAAATGAACTTTTGGAAACTGATTTTTCCAGCTTAATGTTAACAGATGATGTGGTAGAAACGGAAAAAGAAAGCTCTAAAACAGAAAATGCGGATTCAGATGATGAATTTAACCGCATGCTTGATGATTTTATCAACGCACAAATAGAAAATGCTCAAGATAAGGCTAATGAAGAACTTGAATTAATAAAAAACAATAAACCGTCACCTTCAGCATTAAAAAACAATAACGAAATAAGTGAAATTTTATTTGAAGAAGAACAGCGTCTCTATGATGCATATGTCAACTTTACGAATGCCGTAAATGCTATGGTCGAACAACAAACAGAATTTGACGCGCCCTTTTTCAGTTTTGAGGCTAAACAATTATATCCGCGTTTTCGTCCATCCAGAGGACGCCTTTTAAACTTGGATATCCTTGCAGGATGGGATTTTTTGCTCAAAGCACAACCCGTACGTCTCTCAAGCCTTCCGCCCAAAGCAAGCGACGAACAACTTTTAAGTTTTGCCGAAAAATGTACGGATGAAAACTTACAATTGGCTATAATTTCCTATGTTGAGATTTTGATTGAGATGGAAGGATGCGAAATCAGCTACAACCTAAGAAAAGCCAAGCACGACAAAAAGAAACTGGAAAAACAAATATATAAAGAACATCTGGAACGTAAAGAAAAAATCAAAAAATATATTGAAGCCATTCAAGCAAAAAACTTTCCGGTAGATGCAGAACGTTTGGTAAACAATTATTTCAAGACCGCCAAAAAAGACCCTGAAGGAGCGCGTAAAATTTTAGAAAACAACCCGGCGACATATGCTCCGATTCAAATAGAAAAGATACAGCCACGCTTTTTTGGAATGATAAAACCCAAACCCGAAGATGGTATCCGAGTCAATAAAGAACTGGGAGAATTTTTCAAAAAATTAAAAATCTGACACAAGTACAAAAATATAGACAAAAACAAAAAACAATGCTAAAATACAATTAATTATCAAATAAACAAACAAAAAGGTAATCATCATGAGTGTTGCAGAACGTTTAAGAAATGATGTTGATGAAAGAAGAATAATAAAACCGGAAAACCGAGACTCATCTCGTCATACATACGGTGCAAGCACTCCTCCGACACCGCCTCCCGCACCTGGTACTGTTGTTATAAATGCCGCAGGTAATGATGATGATGAAAAAAACAAAGAAAAAGAAAAAATAAAAACCATCAGTGATAAAAACATCAGAAAACTTTTTGACCCAGACTATGATCCGACGGCTCCTGATGACGACGATGCCAAAGTCGGAGAAGTTGGCACGACTGATGATAAAGATCAAAAAACCGACGTTAACACAGATCCGATAAAGATTCAAAGCGGCGACTTCATAAAATTTTTAATGGAAGATGTCGTCTTAAATGGTTTTGCCGGATGGATAGGCGGAAAAGCAGCCGGTGCCGTAGGAGCCATCACTTACAATGTTGCTGAATGGACATATCACAAAACCATGAGAGACCCATATCGCTGGCTCGGTAAAAAATATCATGAGTATAAAGAAAAAAGAGAGAAAGAACGCGTTGAAGAACTAAAAAAAGCGGCCAAAACTTGGACCGAAGAAAATGATTTAAAGCCTCATGAAAACGATAGCGAACGAGCAAAATTCGTAAAGAAAATGCTCCGTCGCCACAACGCCAATCTGGAACAAATTGAAGGTTTATCATCGCAATACAGTATAGATTTTCTCATCAAAAACATTGAAGAGGGAAAACTTGAGCAAGTCAAATTTGAAAGACTTAGTCCGGAATTAAATAAAGCACTCAAAGATCGTTTAAATATGTTAAAAGAAGCGGCTCCGGAAGAAAGAGAGGCTCAACTCAACTACTTAAGAGAAAACTTAAAAGAGGCTCTCCTGCAAGAACAGCAAATTGCTTGCTTAGCTTCAGCATACGCCGCTACAAGAATGATGCATGAAAAGAACAAAAATCCGGATTATAACGCTCATGCCTCAGACGGACAGTTGTCACAAGAATATGAACTTTATTACTTAAACGCGCGCGCTAAAATTCTGGAGCAAATGAGAAACCCTAATTTCAGCATGGATAAAACCATTGACAGCTTTAATTCAATGTTTGAAACGGAATTTAACAATCACAAGAAGTTAGATCAAATAGAAAAAAGCAACAGTAGTGAAGTTTTCGAAGTTAAAAACCCCAAGTTAACCGAAGCAATAAATAATCACACTTACGGTTCTGGAGGAGATATTGATGAAGAATTAAAATCTGCAAATGAAACTTGTGAAAGTCTGGCGCAAGAACTTGCAGAAATAAAAAGACAAAGGGATAATCTTGCAAAATTCAAAAAAAATCTCCAAAAAGGAATCCCTTTACATACGGCTATCAGAATAAATGATAATGAAAGAAACACTGTTCAGTCAGATAAAGTTTCTCAAACCTCGTTCCAAAACGGGCAAGGAGAAAAAGTCTCTTTGAGCACAACAGATAACAAATCCATAAACATAACCGCTAAAGATAAAGAGGGAAAACCTAAAATACCTTCAATAACAGATTTTGAAACGGTGTTTAATGGATTGAAAAACAAAAGAAGTGAGTTTGAAATCGGCAACATTGTCAATGATGAATTTAAGGCAAGAATGATAATTGCCGCAGCAAACACCGGCATAAAAATCACCAACCTTGAGACAAGAGGAGCCGTCAATCATGCTATGCTAAGTCAAGAAACCAAAAAAGCACTTCAACAAAAAAACATTGTTTTGCCACAAAAACAAACTCAAGAAAGGACGCAAGACCGCTAAATGTTAAAAAAATTTTTTCACCTGATTCGGTTTCTTTTAATCGGTACCATTTGGACTTTAGTCTTTTTGGTACTTTCTAGTCTTATAATGTATCAAGCATGGAATTTTGATATTTTTAATTTTGACGACTGGCAAACCATAGAAAGATTTTGGAATTCCGGCGGAACAATAAAAATAGCAAGAGATTATGCTTTTATCGGAAGTATAATTTTAATACCGATTTTATGGATATGGATATTATACAAATTAAACAAAATAAACTGGCTTGATATTATTTTAGCTCCCGTTCATTCATACAATGCATGGATAATCAGACGCTACGGCAGTGATTCAAAAAGGATTGTTTTAAAAAATATCAAATCGAGTCAAGATAATATTGAGTTTATAAAACAACAGTTGGAATCCATTAAACCGGAAAAACCCAGAGAGGTCGTCAACATTCGCGAGGAGATTCAAAAAAAGATTGAATCAGAAACAACAAAGTACTAATAAACACTTATTAACCAAATTTATGTTAGAATATGCATAAAAATAAGTCTTGGAGAGAATTTTGAAACCACTGTTAATATTGATACGCATAATATTCGTCGGTATCTTCTGGAGTATTTTCTTCTTTGAAGGTATTCGCGTTATTTTGCTTACTAACTGGCATTTTGACATTCTCCGTCAAGCGCACTGGTTATATGCCTGGAATTTATGGTTATCCGGTTGGGTAATTGATGATGCCAAAGAATGGGCGTTTATTTTAATTGTATTATCGTTTATTCCGCTGTGGCTGACAGGCTGGGCGGCTTTGAGCATGGTAAAATATGGAAAAATATTTGAATTTATTCTTTACCTACCGCTCAAAATCTTCAATAAGCTATTTGAAAAACAAGTTAAAAAAATTGCAGATACCGCAAGCGTAAAACTTGTAAAAAAGAAAAAATCTTATAAAGAGATACGTCCTAAGAGTATTCGCCCTCCGGTTGAAGAAAGCTCATACATGGGTGGAGCAACCTCCTCTCATAACAAATCCGGCTTATCTTCAGCCCCGACACACTCCATAACGCCATCTTCACCCAAACCGATAGCGCCAACCGAAAACAAGCCCAAAGAATTTGATCATTCTTTGTTTAATATTGATGACGGGACGGATTTTGACTTTGATTTGTTTGATGATAACATCATGGCCTCTCCGCCATCATCTCCCAAACCATCTAAAGAGCCGGCGCACACGCCTCCGGCTAAAGAAACAAACAACAAAAAAGAAAACAAACCCTCAGAAGCATCGTCAACCAACACCAAACGACCTGTTTCTAATTCAACTCTTGAAGTTATTAAGCAAAAAGGTTATGAGGTTATCACAGCTGCAACTATCAAAAACACGCTTATTGACTTCATCGGTGTTTCTGATAAGCAAATCTGTCTATGTTTAACCGATAAAGAACCGGGAGATTGGCTTGCCGATGAAGAACGTTTTAACGATGAAGAGCCGCTTTGGTTTTCAGAAAGTTCTCACCGAATTTCGCCGGTCAGAAAAATTGATGTTGCCCGCAACTATCTTAAAGATAAATTAACCGAAAACGGACTAGACTATAAGATAGAAGCCTATGTAATCGAACAAATCGGAAACATTATAAATGCAGAAGATATGTTTGAAATCTGGAATGAAATGAACATCAAAGTAACCAGAATCGACAGGGGAACCCCTAAAGAGATAAACCTTTTTGCCAAAACCCTTGAAGAAGCATCTGGAAAAGCCACTAAAGAAGATTTTGAAAAATTAAAAAAACTAATCCGCAACTTAGCATAATTTAACAGGATAAAGAAATTGAGTAAACGTGGAGAAGAATGGGAAGAATATGATAATGCCGTCAAATGGATGGTTATAACCTTTCTTATCGCTATCAGCGTCACAATTATACTTGCGTTAATCTCAATGCCGTTGGGATATTTATTGGGAACCGGAATCTCCAAAGATTCTCTTTCCGATGTTGGAAAATACTTTTCGCTTGTCTTTAATAAAAGCGGATATCTTTTCTCCAGATACTGGAGATGGATGCGTCAACTTTCAACTTATCAGGGAGAGTTTTCGTTTAGTTTATGGATACCGATACTTCCTTTTTTAAGTTTTCCGATAATTCTTATTACTGGCATTATCAGCAATCCTTATCACTTTCAGTCTAACATCCACGGTTCAGCACGAATTGCCGAATTAGGTGATATAAAAAAGATGGAACTTTTAGGGTTCGATGGCTTTTGCCAAGTTGTAGGAAAATTTAACGGAAAATTGCTTTTATTAAAAGAAACGCTTTCAACCTTATGTTGCGCACCTCCGGGAACCGGTAAAACGGCAGGCGTTGTTGTTCCTACTATATTTAACTCTCCCGGATTAAGTATCATCGTAAACGACCCCAAACCGGAGTTGTGTTATCAAACATCCGGTGCGCGAGCAAAAGTCGGCCCCGTATTTATCATCAACTGGGGTATGGAAGATAACCCGGAAGAAGGAATTTATTATCCAAGTTGGAATCCACTGTCTCCGGGAGCTGTTCCTGCCCCCGGACCGGCTCGCGATATGTACATAGATTCCATGTGTAACGTTTTGGTAGAAGATCCAAAAGGTGGAGCAGATCCGCACTGGTCACAAACCGGACGAGCAGCATTAACGGGCTTTATACATTTCATCGTTTCAAAATGCGAAAAAGCCAGAGCCAATGACTATTTCATCGGCCGCATTTATGAAGGAAAATTAGATGAAGAAGATAAAAAAGTCCTTGAAGGCTATTACCTCGAAATGCATGACCCGATGTCCTCTCGAGCGGTTCAAAATCTGCGAACAAACAACTTAAATATAGATAACTATCTTCCTATCGGAACATGGGCGCTTCTACCGGAAAAATGGATTGGAAGAGAGTCTTGTATTGCCATGATTTTGGAATGGATTACAGAAGCTCAAATCAAACAATCACAAGAAATTAAACGACGCCTAGAAGAAGGTGACCAAATGGCTGCTATGGCAGACCCCATGCGAGACTTGTTGGAAGCAGCCATTGAAGAAGCTCGAAAATTTGGCTATTCAGCCCGATGCATCGTAGAATTAAGCCAATTAAGCTCCATGCCGGATAAAGAAAGAGGTTCCGTACTCTCCACCGCTTTTTCTGGTATTGGTATCTTTAAAAACTCTGCCGTTGTTGCGCGTACCAGTTTCAGCGATATCAGCTTTAAAGATTTAAGAGGATTAAAAGACCCGATTACCGGAGAATTCAAACCTATTTCGGTTTATCTCTCGGTAAACCAAGTTGATGCCAGAGCGTTAAGCGTTATTTCAGGAACCTTCATTGACTTAATGTCATCTTACCTGATTGCCAACCCGCCTAAATTTAAAAATCCGACAGACGGACAAATGGGTCCCTTCCCTTGCCTGTTTGTTATGGACGAGTTTCCGACCATGCCTAAATTAAAAGCCGTTATTGACGGTCCGGCGGTTGGACGCGGACAAAAAGTTTCATACCTTCTGATTGGACAAGATTTAGGACAAATCTCCGGTAAATACGGAAAAGATGACCTTGAAACCGTAATTTCAACCACGGCATGCAAAATCATCTTATCACAAAACAACGAACAAACAGCTCAGCGTTTTTCAAAGATGATTGGAAACAAAACCGTACAAACCACCTCATTTTCAAAAAATGAAGGTATCAGCTTGAGCAAAGGAGCTAATCCTTTCGCTAAAAATGTTAGCTACCAACTTCAAGGTGTTTCGGCAATCTCGGCAACCCAATTGCTCAGCCTTCCGATGCTCAAACAAGTTGTCTTAATGCAAGGATATATCGACCGCCCGATTATGGCGGATTCGCCTCGTTGGTATCTTGATAACAAAATGAAAGCCTTACGCAACCTGCCTCCGGCACCAAATGTTCCTGATTGGATTGTCGCACAAAGAGAAGACATTAACGACGATATGTTAGCAAAACTCGGCATAGACTATGATCCAAATGAAGATGATAGCACCGAAGATGGTGAATTTGACGAAGAAAACGCAACCAACTAAAGAGATAAGTAATGTGGGAATGGTCTAACAAAAAAAATATAACCGAACAAGAAACCAGCTCCCTTGCCGATGCCTATAATGATTTGCTAAAAAAAGACGGATATAAAACAACATCTCCCAATCGACAATTATCAGAAAATAAAAAATTTATCTTAGAAAATGAGGCATCATTACTTAAAGCTGAAAACATGCAGCATTTTCTTGAACAAAAAATAGAAAAATATGGTCTACGCGGAATTACCTTACAAGAGCATTCATATAAACCTCAAACTTGGGATGAAATGGATAAATCTTTTATAGAATACAGAAAACTCCGCAAAATTTTTTTGAAGATGCTTGGATATTCACATGAAGAAGAATGTCGCCGGCTCGGATTAAACGATAAAGATATTTCTTTGCTTAAACAAAGCATATCTCCGGAAAATTATAATACACACATTAAATTTCCGCTTGATTTCGGAGGAGTTCTCGACCTTAACAACTTAGCACTAATGAAAACCAATCCGCATCATGAACTGTTTCACAGGCTTATTGATATCCAAATTGAAAAGAACTATCTAAAAACCAATAAAAAAATATTTATCCCCCATTTTGAAGGGAAAATTTACTATGATTAAAGAATATGTAGAACAAATAAAAAACAAAGACGGATGTGTCTATTTTGCTCCGGCAAAAGCCGAAGATATAGAAGCAATCAATAACAAAATGAAAGAGTTTCTTTTTGCCGAAATACCCGCAGAATACAAAGAATTTTTGAGTCTTACAAACGGAATCATCTATGACGGTATAGAGTTTTTCGGATGCCGCCCTCAAATAAGAAATAATTACACTTTCCCAGACTTAATAAAAATAAATCAACCCTATTCAGAATACGCTTATTTTAGCGATAAAATCATCATTGGGAGGATTTCAGAAAGTTTTATCGTCTATAACAGCCCATCAAATGATTACGCTATGATAGACCGCCTAAACCTGCTTACCAGATCAGAAGAAGATAGTTTTACAGAACTTTTTAAAAATTTATGCGAAATCTAATCTTCTTCACCTGAATTAAATGAAGTTTCAGCAAGTTGCTCCAAATCTTTTTCATCAATTTCAACAGCTTCGACGGTATATTTCTCACAAAACCAATTACCCAAATCAATATCGGCACAACGTTTAGAACAAAAAGGACGATATTTTTTATCGGTAAACTCTTTTTTACAAATCGGACAAATCATTTTTCAACTCTTCCCTGCCCGCAACAGCTCGGACATTCTACCGTTAAAACATCTCTCAAACTCGGACGCCGCCGCATACGAATAATTTCAACATTTCCGCCTCGACTTAAGCCATAACATGTTGACTTTACATAATCTTTTTTCAAACCTTGATTTAATATTTCAATAGGGCTTTTCAAAAACTTATATTCAGATAACCCTGCAAAATCAATAACAATCTTTCCGGATAAATTTCTTAGCTTAATTTGTCGTAAAATTTCTTCAGCAGCTTCCGCATTAAGACGATTAAGATTTCCGTTATTTTTATCATCTCCGCTGTCAACATCAATCGCTGTACAAGCCCTCGTTTCTTCAATAATGATTCGTCCACCGCCCGGAAGCTGAACAATTGGAGATAAAGCCTCTCCTATAGATTCATCTAACCCATAATCCTTAAAAGCATCCGAAACTAATTCAACCTCAAAATCCTTATCAGATAAAGATTGCAGTTCTTCATACAAATTCCGAGCATTAACGACAATTTTTTTAAGAGTTGATTTATTTCTGAAAATATACTCATAAATCGGATTTTTTTTACCGAGAAGAAGAACGGGAGCATTAACTTTTCTAGCCAAAACTCTTACCTCATCATACTTTGCTCTTAATTGTTCCATTTCTTTAACAATATCTGTATTTTTAGCAGATTCGGCAGATGTTCTGACAATCCATCCTTCTTGACCTGTCGTATTATCCAAAAACAAATCTTTTAATTCTTGAGCTCTACTTTTGTCCTCAATTTTATTTGAAACTTCTACAGACATTTTATATGGACAATAAACCGAGTATTCTCCGACAAATTGTAATGAGCGACAAAGTTTAGCACCTTTTTCTGCTCTTTGCTCTTGGGCAACCTGTACAATCAAACTTTGACCTTCGGTTGCGTTCAAATCATCTAAACCATACTCTCTGGCATTTATAAAAGCCTCTTTACCGTCATTAATATCAACAAAATATCCTAAACTTCCGTTTGCCAAATCAATTTTATGTAAAATTTTTCCCAAATATATACTACCTTCAGCGGCAGATTTAATATCATCTATTTCTAACTCGGTAAGTTTTCCGGCCTCTAAACCGGCAATTTTAATTTTACCTTCTGTTTTTTCATAAACAATCGTATCTAAATCCATCGCTAAATCTCCTCTTTAATTCCGGCTGAAATCAACATATTTCTTGTTTCATACAAAGGTAATCCGACAACCCCTGAATAAGAACCGATTATTTTGCGCACAAAAGCGGCCAAACATCCTTCGATCTTATATCCTGAACAACCAATCCATTCGTGCGTTTTTATATAATCACTAATCTCTTTTTCCGTAAGACTCTTCATCAAAATTTTCGTAGTGTTAAGTTTAAGAGAAAGCCTTCCTTTAGCATCAATAACACTTACAGCACTTAAAACCCGATGAGTTTTTCCGGATAACATTTTCATAATACATTCTTGTTCTGCATCATTTTTAGCTTTTTGAATAATTTTTTGCCCGCAAACAACAACCGTATCACAAGCCAAAACAATTTCTCCGGGATATTTCTGCGCTACATGCAAACATTTTTCCTTCGCCATTCTTTTAACATAGGCAGAAGGTTTCTCAAACTTAAGAGGTGTTTCATCAATATCAGCAGGCTCAATTTTTTTAGGAGAAAGAGAAACCTGCTCAAGAAGTTGTTTTCTTTGAGGAGAACCCGACGCCAAAATAAAATTGTAACAAACCATCAAAACAACCCAAAAAATAGATTACCATACAAAAAAGAGCTTTAACGAAAACGGTTCAACAAGATTTGTTTTCGAAAAAAGCTCTAAAAAAAATTAATAAAAAAGATTAGGCTTCATCATCATAAGTCTTTTCCATCCGCTCATGACGCTCCTGAGCTTCAAGAGAAAGAGTTGCGACCGGACGAACCTCTAATCTGTCAATACCGATAGGATCTCCTGTCTCTTCACAATAACCATAAACCCCATCTTCAATTCTTTTAAGGGCATCATCAATTTTAGAAATCAGTTTACGTGCACGATCCCGAGTTCTTAATTCTAAAGCCTTATCAGACTCCAAAGATGCACGATCAATCTGATCAGGCTGATTAAGTCCGCCTTGGCGTAAATCTTCAAGAGTATCTTTAGATTGTCCGATTAAAGATTTCTTCCAGTTAAGAAGTTTCTGGCGAAAATACTCCAACTGCATTTCGTTCATATATTCTTCATCTTTAGAAGGTTTATAATCAGGCGGAAGAATAACAACATTATCCATAACACGGCTCCTTAACTAACATAAAATAAATATTATCTGGTAACATACCTAATCATATTAAAAATTCAAGAGAAAAAATAGAATTATCAGCCCATAATCAATTGAAAAGTCTATTTTGTCAGCTTAGCCAGCTCAACCTCGACTCTCAATTCAATTTCTGCAATAATTTCTTTTAATTTTTCATCTTGAGTTTCAAATTGTTTTTCTTTAATCATTCTGGACAACTCTATAAGCTCGTCTTTAGATATATAACCGGCTAACAAACCATCTCTGATAACCTCAAGTTTATCTAAAAGAGCATTACCTCTTTTAATAAGTTTTTTGCGAATTTGCTTTTCTTCCTCATCTGTTGCGGTCTGAGCAGCAAAAATAGCATCAGTTATAGAAATTGCGGATGAAGGATTTACCGGAGCACTATCTGTTTTCATCATTTCATTCAAGTAAGAAGAGAAACTAGCACCCGTTCCAGTTTTAACACTTTTTCCTGTTTTAGAGGTTGTTCTACTAGCGGAAACATCATTAACTTTAATCACAAAACATCTCCTTATTTATTGGAACACCCAAGTAATATCATTGGTTGTATCACTCGTACAAGCTGCAGAAGCCTTATCAAAAGTAACCGGAAGCCTAACAACGTTACCATCAATAGTTTTCATTTCATCATAATTTCCGTAAGGCAATAAGAATAGAGTTTCTGCATTAACACTAATCGCAACCATATCAGAATTTTGGCGTTTAACCCAATTAATCTGCAAAATATCAATGCAAGCTCTTTTATTAAGACCAAAGAAAGTAACATTATAATAATCATCACTTTGAAAAACTTCATCTTTGCTGATAATTACCTTACCTCCTAACCTGTGGCGAAGCTCTTCACCCGAAATTAAAGAAGTTGGAATAACTTTTTCTTCAATAAGCGTTGCATTATCTCCTAAAGTATCATATTTACCTTCAACAGCATATCTTTCGGTAATATTTTTTTGTAAATCTTGAATCTGGCTAACCGTAACACTTTGTTTAAATTTCGACATTACATTGCTTATAATTCCCAGAACACCAATTCCAAGAATAGATATTATAGAAATAACGGCCAAAGTTTCCATCATGGTGGCGCCGCTCTGATTACTTGTTTTACCCAAAAGCATCAAAATCAACTCCTAATACCTAAAAGTATCATGATTATAAGCATAAAACAATTAAAATATTGTAATATTAATTTACTTTATTTTTATAAAATATATACTATAGTCCTAGATATAAGTCTGATATAGTATAAAGACTTAAATTAAAAATTTAGATAAAGGAACTTATAATGAAAAAAACAATCGCATTATTAGTTGCAGCTTCCGCTGTTGCTTTCGCAGCTAATGCTAGCGCAAAAGAATATACACCTTATGTTGGTGTAAATTATAACTATACAGAAATGAGAGATGACTTTGATTTTAATTCTTATTCTGTAACCGTTGGTACTGACTACAATAAATATTTCGGAACAGAGTTGTTCTATCAAAATTCAAACAAAGACCACAAACTTATTGATGGCGATAAAGAAAAGCGCGATTTTGACGCTTATGGTTTAGATGTTTATGGATATCTTCCGTTAGGTTGTGCGCAGAAATTTGCTCCGTTCGTAACCGCAGGTATTGCAAACTATGACTTTGATTATGCTGATAATGCAGAAAAAGTTTCTGACAATGGTCTTGGTTATCGTCTCGGTGCCGGTGTTCAATATAAATTTGACAACAATATAGCTATCCGCGCTCTTGGACGCTATGTATGGACAGATAAATTACAAGGACAAGATCATTTATCCGAATTCTCTCTCGGAGCAAGATACAGCTTCTAGTTTGAATAGTTTAACAAAAGAAGACAGTGTATTTACTGTCTTTTTTTGTTTTAAAAATAAAAAAGCTGTTCAAAAATAAAATCAATGCTATATTTATAAAAAATATAAACAAAAGGAATATACTCATGAAAAAATTACTTTCTCTTTTAGTCATAAGCTTAATTTTTTGTTCTTGCTCAAAAGAAGAAGAAAAACAAGCTCCGGAAACAAAAAATATTCCATCAGCAGAAATAAAAACATCAGAAGAAATATATAGCTTTGATATCAACACACTAGAGGAAGGATGTAATTCTGAAAGCCAAATGATTTGTGCAATAAATTTAAGTATAAAATGCACCATAAATCCAGAATTTAGCGAATGTATAGAACACAAAAAGGAAATGCCCGACTTTATATTTATGGAAGATGAAAGTCTAAAAAGGCCAACATCTCAATCCTACAAAATCACAAAAATCAAACCCTTAGAAGATAGTATGGTAGAAATTTATACCCAAAGTACTTGTAACGGCAATTGGTTTGGTTTATGTAACGGAAATATTATTTATGTTATGAGTTTTCGTGATGGAAAATGGGTTGTTAAAGACCTATACGCCATAGAATCATAAAAATTAATTCTGTAAGCTATTTTTTAAAGCCTCATCAAATCTGTCTTTGGCAGTATTCTGTTGAGGCTTTTTATTAAAAACAATTCTTTCCTCCGAATTCATTCTTGCCAAATCCTTTTCCAATTCTTCATTATAAGGAATTTTTCCGCTTTTAGCAATTTCTTCCAAATCTTTAGAATATTGAGTATAATTACGTTGATAAACCGGAGTATTGGAAAAATCATCCATAATATTTTGAAGATTTGTATTTTTTTCATTATTAATATTTTCTTGCTTATTATATCTGACAACCAACTCAGGCTCTTTAACCACTTTTTTCTTAGGTTTTACTTTAACATAACGAGGTTTTTGTGGTTCAGATTTTTTCAAATCATCAGCTAAATGATATCTGGGCATAACCAACCTTTCCGGCTGAATTTTAGCACTTTCGGGGATAAAAAAATCCGGTTCTAATTTTTTACGAACAAAAGTCTCCTGAGCTTTTGCCGAACAATTAATACTAAGCACCATAAACAAACCCACAATAAATTTATTCATAAAAAAACCTCATCAACGATAAGTTAACGAATAAAATATATAATAGAATACATGAAAAAACTTTTTTTTATATTAACATTAAACACCTACATCGCTTTGTTATCAACCAAAGCGTTAGCTTTTGATTGTTCTCAAATACAAACAATTCCATCAATAGAATTTTCAACCTCTTACGGAAAACTAAGATACGACACTACCAAAAACAACCAACAAATAACCGCAATAGCAAAAACTTACGGCATATCAGAAAAAGGATTATTTGCAGCAGGATTAGCAACCATAAACGTTAATTTTGAAGTATCTATAAACACACTGGGTAAAATATACGGAGAAAATAATATTTGTGTTATCCCAACCAATATCAACATTTATATTGGCTATTCGGATCCTGTAATTTATATATCTAAAAATCTGGCTAAGAATAGCTGTAAATATAATGTTGTATTAAGACACGAACAAACACATCATCAAATAAACAAAAATGCCTTAGAGTATTTTTTACCTTTATTTCATGATGCCATAAAAAAAATAATAACCAGCGTAAAACCGATTAACGTCAATACGGCAGAAGAAATAGATTTAGCAACAACCGAATTAACACAAACTTATAACCGAAAAATATCCCCTCTTATAGAAGTGTTTAAAAACGAACTTCTTATTGAACAGAGTAAACTTGATAATCATGAAAATTATCAACACGAAGAAGAAATATGCAAAAATTAAGCTGCTGTTTTATTACCTAAAACTTCATCCAAAAAAGATTCCACACCTCTAAAAGCATAATCTATATAAGTTTTATCTTTAGCGGAATTATTTTTATAATAAATTCTGACGGTATCCATACCGGCTTCTTTAGCAAATTCCAAATTAGAATAGCTATCATCTACAAAAAGACAATCTTCAGGCTTGACGTGTATTTTTTCACAATATTTTAAATAGACATCAGCATTTTCATTTTTTTTATAAACACCAAAATCTTCTACGGAATAAAATCTATCCTTAAAAAATTCATACAAGCCGATGTGTTTTAATATTTTTTCAGAAGCATATCGATCACTGGCCGTAAAAATATACTGTTCAGCGGGAACTTTTTTAATTTTATCCAAAAGATTTTCATAAGCAGTAATTTTTTCAACGGGTTTACGTTTATGATAAGCATAAAATAATTCCCCGGGATCAACATTATAATCCCTATAAAAAATTTCACCACCATTACGATAAATATTGTAAGATTCTTTAACTTTGGCTTTAGCTGTCTCCAAATCCATAGGAACTTTCAAATCCTCAACCAACGCTGTCGCCATGGTTGTATCTAATAAATCAGCCCATTCAGGAGTACGCAAATAAAGAGTATCATCCAAATCCCAGATAATATATTTTTTACCAAAAACCAATTTTTAGCTCCGTTAAAATTTACAAACGCTTTAATATTACTCAATAAGAAACTTTCGTCAACACTATTCTTGAACCTTGAATGCTCAAAAGGGAATGTTATATCAAACATAACCAACAACAAAATAAAGAGGTGAAAATGAAAAACATAATAGGAATAGTTTCCATAGCCGTATTGGCTTTAAGTGGTTGCAGTGATTCTCAAGCACAAGATTCCGTATCAATAGATGCAGGTAATCCCAGTTCGTCAAATGTAATGATAATGGAAGGCTATGAAGCTGTTGTTATACCTGAAAATAACAACACATCTAACCAAGGAACACAATCAGAGACAGAAAATGATCAACAACCTTCTACAACCAATGATAACAATCAAAATAACAACAGTATCTATGAAGAAAGCATAACCGATACCCAAACGCCAAATAGTGAAGAAATAGACATTGAAGAATCTGAAACCTCAAATAACTAATTCTCAACATTCCAAAGAGCATTTTTAATTTTTTTGCTTAAAAATTCTTCATGAAGAGATAATTCTTGTTGAGATAAAGGAAAATCCCTCGATTCACGGAAGTTTCTGGTAATTTCATTATTATCAGATGCTTCCGCACTTTTTTTATTTTTTTTAGCATCCAATAACAAACTCGGCTCTCTTCCGCCCAATAATTCAAGATAAACCTCCGAAAGCAATTGGGCATCAAGCAAAGCACCATGAAAAGTACGAGCCGTATTATCAACATTAAATCTTTTACAAAGAGCATCTAAGTTATTACGCGATCCAGGAAAAAGTAAACGAGCAATTTCAAGAGTATCAACCACTCTATCCCAACTATACTGTTGTTTACCGATTTGTTTTAATTCATAATTAACAAAGTTAATATCAAAAGTAGCATTATGAGCAACTAAAACAGCATCTCCGACAAAATCAATCCATTCATCGGCAACTTTATCAAAGGTCGGATAATCTTTCAAAAATTCATAAGTTAAACCATGAACTTTAACAACTTCTTCGGGAACCTCTCTTTCCGGATTAATATAACGATGAAAAGTCACTCCGGTAGGAACATGATTAACCAATTCGACAGCCCCAATTTCAACCAAACGGTCGCCTTTATCATAATCAAAACCTGTAGTTTCAGTATCAAAAACAATTTCCCTAGTCATCAGCGTTTTCCAAACTTTGAATAATGTTAATAAGTTCAACTTTTAACAAATTAAGAGACTTATCTGTTTCAATAACAATATCGGATAAAAGAATTTTCTTCTCATTATCAAGCTGAATGTTATTAATTTTATCAAAATCTTCAGCCGAAACCTTATCTCTATTCATAACTCTCAGTTTTTGAGTTTCATAATCAACATGAGCGACCATAATAAAATCGCAATATTTATCCCATCCTTGCTCGAACAATAAGGCCACATCAATAAAAAATAAATCATCAGTTTTAGAATTTCTGCGAATAACTTTTTTCAAATTATCTTTTAAGAAAGGATGAATTAAACTTTCCAATATTTTTAATTTTTTATTATCGGCAAAAACAATATTCCGCAAAGCTCTCTTATTAACGTGATGATTAATAACGACATCAGGAAAATAGTTTTCAATCACTTTAATAAAATCTTTTTGAAAATAAAGACGTCTTACCCAACCATCAATATCAAAAACGGTATAACCCAAATCTCTTATAATTTTAGCTAAAGTCGTTTTACCACAACCTATAGATCCGGTAATTGCAACAAGTTTCATATAAAATATCCTTAAAACAAGTGATTAGTATAGTTATAAACAATTCGTTAACTTTTTGTGTATAACTACACTTCAGTAAAAGGTTATATAATTTTATTCACGCTTTGTAAAATTTAATATAAAAACTTACGCACAGCATAAAAAATTATAAACAGCTTGTTGATAACACAACTTATAAACAATATATACAATTTAAAGTTTACAAATTTAGATTATTGATTCTCCAAGTCTTTAAAATTCCTTTAAAAGATTCTTTCACAGATTATTAACAATTTATTAAAATATGAATATATCGGCAAACAAAAATTTAATCCACAGACTACACAGGCATATACAAATAACAAAAACATTTTAAATATATTAATGTTAGCCCTGCGGGGCTGTTAATAAATAACTCAACATAATATTTGACAGAAAAAGATTTCCAAGTTATAAAAACAACAATCCTTCCTAATAAAATTTTCCATTAAACATATCATATCAGGATTTCCATGAATTTAAAAGAATTAAAACAAAAAACCCCAACTGAGTTATTAACTCAGGCGGAAGAGCTCGAAATTGAAGACGCTTCTTCAATGAGAGTCCAAGACTTAATGTTTGCTATATTAAAAAAAGTAGCAGGAGACGATAATACCATATACGGAGAAGGAACCATAGAGGTTTTACAAGACGGTTTTGGTTTTTTAAGATCTGCGGAATCTAACTATCTTGCCGGACCAGACGATATTTATGTTTCTCCTGCACAAGTAAAACGCTTTGGCTTAAGAACAGGTGATACCGTTGAAGGAGAAATCAGAGCTCCCAAAGATAATGAACGCTATTTTGCTTTGGTAAAAGTCAATAAGATTAATTTTGAAGATCCTGAAAAATCAAAATTAAGAGTAAATTTTGATAACTTAACACCTCTGTATCCGACGGAAAAACTGGATTTTGATATTATAAACGGAGAAAAAGATTATACAACACGAGTAATAGATTTAATATCTCCGCAAGGAAAAGGTCAAAGAGGTTTGATTGTAGCCCCTCCCCGTACCGGAAAAACAGTAATGTTGCAAAATATAGCTCATGCCATAGCTACAAACCATCCAGAATGTTACCTTATCGTTTTATTGATAGATGAACGTCCTGAAGAAGTTACTGATATGACCCGTTCCGTAAAGGGAGAAGTGATATCTTCAACTTTTGATGAACCGGCATCCAGACATGTTCAGGTAGCTGAGATGGTAATAGAGAAAGCCAAAAGATTGGTAGAAACCAAAAAAGATGTTGTCATATTACTTGATTCCATCACACGTTTGGGAAGAGCCTATAATACGGTAATTCCATCTTCTGGAAAAGTTTTAACCGGAGGTGTTGACGCTAATGCCTTACAAAGACCTAAAAGACTTCTCGGAGCAGCCAGAAACGTTGAAGAAGGAGGTTCTTTAACGATTATTGCCACAGCTTTGATTGATACTGGATCTCGTATGGATGAAGTTATCTTTGAAGAATTCAAAGGAACCGGAAACTCAGAAATAATTCTTGATAGAAAATTGACAGACAAACGTTTATTCCCGACGATTGATATTACGCGTTCAGGAACAAGAAAAGAAGAATTATTGGTAGATAAAGAACGTCTGACAAAAATGTGGGTTTTACGTCGTGTTCTTATGCAAATGGGAATGACGGACGGTATGGAATTTTTATTAGATAAACTTCGTCTAAGCAAAGATAACGATGATTTCTTCAATAATATGAATTCATAAAAAAAAAGGCCCTGAAAAAGGGCTTTTCTTATATAAATAAAGTTACAAAAAAAATAATTGACAAATTTTTTTGAAAAGAAATATAATACCTCTCAGTTCACATAAAAAAGGATGCAAATGACAAGCGAGAGCTTAACATATTCTTCAAAAAGACCTTTAGAGCAATTAAGCTCAAAGGTGTTTGCGCCTTTTTTACTTAACCTAATTCTCTACATTCTTTTGGCTCTGCTCATTATGAGCCTCTAGGCGTTTTGAAAAGTTTTAGACAGACTTGGGCGCTTAGAGGGTTGAAATGAGACAAGTCTTCTTTACGCCAAATTTAAAAATAATAAAAATAAAGACAGAGAAAAAATATGCAAAAAATACAAGAATTAAACAATCAGTTAAACGAAGTTTTAGAGCAAACAGCAGAAAAATTTAAAGAAGAAAATATCAATATAGTAATGCCTACCTATATTCCGCAAAGAGGAGAAATTTTAAAAGAATTCGCCTCCAGAGGTGTTAATACGGCCATAGCAGGAGGAATGAAAGGAGCGCAATGTTTTAAAGAAATTCCTCAATACGGAATGGAAGAAGACACCTTTCCTTATACAGATGGTTTTCCTGATTATATAACACAAAGAATTACAAGATTAATACCTGATGATTTATTAAAAGACAGAAAAGTAGCTGTTTTTTCATATGTAAACAATTTAGGTTGGAGTCATTATATAGAAGAAAGAAACTTAGGAACGCAAATAGTAGCAACGGTTGAACAAAATTTACGCGGATATTTTGAAGAAAAAGGTAATTTATTAAAAATACTCGATACAGCAGGGTTATCTGAATACAAAATACCAACAGAACAAGTAAGTAATGAAACAACAATAGATGAATTAATAGATGTATATGAAAGAATAAAGAACGAAGACGGAAAAGTTGTAGTTCAAGATTGTTGCTCAGAAAACGGAAACGCCGGAGGTAAAGGTACCTTATTTATAAATTCTTGTGAAGAATTTGTGAAAAATATCAAAGAAAATAAGGGAAGAAGAAAAGTAGCCCGTTTTATAAAAGGTTTTGAAAGTAATTTATCCTTTTTTGCCGGAAATACCAAGCCTGAAGAAAACATGTATGGTTCAACAAAAATGAATTTAACACCGGATATGGATAATTTTAACCCGGATACATTGGATTCTTTGTTAGCTAAAGCCAGAGAGGCAGGAATTAATGAAGATAACATTGTTACGATTGTAGGCAGAGGAACGCTGAAAGCCGTAGGAGACGAAAATTTAACAAGTTATGAAAGTAACGGTGTCGGCAATGACATAGGTTATGTTTATGAAGGAAAAATAGGAGACCAAATAACCGAAGTCGGAACCAAATTGGCTCGTTTAATGGCATTATCGGGAAAAGTCGGTATAGCCGGAGCAGACTTAATAATAGATAAACAAGGAAAAGTCTGGATTAATGAAATAAATGACAGACAACAGGGGCCAACGGCACAAATGTCAAAAGACGCGGAAAATAACGGAATTCCGTCTTTGTTGAAAATTTCATTATTAAGCAGTTACGGAGATTTTAGAGATAAAAAAGTTTTAGAAGTTTTTGAAAATTTAAGGAAATATTCTCAAGAAATACACAAGGCATATAAAACCGGACGAGGAGAATTTTATCTAAAAGTAAATTCAACTCATCCGAAAGGTCATTATGAGAAAGTAAAAAATAATTTAAGACCAGGAATATATGAAATATCACGAAATGAAGACGGAAAATGGAAATTAAACTTCAGTTCATATAAGTCACCTAATTCTAATGTTTCATATCAAACCAATCCGAAAGAAGGAAAAGTTGTCGTAAAAATCGTCGGTGGAGACTGGAAGGTCGGAGATGAAGTTGAAAACGGTTCACAATTGTTCCGCTTAACAGGTATAACTAATCCAGAAAATCCACCTTTTGTAATAGAAAACGGCAAAACAGTCCTGAATAAGAGTTGGAAACCGGTTGTAGAAGCCTGCTACAACTATTTGTTTGGAGAAGGCTATACGCATAAAAATCAGTTATGGAAAAAGAGAGAAGCAGAAAAATATATTTATGTTGGTTGGTGTCCGGTTGCAAAAGAAAATCAAAAATTTACACCGACAAAACAATTTGCTATACTTTGCCCGATGCTAAAAAATCATTTATACAAGAATTCCGGAGGAAAGAATGCTTAAAAATAAATATGTTTATTCAGTCGGTTCAACCCCGATGGGGACAAGTTTAGATATTGTAAGTTATGAGATTGATTCTGAAAAGGAAGGTAAGCATATTTATATTCAAAGCGGAATACACGGCGGAGAAATTACGCAATGGATAATTCATGAATTGTTTTCATATATAGAAAATAATTTAGATAACGGAAAAGTAACATTGGTACCGTGTGCAAATCCGGTTTCATGGACTCAAAGAATATATTTTTCAACCAATGGAAAATTTGATTTATACATGGGAAAAGATTGGAACAGAAATTTTCCGGGGAATTCAGAAGGTTCTTTGGGAGAAAGAATAGCCGATGTTTTACTCAAAAATGCAGAAAAATCTGATTTTGCCATAGATTTACACACATCACGAAAATCGATTCCTTTTGGTATTTATTCAAAAGAAGAATATAAAAAATATATAAAAATAATCGGCGTAGAATATAATCAGTATATAGGTATGGAAACAAAAACATCATACGCAAATACATTTAATGCCTGTCTGGATAAAAAAGGAATACCGAACCTTTGTATAGAATGCGGCAGTCATGATGCATTTGAGGCAGAATATGTCAAAAAAGTTTTTGAAGGCATCAAGCGTCTTTTAAGCAGTTTTGGAATGGTAAAAGACCAGACAATAGAAAGAGCTCCACAAAGAATAAAAACCTTTGCCAAGACGGTAAAATATACCTCACCGAAAGGCTGTTTGATTAAGATTAATAAAGAACTCGGGGAGAAGATAAATAAAGGAGATGCTTTATTTAGTTGTTATGATAATAATGAGTTAGGTAAAGAAGAGGTTATAAAATCCGATGATGAAGGTGTTTTGTTTAAAGAATCTCCGACGCATATTTATTGGAGTGGAGATGATGTTGTTCAGATAATTTTATCTGAAGGGATAGAAGAGTTGGAAACAGAATAAATTAAGACAGCAGCCAGTTTTTGAGAGCGGACATATTATCAAAAATATATTTAACGCCAAGATTCTTAATTTTTTGAATATAGTCGGGATTATTGTTCATATCACAACCAACATAGGCAACAGGAGTCATTTTTGCTCTAAATGCGGCAGTAATTCCGGCGATAGAATCTTCAATAACAAGAGTATTTTCAGGTTTTTCGTTCATAGTTTTGGCAGCGAGAAGGAAAATATCCGGTTCTGGCTTACCATGTTTAACCATATCAGCGGTAAAAACCTGATCTAATGTAAAAAAGGAAGATATATCGACAACTTCCAATTTCTTAAGTGTTTTGGAACGGGTTCCGCCTGTTGCAATGCATTGTTTAAAATTTTTAAGTTTAAAAATTTCTTCAATATTAGGAGACAAATCAAATCCGTTTTTCATGGTATTTAAATCCATTTCTATAGATTTTTTCCAAAAAGCATCATCGGTTTTGATACCTAATTTTTCCAAAACATGTTTTTTTGTTTTATCACTCATTCCGCCGAGGTGGTGATTTGTTGTATTAAAATCCCAATTCAGTCCATAGACATCATTCAGAAGTTTTTGCCGATTAGCGAGCCACAATTTTTCTGTATCAGCGATAACACCGTCAAAATCCCAAATAATCAATTTAAATCTGTCTTTTATCATTTTTACAACTTTAACTTTAAAAAAATTGAGTCCGTCTAAAGGCCGTAGAAAGGGTTTTGAGCGATTCTATAATATAAATATTAAGGAGCGGTAAATTTGCGCTCCTGAGTCAAAAAAAACGGCATTTTTAAATCTTGCAAGCAAAAAGCAAAACAGTTATAACATAAAACAAGACAAGAGAGGGAAAAGCAATGGATAATAAAACAATATATGCACTTTCGACGGTTTATGGCAAATCTGGTGTTGCGGTAATCAGAATATCCGGATCAAGAGCGATAGAAGCCATAGAAAAAATGGCAACAATAAAAATAGAGAAAATAAAACCGCGCTATGCATATTTTGTAAAATTGCATCATAGTGTTTCACATGAAACAATAGATAAATGTTTATTGCTTTATTTTAAGGCCCCCTACTCTTTTACCGGAGAGGATATTGTAGAATTTCAGGTACACGGTTCAAAAGCTGTAATAAGTTCATGTATGGATAGTTTGTCTGAGCTAAAAGATTTCAGAATGGCAGAACCCGGAGAATTTTCAAAGAGAGCTTTTTATAACAATAAGATGGATTTGACCGAGGCGGAAGGTTTGGCTGATTTAATTGATTCTGAAACTTCTCAACAGCAAAAATACGCTTTAAGACAAATGGAGGGAGGGCTTAAGAATTTATATGAAGACTGGCGTGAGGATTTGCTAAAAATTCTTTCTCATTTGGAGGCTTATATAGATTTTCCCGATGAAGATATACCCTCAGAAGTTATACAAAACATAAATAACGATGTATTTAAACTTAAAGACGCTGTATTTAAACATCTGAACAGTGATTCTGTCGGTGAGAGACTGAGAGAGGGATTTCGAGTTGTTATTGTCGGACCACCCAATGCCGGAAAATCTTCATTACTTAATGCTATAGCCAACCGAGAAGCTGTAATCGTATCAGATATTGCCGGAACAACGAGAGATGCAATAGATATTCATATGGATTTAAATGGTTATCCTGTTATATTTACAGATACGGCAGGTTTGAGAGAAACAGAGGAAGAAATTGAAAAGAAAGGTATAGAGATTGCTTACAATAAAATATCCGATGCTGATTTTGTTGTTTGTTTGTTTGATGCCTCAAAAGACTCTGTTCAACAGTTTGATTATATTGTAAAAACATTTAAAAACAAAATCATAGTTGTTGGAAACAAATGTGACAAATTAACATTTGAACAATGTTCTGATTATGAAAAACAAGGTATCTTACTAATCTCTGCAAAGAAGCACGAAGGAATAAATAAAATATTAAAAGCTATTAGAGTAAAAATAGCTGAGCAATTTACCTCAAATTCAGGTCTTATTATTTCTCGTCGCCGCTACCGAGAGGCTTTGGAAGAAGTTCTGGAAAACTTACAGATATTTTCCTTTAATAAAGAAATAGAGCTTTCGGCAGAAGATATCAGACTTGCAGCGCGTGCCTTAGGTAAAATAACGGGAAGAATAGAGGTTGATGAAATCTTAGATAAAATCTTCGGAAGTTTTTGTATAGGTAAATAGAAGCAAAGATTTGGGACAACTTATCGTTAATAAGTTATTGCCATTTTTTTGATTTTAGTGTACAACCTGAACAAATCAAACAATTTAAGGCAAAACAGATGGAATATAACTATGATGTTATAGTTATCGGCGGCGGGCATGCCGGATGTGAAGCATGCTCGGCATCGGCACGCATTGGTGCAAAAACCGCATTAATAACGCATAAAATATCAACAATCGGTGAGATGTCATGCAATCCGGCAATAGGAGGATTAGGCAAAGGACATTTGGTCAGAGAGATTGACGCATTAGACGGCTTAATGGGAAGAGTTATTGATAAAGCCGGCATTCAATTTCGGATGCTTAATCAGTCAAAAGGTCCGGCCGTAAGAGGTCCCAGAGCGCAAGCGGATAGAGAACTGTATAAAAAATATATGCAAGAAGCTCTCCGTGCGCAAAAGAATTTGGATTTAATTGAAGGCGCTGCGGAAGGATTTAAGTTTGATAAAGATAACAGAATAAGCGGTGTTGTTTTATCAGATGGTAGAGAGTATAATGCCAAAACAGTGATTCTGACCACGGGAACATTTCTTAATGGCATCATGTTTATTGGGCATGAAACATCTGTTGGAGGTCGTGTCGGAGATATCAGTTGTGAAGGAATTACACCGTATTTAAAAAAATTAGGGTTAAAAGTCGGACGTTTGAAAACCGGAACCCCTGCCCGACTAAACGGCAAAACCATAAATTGGTCAATATTGGCTGAACAAAGTGGGGATGAAGTTATCAAACCATTTTCTTTTTTAACAGACAAAATAACCAATCCTCAGGTTAAATGTTATATAACGCATACTAATGAAAGAACTCATAAAATAATAAGGGATAACTTTTCAAAGTGCGCATTATTTTCAGGTTTAATAACCGGAATTGGTCCAAGGTATTGCCCGAGCATAGAAGACAAATTGGTAAAATTTGCCGATAGAACAAGCCATCAAATTTTTCTTGAGCCTGAAGGTTTGAATACGGATGTTGTTTATCCGAATGGTATTTCAACATCATTGCCTGCAGATGTTCAGGATGCTTTTATACATACTATGGAAGGTTTGGAAAATGTTGAGATATTGCGTCCGGCATATGCAATAGAATACGACTATGTCGATCCGCAAGAGTTAAACAGCCGTCTTGAATGTAAAAAAGCCCCAGGGTTATTTTTAGCCGGACAAATCAATGGAACGACCGGATATGAGGAAGCCGGAGCGCAAGGTTTGTTGGCAGGCGTCAATGCGGCTTTAACAGCCTTAGATACGGGAAAAGAATTTATCATAGACAGATCTGAAGGTTATATAGGTGTAATGATTGACGACTTAATAACCAAAGGAGTAGATGAACCTTATAGAATGTTCACATCTAGATCAGAATATCGTTTATTTCTTCGTGCAGACAATGCAGATATGCGGTTGACTGAAAAAGGCTATAACATTGGTTGTGTCGGGGAATATAGATACGATGTATTTAAAGAGAAAAAGAGGTTGCTTGAGAAATACAAAGAAGAGTGCAATAATCTGACAACGACAATGCATGAGCTTGAAAAAATGCACATAGTCACACGAGCAGATGGGTCAAAGCGTACGGTGTTCAATGTAATGGCACACGATGTTTCACGTGAAACAATAGAGCAAATATGGCCGCAGATTAAACAAATTCCGGAAGATATATATGAACAAATAGATATAGAAGCAAGATATGCCGGTTATATTAAACGACAAATGGCGGATATTGAGGTATTCAAAAAAGATGAAAATCTAAAAATAAGAGAAGATATTGATTATACCAAAATAGGTGGATTATCAAGAGAGATGGTTGCAAAACTTTCAAAAGTAAAGCCGTCAACCATTGGTGAGGCTTCTCGTATCCCCGGTGTGACGCCGGCAGCCATAACGGCAATACTTGGACATCTAAAAAAATAAGTTCGGAATAAGCAAATGACATGTCCCACAAGAGAAGAAGCAAAAGAAATTTTTGAAGAATTCATTTCAGCAAGAAATTCTTCTGAGTTTCCGCTAACAAAAGAACAAGAAGAAACACTCAGAAAACATTGTAATTGTGTTGCTGAAATTGCTTGTAAAATAGCAGAAAAGACCGGAACTATGAACTCGGAAAAAGCCTATGTTATGGGATTGTTACATGATTGCGGGCGCATAAAAGATGAAAAAGCCGAAAATGTTTTTCATGGTTTTGTTGGTTATGAATATATGATGTCTAAAGGGTACGATGAAATTGCAAAAATTTCATTATCGCATAGTTTCTACAAAAAAGATTTTGATATAAGTATATATTCTCAATCACACCAAGATATTCTAAAAAGCAAACAAATCATTTCCGAAATGGAATATGACGACTATGACTACCTTTTACAATTAAGTGATATTTTAAATAACATGGGAAAAACATGCTCAATAGAGTATCGCTTTAGAAGTATTTCGGAAAGATACAATATTCCGAATGAAAAAATTTTACCAATGATAGACTTGTTAAATGAGCGTAAAAGATATTTTGATAAAAAATGTGATTGCGATATTTACCAAATGTTAGGGATAAAAGAAGTATAATTCGCCAACAAAAAAGGTGAATAATAAATGACGTTACCCACTCATAATAAAGCTCTTGAGATTTTTGAAGAAGTCTGTCTTGAGACGGATAAACTCGATATAGAAAAAGGTAAAATACCTCAAACGTCTCGGAAACATTTTTTAGCAGTAGCAGAATGTGCAAAGAAAATAGCAAAAAATTGTAAAAACCTTGATCCGGAAAAAGCCTATATTTGCGGGTTACTTCACGATTGCGGGCAACCATCAGAAAACAGAGATTGTAATAAATTTCACGGATTAGTCGGTTATCATAAAATGATGGAAATGGGGTTTGATGAAGTTGCCAGAACCTGCTTGACTCACAGCTTTCCTGAGTATGATTTTAAACCGGAGCGGTTTAGTTATACGCATTCAGAAATGGTTCTCTGTCGGAATCTGATTAATAATATATCATACAATGATTATGATTTACTGATTCAATATAGTGATATGTTGTGTAAGGGCGGCTTAGTAACAACATTGAAAGATCGAATTATATATATAATGAATACATATAAAATCAGCATAAAAGACGCCCGGATTCGCTATCGCATAATGCTTAAAATAAAAAAACATTTTGATAAACTTTGTGGCCAAGATACTTATTGTTTATTAGGAATAAAAAATGATTAAACAAAAATTTTCTTTACATACGCATAATAATGCGTTTGGTATTTTTGATGGAAAATCCTCGCCTGAAGATATGGTAAGGAAAGCGGAAGAATTAGGTCTTGAGACGCTGGGAATCAGCAATCATTTCATTTGGCATCCGAATATGCAACGGGCACATGATATGTTTTTTGTTGATTATAACAAGGCTTTGGATGTCTTTAAGAGAAATATTGAAATCATTAAAGAACTTCGCGCAAAGTCAAAAATAAATATACTCGCTGGTTTTGAGGTTGACTTTTTTCCCTCTGTTGAGTGGAGAAAAGGTTTTGAAAGAATGCTGAAAGAATTGGAGTATGATTATCTGATTGGCTCAACGCACTTTATGCGTACGGCAGACGAAAGTTATCTTTGCAATATTTATCACATGAATGAGCTTCCGCAAGGAACCACCTTCGAGCAAATAGATGAATATATGAAGGGTTATTGGGAAAACACGATAGAAGCAATTAAGAGTGGTTATTTTGATTTTATGGCACACCTTGACTATTGTACAATATTTAATCTTTGCACATCGGAAAAATGGAATGAATATAAGTGGAGAGTAATAGAAGCATTAGATAAAAATCATCAAGCCTATGAACTAAACACGAGCGGATATCGTCGAATAGAGCGCCCTCACCCTGATTATTGGATGATAGAAGAGTTAAATAAACGCAATGTTCCGATTTTAATATCTGATGATGCTCATGTTGCGGAGCATTTATGCAACGGTTTTGATAAAGCGGAATCATATCTTGAATCTATAAATTATACCAACAGATGGACTTTTAATAAATAATGCAAAAATACACATATCATTGTCATACAAACACATTGGGAATTTATGATGGATGCAACTCTGCAGATGAAATGATTTCACAAGCAGAAAGTTTGGGTTTTACGGAAATTGGTATTTCAAACCATCTGATTTGTCATCCCAAAATCGGATATATAAATAAAATACAAAGCATGTATTTTAGAGATTATAAAGAAGCGGAAGATGTATACAAAAGAACGGTTGAAGAAATAAGAACAGCGTCTTTAAAGTATAAAATAAAGGTTTTGGTTGGCTTTGAGGTTGATTATTTTCATGATGCTGAGTGGTGTCGTTTTTTTGAGCATCTGAAAAATACATTAGGTGCTGATTATTATATTGGTTCGAGCCATTTTATATATAACAGAGATTATACAAACATACTTAAAATAGCGTATTTAAAGCACCATCCGGAATTTATAGATGAAGAGATGCGAAGAGATGGTTTGATAATGCATTGGTCAAATATAAAAAACTGCGTTGCCAGTGGTTATTTTGATTTTATAGCACATATGGATCAAATCAAGAGCAAAGGATTTTGTGGCGATTCCGAATGGGAAGATAAAAAATATGAAGTTATTGAGGCTTTATCAAAGGGGAAAACCGGCGTTGAGTTAAGCACAAAAGGGCTTCGTAAAGGAGATGAGATGTATCCTGCCGAATGGATTGTCAAAGAATTAAACAAGCACAATGTTCCAATCGTAATAAGTGACGACGCGCACCAGATAGAGCAATTAGGATATAAATTTGATATAGCCGAAAGCCTTCTTGAGAAATTAGATTATAAAAATCGTTTTAAATTTTGAAATATTTATAAAAAGATTCAAGAAACGGTGGTTAAGTTTTTGATTTTTAAAGAAAGAGAATTTTTGTTGTTTTTATAAAAAATAATGTGTTTATAACTAAATTTTTATCTTTTAAATTTTTATAAAAAATTATAAAAATAAGTTATGAAAAATTTTACCGAAAAATATAATGTTTCACGTGAAACATTTTCAAAACTAAAAACCTATCAAGAGCTACTGATTGAGTGGCAGGGTAAGTTTAATCTTGTCAGCAACTCTAGTTTGGAAAGCGCGTGGGAACGTCACTTTTTAGATTCAGTTCAGTTAATAAAATTTGTGCCTAAAGATGCTCAAACATTGATAGATTTTGGTTCTGGCGCTGGGTTTCCTGGTCTGATTTTAGCAACAATGTTTGAAGAGATAACGCCGTATTTAAAAGTTTTTTTGGTGGAAAGTATTTCTAAAAAAACAATGTTTTTAAACTGCGTAAAAGAAGCTCTTGGGTTAAAGAATGTGCAGGTGTTTAATTGCAGGATAGAATCGTTACCTAAACAAAAAGTAGATGTTGTTACATCACGTGCAATGACATCTTTAGTCGGTCTTTTAGATTATGCATATCCTTTTTGCCGCAAACAAACCGTTTGCATTTTTCCAAAAGGAAAAAAATATGCCGAAGAGCTTGCTGAAGCACAAAAGAAATGGAAGTTTGATTTAAAAATTTATGAGAGTGAACAAAGTTCAGAAGGTAAAATTTTAGTAATCAGTCAATTGTCGAAAGTTAAAGGGGGAAAATAAATGCCTAGAATTTTAGCGATTGCCAACCGAAAAGGCGGAGTAGGAAAAACAACAACAACCGTAAACGTTGCAACAGCAATGGCGGCTGCCGGAAAAAAAGTGTTGGTTGTGGATTTGGACCCGCAAGGAAACGCAACAACATCAATGGGTGTTGATAAGAAAGGCAATATGGCGTCTTCGTACGAAGTTCTGCTTGGAGATGCCCGTTTAACACAAGCAATCGTCTGGACTGAGGTTCCGAATTTTTCAATAGTTCCGTCATCGCCTGATTTGGCCGGAGCTGAGATTGAGCTGGTTGATATTGAAGATAGAGAGTTTGCTCTGAAAAATGCGCTAACCAAAGATGCCGTAAATTATGATTATATTTTGATTGATTGTCCGCCATCATTAAGTTTGGTGACAATTAATGCATTGGTTGCTGCGGATGCTGTTATTGTACCTTTGCAATGCGAATTCTTGGCTCTTGAAGGAATTACGGATTTAATCCGCAATATTAATCAGATTAAAAAGAAATTTAATCCCAAGCTTGCACTTCACGGTGTCGTTTTAACTATGTATGACAAGAGAAATAATTTAACCCAAATGGTTGAAGATGACGTGCGCCAATTTTTTGGTAAAAAAGTATATAATACAGTTATTCCTAGAAATGTTCGTATTTCCGAGGCGCCATCTCACGGAAAACCTGTTTTGATATACGATTTTAAATGTTCAGGATCTCAGGCTTATATAAGTTTGACGGGTGAAGTCTTAAAAAGAGAAAAGGAATTAATCGCATGCTAGTAGATAAAGAATTAGATGAACTTCTGAACGATACTCCCTCAGCTGAGAATTCATTTCATAACAATCAGCACAAAAGAAAAAGTTTAGGTAGAGGTCTTGGGGCTCTTTTAGGTGATGATGATTTAGATATAGGAAATACTGCAAGTTCAGAAACACCGTCTTTAAAAAACAGCGATAAAATAAATATCAATCAAATTATTCCGGGAAAATATCAACCGCGAACAGAGTTTGATAAAGAATCGTTAGATGCCTTGGCTGAGTCCATTAAAGAAAAAGGAGTTTTACAACCTCTGCTTGTTCGTAAACAAGGTGATAAATATGAAATTATTGCCGGTGAACGTCGTTGGCGAGCTTCTAAAATAGCCGGATTGTCAGAAGTCCCTGTAATCGTAAAAGATTTTAACGATAAAGAGGTTTTAGAGGTTGCTCTCGTTGAAAACTTATTGAGAGAAAATCTGAGCGCCATTGAAGAGGCCGAGGCTTTTCAGCGGTTGATTGATGAGTTTTCGCATACACAAGAGGCTTTGTCTCAAATTGTCGGAAAATCTCGCAGTCATATTGCTAACACTTTGAGATTGTTAAATCTTCCTGAAGGTGTAAAAGAATTAATTAAAGAGGGAAAACTTTCTGCCGGACACGCCAGAGCGCTAGTTGGATTAGAAGATGCTGAAAAAATTGCAAAAATGATAATAAGCAAAGACCTTAGTGTTCGTCAGGTAGAGGAGCTTGTTTCAAAACAAAAAGAACCTCAGAAACCGCAAAAGAGCAAAAAGAGAAGCGAAGATTTGGAAGAAATAGAAAAGGAGTTAATTAAGAATCTTGGTTTAAGAATTAAAATTACACCAAATGCTCAAGGCGGCGGCAAAGTTGTTTTGCAATATTCCTCCGTTGCTGAGCTAGATATGATTGTTGAAGCGTTGGATAAAAAACACAAAACAGAATCAAACTATGGTGTGAACTCTGTATTTAAATCAGGGCAAGAGCCGAGTAATAATGAAAAATTTTCAATTAAAATTGTTGACTAATAAAGGAAATAAAAAATGACTATTTTAGAAAAAATGCTGGAAAGATGTGAACAAGCAGGATACGCAACCACAAAAAACGTAGAAAAAATTGCCAAAGCCAAAAAAATGATGTTTGGCGAAAGTGAGTGGCAGCGTTGCCCGTGTGACGGAGAGAATGCCGCCAGATACTGCATTTCTGAAACATGTAGGGCGGATATAGAGCGTGATGGTGAATGTCATTGTCATTGTTATTGCAAAAAGAGTTCATAAAAAAAATAAAAGGCGGATTTTCCGCCTTTTATTTTGGTAACGATATCTTTACCAAAGCTGAATAATCTAATAAAAAGATTATATATTATCAGTAAAATCAGCTGAAGAGGATTTGCCATGCAATTTTTAAAGAAGACACTATTCGGTTTAGGGGCTCTCTTTTTTATATTCGTAGGAGGGGCGGGAACCCAGTCTCACAATACACTACTGCAAGGAGGCGGTTTCTTAGGGCTGATAATCGGTCTGGTAGTCTTGTATATTTTTGCAAAAATGGCTTGGCGAGCCATGGGCTGTCTTCCCTCAATCTTTTTGATCTTAGCAATAGTTGCATTTATTGTTTACGCTATTGGCGGATTTAACGGAGGTATATCCAATTTAAGTAACAATTTAAAAAGTTTCATAGGGCAGGGAACAAGTTCAACGGAAGGCAAAGTAGGAAATGCATCGCAATTCAACTTGTTAAGTGACGAAGATTTTGATGTAACAATAAGAGAAAATTTTTCATCACCCTCAAAAGATGCCCAACAACAACCGCAACAACAAGCAGAGCCAGCAGAAGAAGAATCATTTCTTGATAAGTTGATTGGAAAGCCGCGAACATCAAAGCAGTCGCCATCCTCAGGTGGAATGCCGGATATGCAAAATGCCCCAACAATTTATTCTGCAGCAGAAGTCATAAGCGGAGATACTTTACGTATTAATGGCAGATATTTTAGATTATTCGGAATAGATGCGCCGGAAAGAAATCAAACCTGCGCAGATGCAACAGGTCGTTCTTACAGTTGCGGATATCAAGCCGCCGAATGGTTGAGTGGTTGGATACAAAATAATACGCTGGAATGTAAAGTTATTCAAAAAGACGGAAACGGAAATATGATAGGAACTTGCGCGCTAGGGGCTTATGATATCGGTGCCGCAATAGTTAACGCGGGTTGGGCTGTGGCTTATCCTAAACATACGGATATTTATATGCCTTACCAAACACAAGCAGGGCAAAACAAAAGAGGTTTATGGCAAGGAGATTTTTATATGCCATGGGATTGGCGAAAAATACAAGCACAAAAGCCAAAAATCAAAATTATCAAACCTAAAACGCCCAAACGTCGAACAATCTTAAATCCGTTAGGCTAAGCTCATGGAATACGTTTTTTCTTATAAATTGGAAAACGAAGCGGCAACGGTTAAATTCGGGCAAGCTCTTGCCGGAATAAGCAAAAAAGGAGACTTTTACGCTCTGTTTGGAACACTTGGTGTTGGCAAAAGTGTATTATCACGAGCTTTTGTTCAAGAACTATGCGGAAACATTGAAGTTCCGAGCCCGACATTTACATTGGTTCAAAGCTATGAAGCGCCGGAATTTGAAATATATCATTTTGATTTATATAGAATAAAATCACCTGAGGAAATTTTTGAGATAGGTGTTGAAGAAGCAATGTATGACGGTGTTTGCTTGGTTGAATGGCCGGAAAGAATGCTTTCATATTTACCGAGAGATTGTTTTAATGTTGAAATAACAGCAGAGGATACAAGCCGAGTTGTTGTAATTAAAGTAAAATCAGAGGAAAAAGCGTCAAGATTAAAGAAATTGGAAGGCTTTGGTAATGATTGAGAATATACACACATGTTGTTTAAGTTATCAAAACAGAGGGTTTTTAGTCCTTGGTGCATCTGGGTCCGGAAAATCTGATTTGTGTTTAAGGCTGATTATGGATAAACATGCGGTACTGGTTTCTGATGATAGATGTGATATTTGGGAAGATGATGGAAAATTATACGCCAAAGCTCCCCAAAATTTGCAAGGAATGTTAGAGGTTAGAGGTGTAGGTATTGCAAAATTTCCGTTTATAGATAAAACAATTGTATCTGGAGTTGTAGAATTGGTTGCCAACCCAAAGGAAATAGAGAGGTTGCCGGAAGCAGAATATTATACATACGGAAAAATCAAATTGCCAAAATTACGTCTTTATCCTTTTGAGGCATCGGCAGCCGATAAAGTCATCGTCTTTTTAGAGCAGATATCTTGTGCGGATTTATAGGTTATTAATTGATTCTTAAAAACTAAAGACGTAAAATATGCCCAAAATATAACCAGTTAAGAAAGCAAGATTAATGATTTTAATTAAAATTCAGAAATTTTTGCGCCGCCAAGGTAAACCGTTGGTTGCGTTCATTTCTCGTTTGGGAGAATTTTCTTTGTTTGTGGCGCAGGCAATATACAATTGTCTGACCCCACCGTTTTACTTTCGTAATTTAGGAAGACAAATAGCCGATATCGGTTTTTATTCATTACCTGTTGTTGGTTTAACAACAATTTTTGCCGGAATGGTTATTGCCTTGCAGAGTTACTCAGGATTTGCCCGTTTTGGAGCAGAGAGTGCTGTGGCATCGGTTGTTCTTATCTCAGTAACAAGAGAATTAGCGCCGGTATTATCGGCTTTAATGGTGGCGGGTCGTATAGGTGCAGCCATGGCGGCAGAAATCGGGACAATGCGTGTTACAGAACAGATAGACGCGCTGACAACACTTTCAACAAATCCGTTTAAGTATCTTGTAACTCCAAGAATTTTAGCCGGACTAATAGTTATGCCTTTACTGGTTTTAATAGGAGATGTTATCGGAATTTTCGGTGGCTATGTTGTGGGTGTTTACAAACTCGGTTTTAACCCTGCAAATTATGTTAATGCCACATTGCAAGATTTACAACCGATAGATATTACAACCGGTTTAGTAAAAGCGGCTGTTTTTGGTTTTATAATTTCTATTATGGGGTGTTATAACGGTTATAAATCTAAAGGCGGAGCGCAAGGTGTTGGTACCGCAACAACGAACGCGGTTGTATCCGCATCGATTTTAATCTTAATTTTCAACTATATTATAACAGAACTTTTCTTTTCAAAATAAGTCTGCGGAGAGAATAAATGAGCGAAGAAAACAAAATAGAAATAAGAAATCTTCATAAATCTTTTGGAAAGAAAATAGTTCTTGACGGCATAGATTTAGATATCAGAAAAGGAGAATCTTTGGTCGTTATCGGAGGCTCCGGTACGGGAAAGTCAGTTTTGATAAAATGTATCCAGGGATTATTAAGACCGGAAGAAGGTTCTATCCTTGTTGATGGAGAAGAAGTTGTCGGTATAGATGAGGAGCAAAAGGAAAAATTGCATTCAAAAATGGGAATGCTTTTTCAAGGCGGAGCTCTTTTTGATAGTTTGAGTGTTTGGGAAAATGTTGCTTTTGATTTATTGGAAAACAAAGGTTATGACAAACGCAGCGCAAAAAATGAAGCAATAAGGGTTCTTCGTCAAGTTGGCTTAGCACCGGATGTTGCAGATTTATCTCCGTCAGAACTTTCCGGGGGTATGCAAAAGCGTGTTGGTCTAGCAAGAGCCATCGCCTCAAAGCCGGAAATAATATTCTTTGATGAACCGACAACCGGATTAGACCCGATAATGTCCGATGTTATCAATGATTTGATTATTGAATCAGTCAAAGGTCTTGGAGCAACAGCATTAACCATTACTCACGATATGGCGTCTGCACGTAAAATAGCCGATAGAGTGGCAATGCTTTATAAAGGAAAAATTGTATGGCAGGGAACCGTAAAAGAAATGGATAAAACAACCAATGAATACGTCGTCCAATTCATAAACGGAAGTTCTCAGGGGCCGATAAAAGTGGAGGTATAATCTTGGCTAAAAAAGCTCAAAAACAATATGTATGCCAAAACTGCGGTTCCGTATATCCTAAATGGCAGGGAAAATGTGATGCCTGTGGGGAATGGAATACTATTGAAGAAGAGCAGGTTGGCGGAGAAGGCTTTTCAAATCTTAGCAACAAAAAATCTCAAGGAAAGATGCTTGAGTTTGTTCCTCTGAGCGGAACAGAGCAACATTTAAGCCGTTTGTCAACGGGAATAAAAGAACTGGACCGAGTTTGCGGTGGCGGATTGGTTCCCGGATCCGTGATATTAGTTGGTGGAGACCCCGGAATAGGAAAATCGACATTATTGCTTCAGGCATGCGCAAAAGTAGCCTCACTGCCGAGTTCTCCGGAAGTCTATTACATATCTGGAGAAGAGGCGATAGATCAGGTCAGAATCAGAGCCAAACGCCTTCAATTAGACCAATCTCCGGTAAAATTGGCAAGCAGTACGGAAATAAAAGATATTGTAACAACGCTTGAAAAATCAAAAGCGGCCGTTGTTATAATTGATTCAATCCAAACCATGTATCTTGATGAAGTTGAGTCAACTCCGGGCAGTGTAACGCAAGTCAGAGCCTGTTCTTATGAATTGATTAAATTAGCCAAACGCAAAGGTTTTACATTATTTTTGGTCGGCCATGTAACAAAACAAGGAGCGATTGCCGGTCCGAGAGTTCTGGAGCATATGGTTGATACGGTTCTTTATTTTGAAGGTGAGAGAGGGCATCATTTTCGGATTCTTCGAGCTGTAAAAAATCGTTATGGCGCAACGGACGAAATCGGTGTTTTTGAAATGCAAGATCAAGGCTTGGTGGAAATAGAAAATCCGTCAGCGTTGTTTTTAGCAGAAAGACAAGGGAATGTATCCGGATCATGCGTTTTTGCCGGCATCGAAGGTTCTCGCCCTGTTTTAGTTGAGATACAGGCGTTGGTTAGCCCAACAAGTTATGCCAGTCCCAAAAGAGCAGTTGTTGGTTGGGACGGGAATCGAATGGCGATGGTTTTAGCTGTTTTAGAAGCTCGTTGCGGAATGAACTTCAGTTCTCAAGACATATACCTAAATATAGCCGGAGGACTAAGAATTTCTGAACCTGCTGCAGATTTAGCCGTTGCAATGGCTGTTATTTCCTCCATGACCAATAAGCCTCTTCCGGCAGATATGGTTATATTTGGAGAGATTGGGCTTTCCGGAGAGATTAGAGCCGTCAGTCAGCCGAGTATGCGTTTGAAAGAGGCTTCAAAACTTGGTTTTGCGAGCGCAATAACGCCGCCGACACACAGCAAAGAGAAAAAAGTTAATGTAGAAATCAATAGATTTGAAATCGGCAACGTTCATCGTTTAATAAATTGGTTTAACTAGAAGGTAAGCATAATGCACCAGCTCAATAATCTTGATGTAATCATTCTAATAGTTATAGGTATATCAGCTCTGATAGCGCTGAGTCGAGGTCTGATAAAAGAAGTTTTATCAATAATCGGCTGGGTTTTGGGTGTTGCGGCGATAGTATATTTATTGCCGGTTTTAACGCCGTTTGCAAAATTATATATTGAGAGCGGGTGGCTTGCCGGCATAGTAACATCTTTATGTATTTTGATTTTATTTTTGATTTTTTGGATTATGTTTACAGGAAAGATTATCGGCAAGATTCGTAAAAGTAAATTAAACGGAGTTGATAGATTCTTAGGATTATTTTTTGGAATAGCTCGAGCATTTTTATTAATTATCTTGTTTAACATCATGGTCAACTGGATGATACCTGAAGAAAACCAATCAGAAGTTATAACGGAATCAAGATATTTCAGAATAGCAGGGAGTTTTGCCAAACCAATAGAAGAATTGATACCGGAAAAAACATTGCAAATAATCAGAGATAAAACGGGGCATATAAAAACAGCAGAAGAAACAAAAACGGAAGAGAAAAAAGAGGAAAGAAAGCCTATAAAAGAAAATATGGATTCAGATTCTGAGGAGCTTTTCCAAAAACTTGCGCAACCCCAAGTTAAAAATAGCAAAAAGGTTGTAAAAACGGATAAGAAAGAAAAAACGACCATAAAACATGGATATAAAGAATCAGACAGAGATAATCTGGATAGATTAATAGAGAACACATTAGAATGAAAATAAGGTGCTTAATTTTTAAGCACCTTTGTTTTTTCAAGAAATAAAAGATTAAAAGATTTCGTCCATTATTTTACAAAAAGCATCAAGGGAGAAACTTTTAGAATCTTTAAATAAATTACTAAGTTGCTCGCTTTTATCAAAATAAGATAAAGAATTTCCGATAGGGATATTAATGCTATCAGAAACACAAGGTTTCAAAGCAATCAAATTTTCTTTTAACTTATCCCAACAGGTATGCTTCAGAACAAAGAAATTGGCCATCTCACAAGAAGGAAAATGCAAATAATCCAGAACCGGCAAATGCGTAACAATGTGAAGGTGAGAATAATCAGCATTGTCAGCTGCACTTAAGCATTTTTCACATAACAAAGGCACTCGACTAACGGAATCTCTGTGCAAATATGATTCATGAAGTTCATCCATAACAATAAGAGGAGCATTCCAGACATGTGCTCTTATTTGTGCGGTAATTAAGGCTCTTTTTATGGGAGAGCTAAGCACCAAAGATTTTCCGTTCGGAGCAAAAGATTTAGCCGATAGATAGACCTGAACCATGCTTTCGGGAGATATTCCGAAAAAGATATCAGGCAAAGCATGTCTTCCGATAGTTAAAGTTTTCTCTTCCATATAATTTTTATTTAATTTGTTAATACTAAAAAAACTACTGAAAAATAAATTTTAAAATATCAAAAGTCAACAAGAATAAAAAATAGAAAAAATAGACAAAAAATAAATTGACTTAAAATTAATATTTTGATATTATGATAGAAAAGATTAAGTATGGAGGAACACATGGGAAAAACAGAAAAATTGTTAGTTGGTGCAGCATTAGCCGGAGCGGCAATGAATGTACAAGCTCAAACACAAACAGCCACCACAAATGAAAGTATTAAAGAACAAGCTGTTTCAGGGCAAAACAAAAGCGGAGAATATCTAAAATTAAAGGGATACGCCGCAATGTTGCAAATTCCATCAGAAAATATTGGCGAAATAACATCTGTTGGAGATTTGGCAAGAAATGCTTATACAAATTCAAAAGGACAAAGAGTCGAACAAAATTTTAGTCATGTAAAAGGTTGGACTGTATTAAATGAAATAACAGAAGACAGCCATACGGTGAAAGCAAGAAAAGGAAATACTTTTGTAACCTTTAAACAAAAAGATTATGATTTTATGGATGGAAAAGAAAGCTATGTAAGTGGAGAATATGCTGAAAAAATAGGCGATAGAGAGTTTAAGGCTTTCTTTTCAGGAAATCCGGAAAGTAACAAATCCAAAGATTTCTCAGTAAATAGTGATGATTTTGTTTCATTGCAAGGCATCCAAGAATTGTTAACAGAAATAATTAAAGCGCACAAAGAAAATCAGGCAATTATGGATAAAGCTATCCGTGAAGGTAAAACAGATTTAACTCTGGCTTCAGAAAATGATGCCAAAGGCGGAATAAACATGGCGTTTTATAAAGATTTAAGTCGCTAATAACAAAAAGCCCCTGAAAAGGGGCTCTTTTTTACATAGTTTTACGAGAGTTTAAAGCAAGTTGAATTGTTCCCTCGTCCATATAGTCTAGTTCAGCCCCCATGGGAATACCTTGGGCTAAGGTTGTAACTTTTAGATTATATTCTTTAAGGCGGGAAACCAGATAATGAGAAGTAATCTGTCCATCAACCGTTGCCGGCAGAGCTAAAATGACCTCTTTTACGCCCTCTGAAGAGATTCTTCTAATTAGACTGTCAATGTTAAGGTCTTCAGGGACAACTCCATCCAGAGCCGATAAAACACCCCCTAGCACATGATATTTTCCTTTAAAAAAGGAAACTCTCTCCATTGCCCATAAATCAGCAACATCTTGCACAACGCATATAGTTGTAGAATCTCTTGTTTCAGATTGACAAATAGAGCAAGGAGAACTTGTATCAAAATTTCCGCAAATATTACAAACTTTTATATTGTCAGCCACATTTTGCATGGCGTCAATAAGAGGCAAGAAAAGGCTTTCTTTCTTTTTTATAAGCTGCAACACAATTCTTCTTGCCGAACGCGTACCTAAAGCAGGAAGTTTTGAAACAAGTTTAATTAATTTTTCAATATCAGTTCCGGCCATAATATTTCTCTAAAAGGGAAGTTTAAGACCGCCAAGATTTAATCCGCCCGTAACATCAGAAACACTTGATTGCATTTTAGCATCTACTTTGTTCTTTGCATCGTTGTAAGCGGCCATAATTAAGTCTTCAAGGATATCTGTTTCATCAGGAACAATAAGCGATTTATCCAGATTAATTTTTTTCATTTCAAATTTGCCGTTTAATACGACGGAAACCATACCACCGCCGCTGGTTCCGGTAACTTCTTCCTGAGCTAATTTTTCCTGCATTTCTTCCATTCTTTTTTGCATGGCTTGAGCTTGTTTCATAAGTCCTTGAATATTCATCATTGTTTATAATTCCTCATCAAAATAAGTATTTTCGTTTTCATCAAACCCGCCTTCATTCAGTTCATTAGCAAGTTCTTTATTAATTTTACGCGTTAGCGTCTCGATTTTAGCACCTTTAAATTCGCTTAAAATGGCTTTTACGAGAGGCAAATCAGAGACATTTCTTTTATTTTGCTCATCAAGAGCTTGTTCTTGTTGGGCAATTGTTTCGCCCAAAGGTCCTTTTAGTGTTTCAATATCCCATTTAGCCCCGGTGGTTTCAAGTAAAAGTTTTTGCAAATTGAGCAAGAATTCTCCGGAAACTTTATCAGAAACCGTCATTTTAATTTTGCCGAAACTAAATTCACTGATGGAAACATCATTCTTCAAAGTATAAAGAAAGAGCATTTTTTTTGCGTTCTGGAGATATTCCAAGAATTCGGGAAGAGAATTAAACAAACCCGAATTTGAACTCTCCTGAGGCAAATTTAAATGTTCTGCCGGCCTGGCAAACCCCGCAGAATGAGGTGTTGAAGATTTTGGAGTCGAAGCCTCTGGAACAAAAGTGTCTAATTTAGAGTTTTTTTTTACGTCGTTCAAAATTTCCAAAGGTGTCGGCAAAGATGCAGAATAAGCAATTCTGATTAAAATCATTTCTAACGCATCAATTTGGATAGGCGCCATAAAGAGCTCATTTAACCCTTTGAGCATCATCTGCCAAATCTTAGAAAGGATAGCGATGGATGTGTCAGGTGCAAGTCTTTTGCATAATTCTTTTTCAGCTTCTGACAAATCATCGGAATCAACACTTGAAGGAACGATTTTAGCTTTTGCAAGCATATGGGTAACATTGATTAAATCTTGCAGAATGGTCGTCGGATTCGCGCCTTTTTTATATTGTTCTGCAAGAGTTGCGATGGTCTTATCAATATTGCCGGAAAGCAAGTTTTCAAAAAGCTCAAAAGTCTGAGCTTTATCTGCCAAACCAATCATATTCCGCACGATTTCTGTTTTAACCTCACCCGAGCCAAGCGATATTGCTTGGTCAAGTAAAGATAAGCCGTCACGACAAGAACCATCAGCGGCTTTAGCGATGATATGAAGGGCTTCATCTTCTGCTTTTAAATTTTCTTTTTGAATAATGTTTTTGAAATGACTGATTAAGGTGTCCACGGTCAAACGTTGCAAATCAAAGCGCTGACATCTAGAAAGAACCGTAACCGGAACTTTTCTGATTTCCGTAGTTGCAAAAATAAAGATAACGTGAGAAGGGGGCTCTTCAAGAGTTTTTAATAATGCATTGAAAGCATTTTTAGAAAGCATGTGAACTTCGTCGATAATATAGACTTTGTATCGAGCGTTTGTCGGTTTATAACGAACCCCGTCTAAAATTTCACGAATATCATCAACACCAGTTCTAGAGGCGGCATCAAGCTCTAAAACATCAATATGCCGAGAAGCGGCGATAGCTTTACAATTTTCACAAATCCCGCAAGGATTAATTGTCGGCCCGCTGTGACCGTCTTTACCGGTGCAGTTCAAAGCTCTGGCAATTAAACGAGCCGTCGTTGTTTTTCCGACACCGCGAATACCGGTTAATATATAAGCATGATGGATTCGGTTATTTTTTATGGCATTAGTAAGCGTACGCACCAAAGCATCTTGTCCGAGCAATTCATTAAAATTCTGCGGACGATATTTGCGAGCTAAAACGACATATTGTTGATTATCTAAAGTATCTTCTGCCATAATTCCAACCTGTAAACTGGTGGAGAACCGCGACCCCGAAAACATTCGTTACGGCTGCTTCCTTCCGGACCTGACCGGATTGGCGACGATTCGACCCGCCGTCCTCCGGTAAACAAAGATAACAGAAAGCTCTTAATTTTCAAGTTTTATTCTGAGTTACTGTCAGATAATTATTGAAAGATACCCATTTGTCGAAGTTCTTCTTCAATAATTTTGCGTTCAAGTTCAGGGTCTGTGAAACGAGAAGACTGATTTTCCTGAGGCAAAACCTGCCCGTAAATTTGCAGTTGAGCGGCTGAAGTATCTTTTCCATAAATAAGAGGGGATTTATAATCCGCGGTTATTTCAACGTCTTTAAGACGTTTTTCGCTATCAACATTTTCAAAGCCGCGGGGAGCGGCATCAATTACCACATCACCGACAGACTTAACTTCAACAATATCAAGACTGTGCTGATTGGTTCCGTCTTCAAACAAACGGAAGGGACCGTTAATACCGGCATATCCGTCAGGGTTTGTAATGGCTTTGTTTAGGTTATCTTTATCTTGTTTAGAGAGTTCATTGGCAAGAGCAACGGCGTCATAAGCAAAAGAGAACAAACTGCTGGGACGATTTCCGAAAATACTGGTATATTTATTGGCAAAATAGGAGCTGTAGTTACGAGACAAAGCCGGATACCAACTATTGACAATAGAAACTTCATTATTGAGTCGGCTGTTTTCCCAAATAGAGGTACCTAAGAATTGCACGTTGGGATAAGCTACATCGTAATAAGCAAACATAGAGATTGCCGAAGTTAATTTGGCACCGGATTCGGGAATTAATACAGCATCAAACCCGACAGAGCCAAGACCTTCTTTGGTTGAAAGTTTTTGTAAGTTTCTGAGGGCATCAGAATCTCCGTTATCAGCTTTATACTGTAAATTAGCTTTAACTCGAGCCAATTGAGCATGACGTTCGCTATAATTAGACATTTGTTTAATGATGTCTGCAAAATCAGAAGTTTCTGGCGCATAAAAACCGATAACGGTAACCGTCACATCGTTAGCTTGAGCAACTTTGATGGCCGCTTTGGCAACGGCAATACCTGTTCCGTTGTCCGGAAGCAGTAAAGCAAAATTTTTACGTCCTTTTTTAGCGGCAAAAGACATAATTCTTTCGACTTGTTCTTCCACCAACAAGCCGAGAGTATAAACCGTTGGCTGTAAAACGGCTTGAGAGGAAGAGAAGGCGATAACGGGAATGCCTTGATAAATGGTTTCATTGGCAATCGCCTGTACTTCTGAGCTCATCAAAGGCCCGATAATTAAATCCGAATTCTGAGAAATAGCGTTACTGACGGCCATTCTTGCGCCTGCGGGAGTGCTTTTTGTATCGTAGTATTGCAAAATAAGGTTGTTATTATGAATATCTTCTAAAGCGAGCATTGATGCGTTTCTCAAGCCGACGCCATATTGGCTTGCCGGTCCGGTTAAAGGGAGAAGAACACCAACTCTGAAGTTATTGGAAGATGAGATATTAATATCGCTGATATCGGTATTAATAGCATCACTTCCGCCTTCATCAATCACACCGGAAGAGAAGCAACCGCAAAGAACAAGACAAAACAACCCGATACTAAATTTTTTAAACACTTGCATTTTACCCTAAAATATAAAACAATCTAAGCAACAGTATTAATTTAATTTTTTCAATATGTAAAGAAGACAACACATGAAAAAAGGTATTTACATTGTTGCAACGCCGATAGGCAACTTGGGAGATATCACCCCGCGCGCGATAGAGGTTCTGGAAGCCGCCGATATTATCGCTTGTGAAGATACCCGAGTTACTAAGAAACTGTTTTCATTATTAAACATTAATATTAAAAAAACATTTATATCCATGCATGATCATAATGAAAGCGAACAGCTTGAAAAAATTATAGATTTTGTAAAAGAAGGAAAGAGTGTGGCACAAGTGAGCGATGCCGGATGTCCGTTGATTTCCGACCCCGGATATAAGTTGATACGCCGCTGTAAAGAAGAAGGAATTTATTATTGCACGATTCCCGGACCATGCGCTTTAATCTGCGCTTTGCAGTTATCGGGATTACCGACAAATTCTTTTATGTTTGCCGGCTTTATTCCCAATAAAGATAAGGCGCGCGCGGACTTATTTGGCAAACTTAAAGAGATAGACACCACACTTGTTTTTTATGAAACAGCCAATCGCATTATAAAAACACTGGAGGCGGCGCAAAAGATTTTTCCTCAAAGAGAAATGGCGGTAGCCCGAGAGATAACCAAAGTATATGAGGAATGTTTGAACGGAAGCGCCGACGAGCTTTTGAAGCATTTTCGGACAACGGAACCCAAAGGCGAGATGGTTTTAATGATAGCTCCTCCGCAAGAGGAGGAAAAAAATATTTCTGATGAGGATATAGAAACGTTTTTAAGAGCAGAAATGCAAACTTTGAGCTTAAAGAGCGCGGTAAAGAAGATTGCGGAACAATATAACCGAAGCAAAAATGAGGTTTACGAGCTTGCGCTTAAAATTAAAGATGAATAACTATCGAAAAGGGCATTTTGCAGAAAAATTGGCGGCAATGTATTTGCTGATAAAAGGCTATTGGCCGCTGGCGTTTAACTATTCGGGCGGGAAAGGAACACACGCCGGAGAAATAGATTTGATTGTCCGCCGCGGCAAAACGATAGTCTTTGTAGAGGTTAAGCAGCGTACAGATTTGGTAAACGCGGCTTATGCGATTCAACCGTCACAACAGGAGCGGATTCGGCGCAATGCGGAAGCCTTTCTCTCTCGTTGTCGAAACGCAAAAAATTGTTCGATTCGTTTTGACGCGATTTTGATAAGCTATCCTTTAAGCATTAAACATCTTCCAAACGTATTTTGATTTTTATCTTTTATAAGCAATTGCAAAAATAAATTATTCTGTTAAGATAAGAACACTTATAAAAAAGAATAACTGTGCAAGCAGTTATCCGGAGGGCTAGAGATAGTCCGGGCGAATTGACGTTTGCCTGATAAGACACAAGCAGTATCTGGATATAATACTGCAACTCGTTTATAGAATTTTTTATAAACGGGACTATATCCCCGATTGTAAAATCTTTTATGGTCGGGGAGGCCCGAAGGGTTCGCCTGTAGGGTTCCATTGCTTGTGTCATGGTAACGTCAACCTTCCCGGCCGCCTTTCCTCAGGCGGTTTTTCTTTAGCCGAAAAAAGAAAGGAAAGCCGATGGAAAATTTTATCTTGGACTACCAAAAACGTTACGAAGCAGAACAACAACGTCTGGAAAAAGAAGAAAAACTAAAAGCCCAAGCTCTGGCCGAAAAAAACAGACTGTTTTATCAAGATATCGGTAATTTTATCCGGAAACATCGTGAGCGCCGAAAACTAAGCCAAACCGCTTTAGGAAGAAGAATAGGCTGTTCAGGGTTTCGCTTAGCCGATTATGAAAACGCCCGAAGCCGTATCAGCCTTTATAATTTTGCTCAAATTTGTAGGATTCTTGAAATTGATTATGACTATTGCGGTGGTTTGCAATTGTCCTCGGAAGAAAAAATTTGGATAGATATACTTCGTCGCCGCGATATAAAATCCGTAGCCGAATGGTTGGCTAAAGAAATTTGAATTATTAAAGCGGATTCGCTTCGCTTTTTTTAGATTTTAATTGTCCGCAAGCCGCCAAAATGTCTTGCCCGCGCGCCACTCTTATCGGAGCCTCGTATCCTGCGTTTTCCAACTCACGAGAAAACGCATGAACCTTGTTGTTTGAGCTCGGTTCATAAGAACACCCCGGCCACGGGTTGAACGGGATTAAATTAAATTTGGCGCCGATTTTGTACTTTTTCATCAGTTGGATTAACTCACGCGCATCATCAAGTGAATCATTAAAATCTTTTAGCATCAAGTATTCAAAAGTAATATATCTTCCCCGACCGACAATCTCCTGATATTCCTGACAGGCTTTTAACACTTCTTCAATCGGGTAACGGTCATTAATCGGCATAATTTGCGAGCGTTTTTCATTGTTTGGCGCATGCAGACTAATAGCTAATTTAACGCCCAAATCACGAGCAACGGAAGCAATTCTAGGGGCGATTCCCGAAGTTGAAAGCGTGATTTTTCTCTTTGAAATGGAGATTCCTTCTCCATCGGACAATATTTTTAAAGCCTTAAAAGTATTTTCGGGATTATGCAAAGGTTCTCCCATACCCATAACGACAATATTAGACAAGAAACGAGTTTCATCGGTAGGTGTCGGCCATTCGCCGTAAGCATCTCTGGCAACCATAAACTGAGAAACAATTTCTCCCGCCGTCAGATTTCTTGTAATTTTTTGGCTTCCTGTATGGCAGAACTTACACCCGACGGCGCATCCGACTTGCGTCGATATGCAAACCGCACCTCTGTCTTCTTCCGGAATATAAACCGTTTCGATTCTTTGTCCGTCGGCAAATTCCAAAAGCCATTTATGCGTTTTGTCTTTAGATATTTGTTCGGCAACAATCTTCGGACGGCTTATGGTATAGAGCTCTTTGAGTTTTTCGCGCAAATCTTTTGATAAATTACTCATTTTATCAAAATCAGTTTCCCCTTTCAGATAAATCCACTGCCAAAGCTGTTTGGCACGAAAAGGCTTCTCTCCGATTTTAATAATTTCGGCGGCTAATTCTTCTTTTGATAAACCAATGAGCTCAATTTTATCCATTATTTTTGTCTTTTGCATTTATTGGTAATAGCTTTATAAGCACTGCTGAAACCGGCAAGAGAATAAGTGTCTTTGGTTTTGGTTCCGCGGCTTGAAACACCGTGAACAATCATACGATTACCGCGTTTCATCGCTTCAACGATTTCTTTATCAACTTTCTCGCTGACAGACCAAGCCTTATCACCGGAAGTAAACATTCTGTCAAAAGTCTTGGCTCCGATTTTGAGTTCAACCTTAGCATCGGGCTTGTAGGTATATCCGGCATTAATATTGACCACATCATAACTGTTCTCTTTCGGGCGGTGAGTTACAACGACGTAAATATCGCCTCTTTTGGTATATTTACCTTCATCTTTTTTAGGTGTTGAGGCCATATAACAAACCGGACCTGCGGAATCTCTGTAATAATAGGCAATCCAATCATCATATTCGCCAATCATCTGTGGAGCCGCGGCTTGTGCTCCGGAAACTTTAATCAAACAAGCTAAACCGATAAAAAATAAAGTTTTTTTCATTCTCAAATACCCACATTTCGTTCAAATTAAGATAATAGTAATTGAAAAAAATATAAAAACTGTTAATTTCAAAAAAAATTTTTTAGGCGTAATCAAATGATAAAAGATAATTACCTTGATATAAATAAGCTGATTCGCTCTCCTTTAGAGCTAAAACTTTTTTCAATAGTCGAAAAACACGGAGGGGTTCTGCGTTTTGTCGGCGGTGCCGTTCGTGACGCGCTTAAAGGCATTAAAGGGTTTGATCTTGATCTGGCAACAGACCTTTCGCCGGATGAATTGGTCGAGGCTTGTGAGGAAGAGGGAATTAAAACCGTTGCCATCGGCATAAAATACGGAACGGTTGGTGTTATTATCGGAGATAAAGTTCTCGAGGTAACATCTTTGCGTAGAGATGTAAAAACAGATGGACGTCACGCCGAAGTAGAATTTACGGATAACTGGGAAGAAGACGCTTCTCGCCGCGATTTAACCATTAATGCCGTTTATGCAGATGAAAAAGGTAATGTTTTTGACTATTATGACGGAGTCAAAGACCTTGAAAACGGTGTGGTGCGATTTATAGGTAATCCATCTCAAAGAATTACCGAAGACTATTTGCGGATTCTGCGTTTTTTCCGCTTTTATTCCATCTTCGGAAAAGGCCCGATAAATGAAAAAGCATTGCAAGCCTGTATAGAACACCGTGAAGGTCTGACAAAACTTTCCATGGAGCGGATTCGTGATGAATTATTTAAAATTTTGCTTACACCCAAAGCCGTGGAAACCTGCCGAATAATGCAAGAAAATAATATCTTGAGTTATATTATGCCGGATGCACAGTATTTAGATAATTTGGATTTCTTGATAAAATTGGTAGAAAAAGAAAAAATCCCTTGCGATAGTTTGCGCCGCCTTTTTGCTTTGTATAATCCCGATGCTGAACTTGCCGAGAATATGGCATCACGTTTGCGTTTGAACAAAAAACAAAAACAGAGTTTTATCAGTTGGGCAACTTACGATATTCCGCTTAGCGAATTTCTGACGATAAGCAATTTGCCGCGATTAGTCTATTTGTATGGTAAAGAATTTTGCGTGGACAAACTTTTGTTGTTGCTCGCATTTAATCGCCAAAGTATCAACAATCTGCACCAGATTATTGATTCGATAAATGATATGGAAACACCTGAATTTCCGCTTAAAGGAAGAGATATTATAGCAATCGGCATAACCGATTCCCGTAAAATCGGCAACCTTTTGAAAGAGCTTGAAACACTCTGGATAAACAGCGGTTTTACACTCTCAAAAGAAGAACTTTTGAATAAAAGTCATTCATTGAATGTTGCTTAAATTCTAAAGCTCGGCAAGTTTCTTAGATATTTTTTCAGCCAAATCATTAAGCAATTTGCTTTGGGTATCGACATAATCTGCATAAGTTTTGTCCAAAGGACGCTTTAATTTGCTCTGTTCACGAACGATAGTTTTTCCGTCGCTGTTGAGAATACTCCACCAAACGGATAGCTCGGCTTTATCACCTAAAATACCGTCCATGGAAGCAACTTCTGCAAAGATTGTGTAAGTAAAGTTTTCCGAACCATAAGTTTTGCTTTTAATAAAAGCGTTTGGCAAATAATTACCCATATCTTTAGCCAAAGTTCTCTGCATCATGGAAGAAAGAGCTTCTGCCCAGCGCTGGGTTTCGGAAAGATTCATTTCGGGAGAATTATTTTCAGACAACACAATCTGCGGTTTATCAAGGTATCCCGGAATTTTGATAGGCTCAACGCCAATGGAAATTTTTTTCTGAGACAAAGGAGCTTGTCCGTTTAGAGCCTCCAGAATATAAAATTTGGAAGGTTGACTAGTTCCAAAACCGATACAACCGGCAAGTAAAAAAGCAATAAAGAAAACAGAGATTTTTTTCATTTTAATATTTTCCTTTTCCTTGTAACAAAGATTCCGGATGCCGTTCAATATAATCGGCAAAATTCCGAAGAGCTTTAGCCGCAGAGCCGACATCATCAAGGGTTTGATTAAGTTGCCTGAAAGTATTTTCAGTCTGCGGAGATGTTCTATTAACGAGTTTGTTTAAGTTTATACCTAAAGTTTTAAATTGCGGTAATATTTGAGGTAAATCTGTTTCTAAAGATTTTAAAATATTATCAGTACGAATTAAGATTTGTTTAAGAGGCATCTCTTGCAGTTCTTTAGAAACGCTGACACCGACGGAAGGTACGGTTGGAATCTCAAAAGTCGTACGTGCCGGATGAAACTCTTTCTGCCGAAAAACGACCGGCGTGTTGGGTAACATTTGCAATTCAATCATCAATTGCCCGGTCAAGTAACTTTGATTAACCAGTCTGGCGCGCAAACCTTTTTGAATTAACTGTAAAAGTAAATCTTTTTTGCTGGATTTTGATGGAGCTTTTAATTCGGAAAAAGTTTCATCTTGTTGAAATTTAGCATAAACCGGGATACTGAAATCAAGGTTATCAGGACTTGTTAACAGTTCGATTTTAGAAACTTTTCCGACTTCCACGCCTTCAAAAATAACCGAAGAACCGACATTCAATCCTTTAATAGATTCTTCAAAATACATAACAACCATTCCTGAGTTATTAGGCATGGCTTTTTTCATAACAAAATGAATGATAATGCCGAACAAAATAAAAAATCCGGCAAAAACAAAGAATCCGATTAATCTTTTATTAGGCTCTTTTCGCATTTTCTTTTCCTCGGGTTAAAAAATTATAAATAGTTTCATTTGGCGGATTTTTAAGTAATTCGGAAGGATTTCCTCGAGCAAGAATACTTTTTGTATTACCGTCTAAATAAATTGAATTTGTTCCGATATCAAAAATAGAAGCCAATTCATGCGTAACAATAATCATCGTTGTTCCCAAACTTTGATTAATATCAATAATAAGATTATCCAACAGCTTGGAACTGACAGGATCCAATCCTGCGGAAGGTTCGTCAAAATACACAACATCAGGATCTAAAGCCAAAGCGCGAGCCAGTCCTGCACGTTTTTTCATTCCTCCGCTGATTTCGGAAGGATAGTATTCTTCAAAACCGGCCAATCCGACTAATGCCAGTTTTAAGGAAACCAAATCTTGAATGGTGGCTTCGGAATAATCAGTATATTGTTGCAACGGCATAGCAATATTTTCGGCTAATGTCATGGAGCTGAATAAAGCTCCGCTCTGATATAAAATACCACATTTTTGCATAATCTCTTTTTGTTTTTCGGAGGATGCAGAAACAAAATCAATTCCGTCAATCATAATTTTGCCGCTTGCCGGAGGCATTAATCCGGTCATAACACGAAGCAAACTGCTTTTACCCGAACCTGAACCTCCCATAATAATAAAAACATCGCCTTTATTGACTGTAAAATCAGCATTTTTAAGTAAGATATTAGAGCCATAAGCTACCGTCAAATCTTTAACATCTATTTTAACGTTTTTAGCAATCATAGCCCCAACCCTTCACAAATAACGGTAATAATTCCGGTTATGACAATCATCCAGACAATTGAGGAAACGACGGCTTTAGTTGTGGCAACGCCGACGCTATCGGCATTTCTGCCACAGTTAATTCCGTAATAACATCCGCATAGCGCAATGATATAGCCAAAAACGAGCCCGTGAAACACACCGACTAAAAAGTTTTTTAACCCGAAGGCATTCCAAGCATATTTCCAATATTCTTCTGGGGCAATATCCAACATAACAACGCCGACAAACGCACCTCCAAGCATTCCGACAAAATCAGCCAGCATTGTCAACAACGGCATAGCAATAACTAAAGCACAAAGTCGAGGCAAAACCAAAAAATCGGTAATCGGGATTCCCATCGTTTTAAGCGCATCAATTTCTTCATTAACCTGCATGGTTCCGATAGTTGCCGCATAAGACGCTCCTGTGCGGCCGGCCATAATAATACCGGCCATGATTGCACCCATAATTCGAATCATTCCGATAGTAACCAAACTAGCAACGTAAATTTGAGCACCAAAATCTTTAAGTTGAATAGCTCCGACAAAAGCCAAAATCAAGCCAACCATAAAACTGATAAGAGATACAATCCCGATAGCTTTCGGTCCACAAGCATCAAGAGCAAATAAAAAGTCAACCGGACGCATAATGGCTTTATGTGATATTAAACGAATAAAAGACTTTGTTGCATCGGAGATAAAAGAACATCCGCGATTAAAGGCATTCCATACTATAAGAGATAGATGTCCGATTTCTGTAAAAAAGTCTTCTTTTGTTTCTTTAGGTAAAGTTGGTTTTCTATCTACGGTAAGAGCAAGTTGTAACATGTGTTTCAAATCATTAGGAAGAGAAACAAAGTCAAACTTAATATTTTTGTGTTCGGCAGCTTTTGCAATCTGGAATAGAACCGAGAGCAAACTGGAATCCCAAAGAGTTAAATTGGTCGTTTCGATTTTAACGGATTTTATGTTTGAGTTTGCAATAAAAGAAAGAAGGCTCTCAAGTTTTTGCGGAGAATCAAAGTTAAGATAATCTCCTTTTAAAAATAACAGCAAAATGCCATCTGACTCTTTGAAATCCAAATTCATAGTTTTTCCTTAAAGACACTAACTTGACGGTAAAGAATATTTTATAAAAAGTCAATTAAAAGCAAATATAATATCTGCTTTTTAGTATGTATAATCCAAAACGCAAAAAAGAAGAGATGTTGCTAAGAAATTATCTTAAAATGGTGGAGCCAGGGAGGATCGAACTCCCGACCTGTTGATTGCGAACCAACCGCTCTCCCAACTGAGCTATGACCCCATTTTAATCAAAAAACCGCTAGCAATCGCAGCGGTTCAAAAAAATGGTGGAGCTGAGGGGAATCGAACCCCTGACCTCTTGAATGCCATTCAAGTGCTCTCCCAACTGAGCTACAACCCCGATAACTGATAGGAAATTATCTAATCTGATATCAGATGTCAATAATATTTTTAATATTTTTACCAAATAACAAAGATTAATCAGCAAAGAATTAAGAATCTGCAGAGTAGCGTTTGGAAAAACCGCTTTTGCATCCTAAAGCCCAACTCATAATTAATTCTTTTTCATTTGTTAAAGTATCGGTCCTTTCAGCAATAATCTTAAAATCATTTTTCTGATAAAAAGATATTGCCGGTAGATTTTTCACATAAACTTTTAGGCACAGATGAGAATATTTTTTTCGGATAAAAGAGAGTAATTTACTGCCGATTTTTTTTCTCTGAAAAGAAGGATCCACAAACAATGCCGCAATATAATTATTTTCTGTAACACTAATAAAACCTTTAATTTTGCGTTTATCCTCAAAGACAAAAGTTTCGCTTTTAGGCAAATAAAAGTTTTGCATATTCTGGAGGTTATTTTTCCAATAAGCCGCATCAATAAAATGATGCGCTTTCAGAGAAGCGTCTAACCATAATTGCGCAGCTTTTTCAAATTCTTTTGCGTTTATTTTTCGAATCATCTTAAAATAAAAACCCTCATTGCGTCCAACTGAGGGTTATTATAAATAAAAGATGTTAATATAATCCCAACAAAAACTAAATATCCAAATCATCAACAAATTTAGCGCGTTCGATAATAAACTTAAAACGCAATTCGGGATTTTTACCCATTAATCTTTCCACTTGCCGCCGCGTTTCAAAGGCTTCTTCTTTGCCTTCTTCGGTATTGGTGGAAGGAATCATAACGCGCAACAGCATGCGTTTTTTCTTATCCATGGTCGTTTCTTTGAGTTGTTGAGCGCTCATTTCTCCCAAACCTTTAAATCGACTGATATCAGGCTTTTGATTTCCTTTAACGACTTTTGCCAAGATACGGTCTTTGTCTTCATCGTCAAGGGCATAGTAGTTGTTACCGCCAACAGCAATTTTATATAAGGGAGGTGTTGCAATAAAAAGATGTCCGTTTTCAATCAATTTAGGCATCTGCTGATAGAAGAAAGTCATTAATAAAGAGGCGATATGAGCACCGTCAACATCGGCATCTGTCATAATGATAATTTTTTCGTAACGCAAATTATCCTCATTATAATGTTCTTTGACACCACACCCGAGAGCCTCGCACATATCCTTAATCTCTTGGTTTTGCATAATTTTATCAAGAGAAGCGCTGGCAACGTTCAAAATTTTTCCGCGCAAAGGTAAAATTGCTTGTGTCATGCGGTCGCGACCCTGTTTGGCAGAACCGCCTGCGGAATCTCCCTCTACAATAAATATTTCTGTATCTTTGGTAGAGGTGTGAGAGCAATCGGCTAATTTTCCGGGTAATCGAAGTCTTTTAGTCGGACTTTTTCGATTTTGAACTTTTTCTTCTTTCTTTTTTTTGCGGAATTCAGCTCGTTCAATAACGTATTCAATTAAAGCCGAAGCATTTTCAGGATCAGAAGACAGCCAATGGTCAAAAGAGTCTTTAACGGCAGATTCAACTAATCGAATAGCCTTTGTAGAGGTTAATTTATCTTTTGTTTGACCTTGGAATTGAGGATCTCTGATGAATACGGAAAGCATGATGCAGGCATCGCTCAAAAAATCTTCAGCCGTGATTGCTGAAACTTTTTTAATGTTTGCCATATCTCCATATTCTTTCAAGCCTCGAATTAAAGCCGTCTTGAAGCCGATTTCATGGGTTCCGCCCTGAGGTGTAACCACCGTATTGCAGTAGGAATTACAAAAGCCGTTTTCATCTTCAGGCCAAGTAATCGCCCATTCGACTTTACCTTCATCGTTAGCCAAATCGGCATCACCGGCAAACGGGCGTCTGTTAATGGTAGCGCGTGCTCCGACTTGATAATTTAAGAAATCTAACAAACCGTTAGGAAAACAAAGCTCGGCTTCTGTTGGAGTAGCTTCTCCTTCTCCGATAACTTCGGGGGCACATTTCCAGTTGATATGGATTCCCTTAAACAGGAATGCTTTGGAACGAGCCATGCGAAAAACACGGTTTGGTTGCAGATTTGCGGTAGCACCGAAGATTTCCGGATCCGGCTTAAAGGTAATGGATGTTCCCCGACGATTCGGCGCGTTTCCGATGAGTTCCAAAGGTCCTTGAGGATAACCTTTGGAGTATTCTTGCCGATAAAGTTTTCTATCGCGAGCAATCTCAACAATGAGCTTTTCTGATAAAGCGTTGACGACGGATAAACCGACACCGTGCAAACCGCCGGAAACTTTATAAGCCCCGCCGCCGAATTTACCGCCGGAGTGCAACATGGTTAAAATAACTTCCAAAGCAGATTTGTCGGGATATTTGGGATGAGGGTCAACAGGGATGCCTCGTCCGTTATCAATGATTGTAACCGAATAGTCGGCATTGACTTGAATATCAATTTTATTAGCATAGCCGGCAACGGCTTCATCCATAGAGTTATCTAAGATTTCGGCAACCAGATGATGAAGAGCGGTTTCATCGGTACCGCCGATATACATACCCGGCCGATGGCGGACAGGTTCCAATCCTTCCAAAACCTCAATACTGTTAGCGCTGTAATCTTTAACATCCGGCGCAGTAGAACCTTCAAACAAATCAGCCATAATATCCTCATTAAAAAAAACTGTTAATTGTGGCTAAAATATAGCAATTCTGCGGATTTTACAAGAGTTAAACTTCAATCTTAAACAAAAAACAGTATATTAAGGGTGGTCAAGTGGTTTAAAATCAAAAAAACACTTGCAAAAACATTAAATTAGCTATAGAAAGAGTCGCGAAAGAGACGCATGGTGCGTTTCTCATAACACACGCAGGTAACGGGGGCTGCTTTTAAGCCTCACACCGGTGTCTTACAGAAGACCGAGAGCCTGCGGAGGTTTAACCGGAAAAAAAGGATAATAAAATGGCACTTCCTACATTTACATTACGCCAGATGATAGAAGCCGGCGTACACTTCGGACACCACGCACGTCGTTGGAACCCGAAAATGGCTCCGTATATATACGGAAAAAAAGATAATATTCACATTATCGACTTACAAAAGACATACCCGATGCTTTATACCGCATTGGCAACAACAAGAGAGATTGCCGCTAACGGTGGAAAGATTTTGTTTGTAGGAACAAAAAGACAAGCACAGGATATCATTAAAGAACATGCCGAGAGATGCGGACAGTATTATGTAAACTATCGTTGGCTCGGCGGTATGCTGACAAACTGGAAAACCATTTACAAATCAATTACCCGCTTGGTAAAATTGAATGAAATGGCAGAAAAGAATGAATATGCCGGCTATACCAAAAAAGAAATGCAAAATTTCAAAAAAGAGCAGGAAAAACTGAGTCAAGAACTCGGCGGTATCATGAACATGGGCGGACAGCCGGATTTGGTATTTGTTGTAGATACCTGCAAAGAGTCATTGGCAATTAAAGAAGCTAAGAAACTCGGTATTCCGGTAATAGGAATTTGCGATACCAACTCTAACCCTGAAGAAGTAGATTTACCGGTTCCGGGAAATGATGACGCCATTCGCGCCATTCAGTTCTACTGTGAGATGGTTTCATCAGCTGTTTTGGATGGAATCCAAGCACAGATAGCCGCTCAAGGTGTTAAAGTTGAAGAAATGGTAGAAGAAACAGCAGAAGCCAAACCAGCAAAGAAAAGAGCTTCCAAGAAAGCATCTTCAGAGGCTGCTGCCGAATAATTTCTAAACCGTTTTAGAAAATATTATCAAGAAAAACAAGCGGCGGTATTTACTTGAAAAAGGAAGAATATCGCCGCATTTTAATCGAAAAGAAGGAAACAAAGATGACAGAGATTACAGCAGCTCAGGTAAAAGAGTTGAGAGAAACAACAGGCGCCGGAATGCTTGATTGTAAAAAGGCTTTGGTAGAAGCCAATGGAAACATGGAAGAAGCCGTTGACTGGTTGCGTAAAAAAGGATTGGCATCTGCGGCCAAAAAAGCCAGCCGTATCGCTGCCGAAGGTTTAGTTTCAGTATATGTTGAAGGAAACAAAGGCGCTGTTGTAGAAGTAAATTCAGAAACAGACTTTGTTGCAAAGAACGAGATTTTCCAAGAATATGTAGCAGATGCTGCAATAGTAGCATTAAAGACTTCTGGCGAAGTATGCGACATGAAATCATTTAACTGCCCAAAATGCGGTAAAACTTTTGAAGAACGCCTGACAGATATGATTGCCAAGATTGGTGAAAACATGAATCTCCGTCGTGCAAAAGTTATAGAAGTTAACGAAGGTGTAGTTGCATCATACATTCACAATGCCGCCGGCCAAAATATCGGGAAAATTGGTGTGTTGGTTGCTTTGGAATCAAAAGCAGATAAAGCTAAATTAGCAGAATTGGGCAAACATATAGCCATGCATATCGCAGCCTCTAACCCAATAGCATTAAAGATTTCAGATGTAGATCCTGCGGCTGTAGAGCATGAGAAATCAATTTTTGCAGAACAAGCAAAAGCATCAGGCAAACCGGCTAATATTATTGAAAAAATGGTAGAAGGTCGCGTCCGTAAATTTTATGATGAAGTTGTTCTTGAAGAACAGGCTTACATTATGGATCCTGATAAGAAAGTTAAGCAAGTTGTGGCTGATGCCGCAAAAGAGCTTGGAGCAGATATAAAAATTTCTGATTATGTATGCTTCAAATTAGGAGAAGGCTTACAGAAAAAAGAAGAAGACTTTGCCGCCGAAGTTGCAGCACAACTCAGCAAATAATCTTTATGTTCTTAAAAGAAAAGCCCCTCAAATGAGGGGCTTTCGTTTTAAAAATTAACGCACTCACAATTATAAACATGCCATCCTTCAGGACAAGAAGTTGCACAATAAAAAGTTTTTCCGTTCGGAGCCGTACAAGTATCATAAGTTAAGGCATTACGCTTGTCTCTGCTATATATAGGACTACAGTGCCCTCCATATTCCTCATAACATTCCATACAAGAAGGGCAATTGTAGGTAACGGGAGTACCGTTTCTTTCTGCGCAATAAACCGTAGGATTTATACACCCTTCAGGATTCCTAGGGTGAAGCCAGTCCGCAGGACAGTTAGTTACGCAAGATTCATAATGCCACCCTTCATCATCATAACAAGAATCTCCGCCACCATTTAAAGAACAATTAACATCCTCCATATAAGGATATTTTGATGTATCACAAGATTGAACACATTCTTTATAATGCGCTCCTTCACTATCGGAACAACTACTTCCGGCAAGAGTATAGCTGCAGTTGCTTTTAGTATAAGGATAGTCGTCCTCTTCGCATTTTTTCTCGGAGCAGAAATAATAATCCCCGAAAGGACACTTCATCCGGCTCAATCCGTTGCACTTACTCTTAACCTCCGAGCCGGCAACCTTAAATCCGAGCGCCGTGCAATCCGGAGCTTCTTCACAAGTCATCGCATAGCTTATTTGCGGTAATATCAAACAACCAACCCCATACCATAACGC